>CAZTGE010000171.1:0-8093 GCA_964612995.1 uncultured candidatus Brocadiaceae bacterium | reverse complement strand
AGCGCCCCCTCTGCAAAAAGCGCAGCTGGCGAGCGACGACCGAGGCGCGTGGGGGTATGCGGCGAAGCCGCGAGGGGGCAGCGCCCCCTCTGAAGAAAGAAGGCCCCACCGGGTGACGCAGCGATGGGGAACCGTGCTCCTGCTCGCGGTCTCCCCTTGCCTTGTCGCTGGCGGCTGGGAACAATGGGCAGTCCATCGCCTTGAGGAGCCGACCATGGTCACACTCGAAGAACTGCTGCGCACGATGGTCGAGCGTGGCGGTAGCGACCTGCACATCGCTGCCGGGTCACCGCCCCGGATCAGGGTCGACGGCAAACTGGTGGAGATGGCCCAGGTCGACATGCTCGCGCCCGAGCATACCCAGAAGCTGGTCTATTCGGTGCTCGATTCGCAGCAGATCGCTCGCTTCGAACAGGAGCAGGAGCTCGACATGAGCTTTGGCGTGGCGGGCGTCGGGCGTTTCCGCGTCAACGTGTTCTATCAGCGCGGGGCCATCGGCTCGGTGTTGCGGACCATCCCCTACGAGGTCAAGAACTTCGATCAGCTGGGGCTCGACCGCCGGGTGTGCGAACGGTTGTGCAACATGCGCAAGGGACTGGTGCTGGTCACCGGCGCCACCGGTTCGGGCAAGTCGACCTCGCTGGCCTCGATGATCGACTTCTGCAACCAGACGCGGCAGGACCACATCATCACCATCGAGGACCCGATCGAGTTCGTCCATCGCAACAAGAGTTGCCTGGTCAATCAGCGCGAGGTGGGGTCCGACACCGGCGGTTTCCATGAAGCCCTGCGTCGTGTCCTGCGACAGGACCCGGACATCGTGCTCATCGGTGAGATGCGTGACATGGAGACGATCGAGGCCGGACTGACCCTGGCCGAGACCGGCCACCTGACCTTCGCCACGCTGCACACTTCGGACTGCGTCCAGACCATCAACCGCATCATCGACGTCTTTCCCGCGCATCAGCAGTCGCAGATCCGGACCCAGCTCTCCTTCGTGCTCGAGGGGGTGATGTGCCAGCAGCTCGTGCCGATGCAGGATGGCCGCGGCCGGGCGATGTGCCAGGAGGTGATGACGCCGAACTCGGCGATCCGCTCGCTGATCCGCGAGGACAAGTGCCACCAGATCATGTCGCACATCCAGACCGGGGCCAGGCTGGGCATGCGGACGATGAACCAGAGCCTCTACGAACTCTACAAACGCAGTCTGATCACCTGGGATGACGCGCTGCACTACACCCAGGATCCCGAGGACCTCAAGCGGACCTTCAAGCGCGAGGTCGCCTGATGGTCAGTCTCAGCCGGCTGACCCGCAAGAAGCTCGGCGAGATCCTGCTGGAGAAGGGCCTGCTCACGGAGGCGCAGATCCAGGATGCCTTGCGGTTGCAGCATCAACAGGGCGTACTCTTCGGCGAGGCCCTGGTGCAGCAGGGATTGATCACCGAGGTCAAGATCCTCTCCACTCTGGTCGACCAGTTCGGCCTGCCCTACATCGAGCCGAGCCAGTACCAGATCAGCCAGGAACTGCTGGAGATCTTTGATCCGGCGATGATGCGCCGGTTCCAGTTCGTGCCGCTGGACTCGATCGGTTCGGTGCTGGTGGTGGCCATTGCAGGCCTGCTCTCGGAGCAACTGCTCCAGGAGATGGAGGACCAGACCGGTTGCACCGTGCAGGTCTTCCTGACGCGGATGAGCGAGATCAACGCGGTGCTCGAGAAGTTCGGAATGTAGAGGGGGGCACGACATGCCCAACGTCGCCGGTTTCAATCGCAAGGTCTCTGCCCTGCTGCGCCGCCACGAACTCATCGGCGCCCGGGAGATGACGGGGCTGATCGAACGTTCCACGACCGAATCCAAGTCGTTGGCCAGCATGGTGGTCGAAGAGGACTTCCTCGACGAGATGACCCTGCTCGGTCTGGTCAGCGAAGATTGCGGCCTGCCGACCCTCGACCTGGACAAGCTCACCATCGACGTGGAGCGCCTGCGTGAACTCAACGGCGGTGACGATCCGATCAGCGAGACCTACGCCAAGCGCTTCATGGTCATGCCCCTGGCGATCTGCGGCGATTATCTGACCCTGGCGGTGATGGACCCCTACGACGTCATCTCGCTCGACGACGTCAAACTCCAGGTGGGCAAGAAGGTGCTGCCGGTGGTCAGCAGCGAGCGGGCCATCGGCAAGGCGATCGAGGTCAGCTACAATGCCCAGCAGAAGGCGCTGGAAAGCTTCATCGACGGTCTGCAGGACGACGGCGACTTGTTGCATCAGGACGCCAAGGATGGCGATGCCGATGACGCGGGCGACGACCTGCTTTCGGGCGACGGCAAGGACTCCCCGGCGGTCAAGTTGGTCAACATGGTCATCGCCCAGGCGATCCAGAGTGGCGCGTCCGACATCCATATCGAGCCGTTCGAACGCAGGGTGCGGGTGCGGCTGCGTGTTGACGGTGTGTTGCAGGAGATCATGGACGCGCCGAAGAAGATGGAGTCGGCGATGGTCTCGCGCATCAAGATCATGACCGATACCATGAACATCGCAGAGAAGGCCAAACCCCAAGACGGCCGTTTCCAGATGAAGTACGCTGGTCGGGCGATCGACTTCCGTGTCAACTCGCTGCCCACCGTCCACGGCGAAAAAGTGGTCATGCGTCTGCTCGACAAGGGCAACCTCGCCGGCAGCCTGGAGTCGCTCAATTTCGAGCCGCACAATCTCAAGATCGTCAACCGTGCGATCAACTCGCCCTATGGCATGCTGCTGGTCACCGGCCCCACCGGCTCTGGCAAGTCGACCACGCTCTACTCCTGCCTGCAATCGGTGATGACCATCGAGGACAACGTATCGACGGTGGAGGAACCGGTCGAATACGAGATCGAGGGCCTCAACCAGGTCCACGTCAACGCCAAGCGCGGCATGACCTTCGCCGCCGCGCTGCGTGCTCTGCTGCGTCAGGACCCCGACACGATCATGATCGGCGAGATCCGCGATACGGAGACGGTGCAGATCGCGGTCAAAGCCGCGCTCACCGGCCACCTGGTGCTCAGCACCCTGCATACCAACGATGCCCCTTCGACCATCAACCGTCTGATCGACATGGGCATCGAGCCCTTCCTCGTCGCGAACACCGTGCTCGCGATCCTCGCCCAGCGTCTTGGTCGCCGTCTGTGTCAGTCGTGCAAGAAACAGATGGAGTCCGACGCCCTGCCGGAGAAATCGCACCTGATCGGGCTCGGCTTCACCGAGGAGGAGGTCGAGGCCGGCCTCGAGCTCTACGAGCCGGTCGGCTGCAGCCTGTGCAAAGGCGGCTACAAGGGCCGTTTCGCCCTGGTCGAAGCGCTGGAGATGAGCAACGAACTGCGCATGGGCATCATCGGCGGCAAGAGCAACCTCGAGCTGCGCGAGATCGCCGTGCGCAACGGGATGATCACCCTGCGCCGGGCCGGGCTGCTCCAGGCCATGCGCGGCGTGACCTCGATCGAAGAGGTCGAGCGCGTGACCCTGGGCGACGAGAGCTGAGGCTTCCCTCACAGGGGGCGCTGCCCCCTCGCGGCTTCGCCGCGTACCCCCACGGCCTCGGGCAGGGTTCGCGGCCTGCGGTCGCGTTCTCGCCGTCCCTCCGGCCCCGGCTTCCTCGCTGTCGCTCGTCGCGCTCTACCGGCCGCAGGCCCCACTGGGGCCTGCTATCGCTTCGCGATACCGCTTCCGCCCTGCGGCCCATTTCCGGCGAAAACCACCCTCGGTCGGCCGACCCGCCATTCACGATTTGTGGCGTGCGAACGCTTCACTGCGACCTCTGAGGGCCTCGTCAGAGCTGACGCGTCGCAGCAAACAGCGGTCGGCGAGCCGGTCGCGCGCTGCGGCAGGGCCGGCCGCCGGGTTCCCTCCGGCAGAAGCCGGTGGCCAGCATCGCCAGCGACGCTACCCTCCGCCGCCTGAGGAAGGGGGTCAGCCCATGGTCGCCATCGCCGGACTCGTCGGACTCCGTCCTGCGCCCGAGCGGGCGGCGACGGTCACCGCGCCTCCCTACGACGTGGTCAAGCGCGGCACGCCGTTGGAACAGCTGCTGCAAGAGCGGCCGGAATCGGTCTATCACGTGGTGCTCGGCGAGGACCCGGCCGCAGCGGTGGCACGCCTGGAGGCAACGGGGGCGCTGATCGACGATCCCGAGCCCTGTTATTACGTTTACGAACAACGCTGGGACGGCGGCAGCCGGATCGGGTTCTTCGCCGCGGTGGCGGTCAGCGATTACGCGCAGGGCGAGATCATCCGCCACGAGAAGACCTTCGATGACAAGGTCCAGGGCCGCATCGCCCTTGCCCGGGCAACCGGCCTCAACACCGGGCCGGTCTTCCTGCTCACCCGTGCCGCGTTGGCCCAGACCTGCGCCACGGTCATGGCCGGGGCGCCGACCTATCATTTCACCAGCGACTTCGCGGCAGCGACCGACCTGCATGGGATCGAGAACCGCGTGTGGCGCGTGCCGGCCGAGAGCGTGAGCGGCACCACGCTGGCCGCGGCCGTCGCCGATCTGCCTCTGTACATCGCCGATGGTCACCACCGGTATCACGCCGCCCTGCGCGGCGGGCAGACCCACGCCCTCGCCTACATCACCGATGGCGCCGGGATCCTCGCCTACAATCGGGTGATCAACGGCGTACAGCCCTTCGCGGCGATCGCCCCGCAGCTCGATCTGCAGCCGACGGAGCGTTTCGCCACCCCGCCCAAACACCATTTCGCGCTCTACAGCGGTGGAAAGAGCTACCTGTTGCCGGCGCAGCGGGTCCCAGACGACGTGGTCGGCCGTCTCGACTGTTCGATTCTCGAGCGCGAGCTGTATCCGACGCTCGGCCTCTCACACGAGATGATCATGGATCCGGCCCACTTCGACTACTACGCAGAATATGAACTGCCGACCATGCGCGCGCGGGTCGACGCCGACGATTACGACCTCGCAGTGGCCCTGGCTCCGGTGGAGATCGAGGAGCTGATGGCGGTGGCCGATGCGGGTCTGCGTGATCCCGAGATCGTGATGCCTGAGAAGAGCACCTTCTTCGCACCGAAGATCCTCACCGGCTTGCTGTTCTACCGCTTCGCCACCCGTTGAGCGACGGAGGTCGCAACGCGGCGCACGCCGCGTTGCGGGGAACGGGCGCCGTAGCGCGTTGTACGCCCCGCCGCTGTGGGATTTCCGGTCACTTGCCACCTGCTGCCGGGGCCGACACTGGGTGCAGCCAGTTTCAAGGGAGAGGTCCATGTCCAGCCGTATCGTTGCCATTTCCAGTCTGTTGATCGTCGGCGCCATGAGCGCCCTCCCCGCCGCCGGGTCTGAGGAGCGGGTGATCGAGGACGACGAGGGGCGGATCGTCACCGTACCCGTGGAGACGCCGGAGCATCTGCGCAATCCCTGGCCCGAGGAGATGGAGCAGCGCTTCCGCAGCCACCGCGACCGCTTCATTCGCCAGTACGTCGGCAAGTCGGGAGTGAACACCGCGCTGGAGAACGAGAAGCAGGGCTATCCGCCGACCATGCTCGCCTTCTGCGCCGGTGATCGCGACGCGGCGATCGCTGCGCTCCAGGCCGAGGACGCCATGGCGCGCAATCATCAACACACCGAAGGGATCGACTATTACTGGTGCTTCACGCTCAAGGGGCAGATGCGCAAGTACTTCTTCTTCGGTCAGTATCTCGACGCGGCCTATCGCCAGCGGATGCAGGCAGGCGGAACCGCCTGGGCCGCCACCGACCCGCGGCCGAACACGGAGCTGGTGTTGCTCGCCGGTTCCAGCGATCCCGAGGTCGCGGCTTACGCCACCGCGGCGATGGAGCAGATGTGGCGCGACGAGGACGGACTCGAGGCGCTGGCCGCCGCGGCCCAGGCCGAGTACGAGGCCGACCCCCAGGCGCATCAGGCGCACCTGAAGCAGAAGTTCGCCGACTTCATCCGCGCCAACGCCGCCGCGCTCGGCGGTGAGCAGCCGGGTACGCCGGAAGAGTGGATGATCTGGTGGAAGACCCTCTGTGCCGGCGATTGGATGATCTACGAGGAGTACGACCGGCGGACGAACCTGCGACCCCATCCGCAATTCGGCCGAGGCACCGGGCCGGTGGGTTCGGATTGGTCGCCCAAGACCCGCGGCGGTGTCGTGGACTGGCGCAACACCGACAACCTGCGTGCGATGCGCGAGGTCTCGGTCTACCTCATGGCAGAGGAGACCGGTTCCGAGCTGGTACGCAAGGTGTTCAAAGAGCGGATCCGGTTCACCGCCAGGAAATTCCTGAGCATCGGCAACGGCGAGTGGGACAGCCCGGCGTACCTGTCGCACACCGCCTCGGCCTACCTCAACCTCTACGATTTCGCCAAGGACGAAGAGGCGCGTTTGCTGGCCAAGGCCATCCTCGACTTCGTCATGTCATCGGCCGCGATCAAGTACTTCGACGAGAGCTTCGCCGGACCCAACTGCCGCGACTACGGGACGATGATTCCACATCCCGGACCGGCCTCGATGATCGATTTCTACCTCGCGCCAGAGGGCCGCACCACGCCGCCGGAGAATGACATCGCGCACTACGCGACCTCGGCCTACCGCCCGCCGGCGGCGGTGGTGGCATTGGCTCGCAAGGGCTTCGGCAGGCCGGTCGAGATCTTCGCTAGCCACCCGCATTATCAGTATTTCCTGCCGGGCAACGACCGCGCACCGAAATACCACGAGACCACCTGGATCGCAGAGACCTGCCAGATGGGCTCGCTGCTCGAGGGTGGCCAGTACGACGTCAACGGCTGCAAGATCCTGATCGATGACGGCGAGGGCGCCGCGGCCTATTTCATCCCCTCGTCGCAGAAGAAGGGCAACCTGTGTACCAACCGCTCGCGTGACGATCGCTTCGCCCAGAACGGCAACCTGCTGCTGTGTCTGCATCGCCCGCACAAGGGCATGGGCGCGTTCAACTTCCTGTTGCCTGCGGCCGTGGAGGTGGAACAGGCTGGCGATGTGACCTTCCTGAAATTTCCGCAGACCTGGGCCGCGGTGCGCGGGATCAACGCCTCGTTCAGCGGCCTCGACAAGGGTCGCGCCGGTCGCTTCAAATCCAAGAGCGGCGGGCTGCCCGGCCCGGTGCTCGCCGGTGATGCGACCGAGTCGGGTCTGTGCGGCTACGTGATCGAACTCGGCGAGGAGGGGATCCATGCGGATTACGCGGCGTTCAAGCAGGCGGTGCTCGCGGCCGATGGCCTCGACTTGAGCGAGCTCGCGCAGGGCAAGGCGGGCTACACCGGTGCCACCGGGTCGAGCGTGGCCCTGCAGTGGAGCGACGCACTGCGCGTGTGGCGTGACGGCGAGGAACACGACCTGGCACAGCATCGTGCGCTGTGGCGGCCAGCCGATGGCGGCACCGCGCCGATCTCGCTCGGGTGGAAGGATGGGGTGCTCCACGTCGCGGCCGGTGGCCACAGCTTCACCGGAACCATGGACCTGGAGACCGGGACCTACTCGTTCACCCAGGAACTCGCCGAGGAGTAGCCCTTCGCGGCCCCGGCACCGTTCGACCCCGGTCGCCGTCACGGTCCGGGGTCGTGGCACGTTGAGCCGCTTGATCATGCGGCTGGCTGGCGGGACGTGGTCTGCTTCTCGCTTCTCGCTTCTCGCTTCTCGCTTCTCGCCGCCCACGCAAATCATCGAGGAACCTGCAAAAAACCTCAGGTCTGAGGATGGCTCAAAGGACGAAAGCCGTCCACCCGCAGCGTCCGGAGCCCGGCCCGGCCCGGCCAGGCCAGGCCAGGCCAGGCCGGGCGACCGGCCGACCGAGGAACGTTTTTCGGCGAAAAAGGTCCGCAGGGCCGCCGAAAACGCCAGCGTAGCTGGCGAGCGACGACCGAGGCGCGTGGGGGGCGGAGCCGGCATCGCGCAGCGATAGCAGGCCCCGGTGGGGCCTGCGGCCGGCGGAGCGCGACGAGCGCCAGCGAGGAAGCTGGGGTGCGGCGAAGCCGCGAGGGGGCAGCGCCCCCTCTGCAAAAAGCGCAGCTGGCGAGCGACGACCGAGGCGCGTGGGGGGCGGAGCCGGCATCGCGAAGCGATAGCAGGCCCCGGTGGGGCCTGCG
>CAZTGE010000170.1:0-8114 GCA_964612995.1 uncultured candidatus Brocadiaceae bacterium | reverse complement strand
TCTCTGTGTTCTCTGTGGTTTATGAGAGCACAGAAATAGGCCTGAGTAGTTACGATCGAACAAGGCGGTGAACTGGACGCCGCTTCGCGGCGTCAGTTACCTTGAACGTTCGGATTCAAAAAACCACAGAGGACACAGAGAGCGCAGAGGCAGAATGGCAGAGCAGGACCCCTTAACTCGAGCAGTGATCGGCTGTGCCATAGAAGTTCATCGGACTCTTGGTCCAGGATTGCTCGAATCTGCTTATCAACAGTGCCTGGCGTATGAGCTTCGCCTAGCAAGTCTTCCCTTCCGACTTGAGTGTCCGATGCCAGTGACCTACAAAGAGCTGCATCTCGACTGCGGCTATCGGGTTGACTGTATCGTTGACGCTCGAGTCGTTCTTGAGCTGAAGGCCGTCGAGAAGGTCATGGGCATTCATCAGGCACAGCTCTTGACCTATATGAAGCTATCAGGAATCAACACAGGGCTCCTGATCAATTTCAACGTCAAGAAGCTGGTAGATGGCATAGAAAGGTTCAAACTATGAAACAGCCTCTCCTCTGCGCTCTCTGTGTCCTCTGTGGTAAACAAAAAGATCCGAACAAGGCAATTCAGACGGACGCCTACGGCGCCGCTGATTATTGACGTTGGACGCCGTAGACGCCGTGGGCGCTGACGCCGGCGAAGGTGTCGGGCAACAAGGCCGCGACCTCGAGCGCGCCACGGCCGCCGAGGCTGATGCCCTGGATGTAGATGCGGTCCGGATCGACCGGGTACTTCATCCTCACGTCGGCGATGATCGCACGGATCTCCTGCAGCGGCATGCCACGGTATTCCTGATAGCGGAAGGCGCCGGGTCCGACCATCAGCATGGGGGCGGTGGTGAAGTCCTGGCCCGCGACCCGGTCGCTGACCAGGTTGCGGTAGTCGCCGCCCGAGCCGTGGAGGTGGATCAGCAGGGGGCAGGGCGCTTCGAGGTCGAGGGTGCCGGGGATGTGGACGGTGTAGGGTTGCAGTCGCTCGAGCTGGGCGTTGTGGTAGGCGCGCAGAACGAAACCGCGCAGTCCGCGCCACGCGCGGTCGGGCGGTCGAGCGCACGGTCGAGATTGCTCCAACGCGGCAGCTTGCCCCAGATCGGATCGGGGCGGTTGGCGTCGGCGATCCACACCGCCAGTTCGGCCCGGTCGGCCGGGTCGGCCACCCGCGCCAGACGCGCGCGGTCGATGGTGAAGGTGCAGCTGTCGAGCACCGTGCCGTCACGTGCGAACAGCCGGGCCGTGGCCGGGCCATCCGGCCAGTCGCTGAGCGCGATCGCGACGTCGCCGGTGAGGTGCCAATCGGGCGGTTCCGCGCGATCGCCCGCGCGGTAGGCCGCCTGTGCGATGCGCAGCCCGCGCGGCGCGCTGAAGGTGATGGTGTCGCTGCGGCTGTGGCCCGGGGCATCGACCTGCAGCTGCAGGGTGTGTTGTTCGGGGCGGCCGTCGAGCTGCTCGCCGGGCAGCGCGACGTGGAAACCGGCGCCATCGCCGGCCACCAGCCGGGGGCCGAGCAGGCGTGGGCGTTCGAGCTTGCGATCCGAAGGATGCGCCACCGCCATTGAACCGAAGCGATCGGTGGCCGGACGTGCTTTCGCGCTGAGGTATGCCTGGTCGACCGTGCCGAAACGTTCGACGTGGACCGGCTCGCCGCAGGCACCGAGTGCGAGCAGGATGACCAGACCGGGCAGGGCGCGGCGCGCCCGCATGCGGGTGCTCCGATCCGGGCGCCCGCGGCCGGCGGCGATGGCGCGGGAGCCCGGTGTCGACGTCAGATGATCTCGCAGGCGCCGCCGCCGCAAGCCACGGTCTGATCGACGGTGGTGTTGTCCTCCTCCTCGATCAGCTGGGCGTAATCGACGTTGCGGTACTCGCGCTGCAGGTCTTCCCACAATTTGCAGTTGTTGACC
Source organism: uncultured candidatus Brocadiaceae bacterium (assembly GCA_964612995.1). Lineage (GTDB taxonomy): Bacteria > Planctomycetota > UBA11346 > UBA11346 > UBA11346 > SLQH01. The sequence goes on along the minus strand of CAZTGE010000170.1, from coordinate 6,187 downwards.
ATCTTGAGACAGCGGGTCATCTTGAGCGTGTCGTCATCGAAGTAGTTTGCGGCGAATTTGCGCGCGCGGCGGACCCAGTCCTTCTTGTCCTGGCGTACGATCTGCAGCGCTTCGTAGGCGCGCTTGGGCAGCGCCGGGTCGATCGGTGCGTCGAGGTCCTCACCGCGGCCGAGCGCGCAGTCACAGGCGGCCCAGAGGTTGTCGTCGAAGGCCTTCATGCCGTCGACGATCAGCCCCGAGCTCATGATCGTGCCCACGCCGTAGTGCCCGACGATCTCGTCGGCGGTCCAGACCTCGGCGAAGGGGGCCTGGGGGTAGTCGAGATCGCCGCCTTCGGGCAGCAGCGAGATGCCGGCGAAGAAATCACGGTTGTCGTAGATGAAGTCGGCGACCGCATCCCATTCGCCGTCGCGCACGGTGATGGTGTTGGAGACGTTGTGGCTGAGCCAGGGGCCGGCACAACGTTCGGGGCGCCGGCCGGCGTCGATCCAGTTCTCCTTGGTGAGCTTGACGTATTCGAGCAGGTCGACGGCGTCGAGCTCCTTCTTGGTCTTGGCCGATTCGCGCGCCTCGATGCAGAAGGTGATGACCACGTCGGTCGCGTTGGGATTCCATACCGAGCGTTCGACCGCGGCCGGATTGTGGTGTTGGAAGTACCGAACCACCGGCTCGTCTTCGTTGGCCTGGGCCCGGCGGAAATACCGGCGAGCGTGGTGGGGGTGGATGCCCGAGGAGGTGCCGAGGATGCAGCTGGTGGTTCCGGCCGGCTTGACGCAGGTGGCGCGGGCCGCGGGGGCCAGGCCGATGCGTTCAGCCACGCTGGCGTTGATCTCGAGGACCTCGGTCGCCATCTTGCGTTGCAGCGCGGGATCGAAGGCGACGTCGGGGTGTTCCATCATGCCGGTCATCGACACGCCGAGCAGGGCCTCGCGCCGGGCGATCCGCTCGCTGACCTCGCCGAGATAACCGAAGTCGGTGTAGTCGGCCTGGAGGGTGCCGAGCACCGCGGCGGCGCGGGCGGCATCCTCGAATTTCTCGGGGGTGTCGACCGCGCCCATGTTGATTTCGCACAGGTTGCAGAAGGCCCAGCCGGAGATTCCGTCGATCTGCGGCCACAGGCCGATCTCGACGCAGGGGTTGTAGGTGACATCGCGGTGGTCGGCCCAGACGAACCCGGGTTCGCCGAATTCGCGCACCGAGCGCATCAGCTGGTCGAACAGATCGCGATCGGTGCTGTCGCGCAGCAGCAGGGCGGAGTTGTTCGAGCGCGCCCGCTGGGGATTCTCGCGGAACCAGTTGCCGGTCTTGGCGGCGGCCATCTCCTCGTCGTCGGGCGAGAACAGGCAGATGGTCGCGCTGCGGCGCACGCCGCCCGAGAGCACCGCATCGGAGGCGTGCATCAGCACGTCGTAGGCGTCGATCGGGCGTAGGCGGGTGCGTCCGGCGGTGCAGCAACGGTCGAGCAGTTCGCGGATCAACTCGATGCTGCGATTGAGCGGTTCGGGCCCGGGCGCCTTGCCGGTGCTGCAGGCGATCGGTGCGCCCTTGGGCCGGATTTGCGAATAGTCGAAGCGGACGTACTTGCCGGCGAGTTCGGGGAAGGGTTGGTCGCTGGTGAGATAGCTGGAGAGCAGCGCTCCGAGTGCGTCGGCCCAGCCTTCGATGGTGTCGGGGACGGCGAAAGTGGTCTCTTCGCCTTGTGGGCGTTCGATGCCCGGCAGGCGTTCGACGTGGTGCCACTGGACCGAGAAGCCGACGCCGCAGCCGCAGAGCAGCAGCCACAGGGCCTCCTGGAAGAAGCGTGGCCGGTCGCAGTAGGAGGTGGTGCAGTTGTAGATCCGCGCGTTCTTGCGCAGCACCGGATCGCCGCCGAATTGCAGCGCGCGCTGTGAGCCGAGGACCAGCCGTCGTTCCATCGCATCGCGGACCATCGGGAGCAGATCGTCGACATCGATGCCCTTGGCTGCGAAGTGGCGGCGGTGCATGTCGATCACCCGCGCGGTGGCCTCCTGCCAGGTCTCGCGCCGGCGGCGGTCTGGCTGGTAACGGCTGTACTTGCTGGCGAAGACGTATTCCTGCAGCTGCTGGACGGTCATGGTGGGGCTCCGGGTGGGATCGGCACAGCGCTGCGCGCGACGCCGATCGGCTGACTGTGGGCCATGGGACCGGCGCACAAGCCGCGAGCTCTGGATCGCGCCCGGACAGAAGCAGTCGGGCGGATGGGCGGTCAGGACGACCACGGAATACGGCCGAAAAGACAGCCTCGGCGGCCCTGGTGTGTCAAAGTGGCTGGCAAATGTGACGTGAATTCGCGAGGCGACAGCAAGCGTTTGTCAGCGCTGGCTTTACACTTGGCACCGGAGCCGCCTGCGATTGGTACGCCATCTGCATGGCACCAGTGCAACCGGGAAACGATCAACTGAAAGGAGAATCCCATGGTGCACATGGACTATTCCCGCGGCCCCTTCGGGCTCCTGGAGCGCTTCTGGGAGACCCTCGATCGGGACTGGCCCGCTTCACGGATGTCGCTGATGGGCTCGGAGTTCCCGCCGATCAACCTCTACAGCGACGAGAACGGAGCGGTGCTGACCGCCGAACTGCCGGGGATGGACGAGAAGGACATCGAGCTCTCGCTCGAGGGCGACATGTTGACCATCCGCGGCACGCGTACCGCCTGCGTCCCCGAGGGCGCCCGGGTCCTGCGGCGCGAGCGTCATGACTACGACTTCACCCGTAGCGTGCGCCTGCCCTTCGCCGCCGATACCGAGCGCGGGGATGCCAAGTACGAGAACGGGGTGTTGACGGTCCACATCTTCCGTCGCGAAGCCGACAAGCCCCGTCGTATCGCCATCGAGAACAAGTGAGGAGAACCACGATGGAGACCACCAACCTGCCCACTGTGGCGCCCGCCGCCGACATCTACGAGCTGGCCGACGCCTACGAGATCCGCATCGACGTCCCGGGTGTGAGCGAGAAGGACGTCGACGTCGAGCTGGAGCGCAACGAGCTCAAGATCCACGCCCGTGCCTCTCACGGCGTCGAGCGGGAAGCGAGCTACAGCGAGTACCGGCCGCGGGGCTACGAACGCGTGTTCACGCTCGGTCACGGAGTCGATCGCGACAAGGTCAGCGCACATGTCGCTGACGGTGTCTTGCGGCTGACCCTGCCGAAGGCCAAGGAGATGAAGCCGCGGAAGATCGAGATCACGCGCGGCTGACCCCCAGGGCGCCCGCTGCAGCCTACAGGCGACCGGGCGCAAAAGCCGCAACGGGCACCTGCAATGTGGCCCAGGGCAGCGTCTGTGACGTTGTCCTGGGTCTGGCGTGCGCTGCCTGGTCGCCCCCGCATTGTCAGGGCAGTGCCGCGTGACGTCGCTTGCCGACCTTGCGGGACCGGCAGCAGCGGCATGATCGCACTTTCGGAGGGCGGTCATGGGTGAAGCGGATGGTGCGCGCGAGCGGTGGGTCGACGAGCTGATGGGGCGAATGGCCCTCGAGCACAAGATCGGACAGATGTGCGTGTTCGGCTTCTGCGGGCCGGTGGTCACCCCGGATGTGGTCGAGCTCATCCGCCGGTACCACATCGGCGGGCTGCGGGTGACGACCAAGTTCCGCGGGCTGTCGATGCTTTCGGATCTCGGGCCCGGGGTGGAGTTGCCGGCGTTCAAACAGCGCAGCCTGCGGCGTCCGGCGGGCACCAGCCGGGACTATGCCGACAATCAGCGGCCGATCGCCTGCACCCCGTCGCAGTACGCCGAGACGCTCAACCGTCTGCGAACCATGGCCTGCGAGCGCGCGGTGCCGGTGCCGCTGCACTGCGCCTGCGATCAGGAGGGCAACGCGGTCGATGACATCGTCATCGGACAGCGGCTGTTCCCGCATCCGATGGCCTATGCCGCCGCCGGTGATCCTGCGCTGACCGAACGCTGTGCGCTCGCCATCGCCCGCCAGCTGCGCGCGGTGGGCATCGACATGATCCACTCGCCGGTGCTCGATGTGAACGTCGACCCGCGCAATCCCGAGGTCGGCACCCGTGCCTACGGCGACGACCCGCAGACGGTGATCACCCACGCGCTGGCCACCCTGCGCGGCTTCGCCGCGACCGGGCTGGTGGCCACCGGCAAGCACTTCCCCGGTCGCGGGGATTCGACCGCCGACGCCCATCACGGCCTGCCGGCGGTCGACTGCGATGCCGCCACCCTGCGCGAGCTGCACATCCGTCCGTTCAAGGCGCTGATCGACCACGGTCTGCCGGCGATCATGATGGCCCACAGCCGTTATCCGGGCATCGGCGTCGACGAGGCCCCGGCCTCGGCCACGCGCGCGGTGATCGAGGATCTGCTGCGCGGCGAGCTCGGTTTCACCGGCGTGGTCGAGACCGACAACATGATGATGGGCGGCGTGCTCAAGCTCTGGGACGTGGTCGAGGCCTGCATCCGTACGGTCGAGGCCGGTAGCGATCTGGTGCTGCTGCGCGACGAGGGTCCGGTCCGGCTCGAGGTCTGGCAGGGGCTGTACGACGCGGTGCGTTCCGGACGGATCGCCGAGTCGCGCATCGACGCTTCGGTCAAGCGGATCCTGCGCATGCGCCACGACATGGGCCTGGCCGCAGACGGTGGCCGGGTCGACCCCGCGGCGGCGGAGGATCCGATCGCGGCGCCGACGACCCGGGCCGCAGCGCGCGAGATCGCCGAGCGTAGCGCGCTGGTGCTGCGCGACCGCTCCGGGCTGCTGCCGCTCGCGCGCGACGCGCGCCTGCTGCTGGTCGAGCAGGTCTTCCCGACCCATCTGCACGCCAACAACCACTACTCGCATCCGGGGCTGCTGTGGGAGGCGCTCGCGCAGCGCACGGAACACGTCGCCGCGGTCGAGGTGCCCTATCGCCCCGGTCCGGCCGATCTCGAACGGGTGGCCTATCGCCTGGAGCACGAGCCCTGCGACGCGATCATCACCACCGCCTATTATTACCACAAAGACGGTCCCGGCGGCGCCGCGGTGCGCGAGCTGCTCGCGCGCTGCGGCAAGCCGTTGGTGGTGCTGAGCAATTCGCCCTACCGGTTCGCGATCGAGGACGAACTCGACACCGTGATCACGATCTTCCACCCCGGTGCGCCCGAACACATGCATGCCGCGGCCGCGATCATGCTCGGCGAGCTGACGCCGAGCGCGCGTGTGCCGGTGCGCCTCGACCAGGCCGCCCGTTGAAGGAGCTGCGTTCATGACCGACCCCCGCGACCGCCTGCGCGATTTCCACCCGCGTCACGACCGCTTCATCGGCATCGACTCCGACGGCTGCGTGTTCGACGCGATGGAGATCAAGCACAAGGAGTGCTTCTGCCCGGCGTTCATCAAGCATTTCCGGCTCCAACCGGTGAGCCGCTACGCGCGCGAAGTGTGGGAGTTCGTCAACCTCTACGGCGCCACCCGCGGCACCAACAGGTTCGCCGCGGTACGCATCGCGCTCGATCTGCTTGAACGCCGGAGCGAGGTGACGGCGCGCGGTTTCACGGTGCCGCGGATGCAGGGCCTGCGCGATTGGCTCGAGCGCGAGACCCGGCTAGGCGGTCCGGCCCTGCACGACGCGGTCGAGCAGACCGGCGACGCGGATCTGACGCGGGTCCTGGCCTGGCACCGCGAGGTCAACGAGCGCGTGGCCGACATGGTCTGTGGCATTCCGCCCTTCCCCGGGGTCAAACCGGTGCTCGAGCGCGCGCGGGCCCACGCCGACCTGATGGTGATCTCGCAGGCGTCCCAGGATGCCATCGACCGGGAGTGGACCGAGCACGGCCTGATGCCGTTCATGGACGCGGCAGCGGGGCAGGAGCTGGGCACCAAGAGCGAGCACCTCGCCATGGCCACCGAGGGCAGATACCCTGCCGGACATGTGCTGGTGCTCGGCGATGCGCCCGGCGACCGTGCGGCCGCGTTGGCCAACGGCGCCCGTTTCTATCCGATCATGCCCGGCGACGAGGCGGCCAGTTGGCAGCGGCTCGAGCAGGAGGTGCTCGATCGGTTCCTCGACGGCGGTTTCGACGACGCGCTGCAGCAGGAGCTGCTCGACGCGTTTGCCGCCGCGCTGCCGGAACAGCCGCCGTTCGCATTGAGCTGATCACCCGGCACCTTGCAGAGGGGGCGCTGCCCCCTCGCGGCTTCGGCGCGTACCCCCTCGCGCCTTCGGCGCGTACCCC
>CAZTGE010000169.1:0-8282 GCA_964612995.1 uncultured candidatus Brocadiaceae bacterium | reverse complement strand
GGGTTCGCCTCAGACGCGCGATTCGAGTTCTTCCCACCGCCGGTAGAGTGCGTCGACGCGCTCGCGAGCCGCCTCGATTGCGGCCGTGAGGCTGCTCACGGCCGCCGGATCGGTGTACACCGCGGGATCGGCCATGCGTTGCTCGTGTTCGGCGAGCCGGGCTTCGGCGGTCTGGATCCGGCCCTCGATCCCGCGCAGTTCCTTCTGCTCGTTCCAGTCGAGTCCGCCTGACGGTTGGGGGCGCGCCTCCGGCGTGGGCGGTGCCGCCGGCGCCCTGGTCGCGGCGCTCAGCGTGTGGCGCGTGCGCTCCCATTCGGCGAAGGAGGTGCGGTGATGCGCGCCGCCGTGGCCATCGAGCCCGATGATGCGGTCGCAGAGCCGGTCGAGCAGATAGCGATCGTGGGTGACGAGGACGATCGCGCCGGGGAACTCGTCCAGGGCGGTCTCGAGCACCTCGAGCGCCGGGATGTCGAGGTCGTTGGTCGGTTCGTCGAGCAACAACAGGTCGGCCGGCTCGAGCATCAGCAGCGCGATCAGCAGCCGGGCCTGTTCGCCGCCGGAGAGGCTGCCCACGGGCTGGTCGAGGCGGTGTGGCGGGAACAGGAACCGTCGGGCATAGGCGATGAGGTGGACATTGCGCCCCGCGAACTGGACCGTCTCCCCGTTGGGGCAGAGCGTGCGCCGCAAGGTGGCCGTGGGGTCGAGGCGCGAGCGGTCCTGGGTGAAGACGACCGGGCGCAGGGCGGTCGCGTGCTCGACGCTGCCGGCATCGGGTGACAGATCGCCGGCGAGCACGTGCAGCAGGGTCGATTTGCCGCTGCCGTTGGCGCCGGCCAGCCCGAGGCATTCGCCCGGCGCGAGGGTGCAATCGAGCCCGGCGAACACCTGATGCTCGCCGTAGGCCCTGGCGATGTCGGTGGCCACCACCAGCTCGTTGCCGCGGCGGCCGGTGGCCTGGAAGTCGATCGCAGCGCTGCGTCCGGCGGCGTTGCGCTGGCGCACAGCGTCGAGTTCGTCGCGCAGCTGATCGGCCTGCTTGATGCGGGCGACCGCCTTGGTGGTCCGGGCCTTGGGGCGGCGGGCGAGCCAGACCTCTTCGCGACGCATCCGGTTGTCGAGCCGTTCCTGCTGCGAGCGCTGGCCGGCGAGGAAGGCCTCGCGTGCGGCGAGGAAGTCGGAATAACCACCTGCGGCGGTGAACCGGCCGCCGGGGAACTGCGCTCCGAGCTCGACGATGCGACTGGCGACGCGGTCGAGGAACCAGCGGTCGTGGGTGACCATCACTGCGGCGAAGCGGGCGCCGCGCAGGGTCTGCTCCAGCCAGTCGACGCCCGCGCTGTCGAGGTGGTTGGTCGGCTCGTCGAGCAGCAGCAGATCGGGTTCGGCCAACAGGGCCCGGACCAGTGCCAGCCGCTTGCGTCGGCCGCCGGAGAGCGTGGCCACCGGCTGGTCGGGATCGGCGAAGCCATGCTCATCCAGCGCCTTGAGCACTGCCGCGGGCAGATCGCTGGTCTCGTGGTGGGCCGCGTGCAGCGCCGAGGCCACCGTCGCCTGCTCGGGGAAGTCGACGTGCTGGTCCACGCAGACGACGTGCGGCTCGCCGCGGCAGACGCGCCGGCCCTCCTCGGGTTCGAGCGTGCCGGCGAGGATGCGCAGCAGGGTGCTCTTGCCCGAACCGTTGGCGCCGATCAGGCCCAGGCGTTCGTCGTCGGCCACGGCGAGGTCGATCCCGGCGAACAGGGGCTCGGCGCCGAAGGCGTGGGCGATGCCGGTGAGAGAGACGAGTTCGGCCATGGGCGGCGATTCTCGTACTCAGCGCGGCGGCGCAATCCCGGCCGCGCCCGCGGCCGCGGCCGCGGCCAGCAGGGCGCGGGCCTTGTCGGCGGCGGGCGTGTCGCCGATATGGCTCACGATCCGTTCGAGCACATCGGCGTGCCGGGCGATCTGTCCGGCCCAGGCCGCGCGCTCGGCCGCGAGCGAGTCGCTGGGCAGGAGATCGACCTGGATCCGGCAGGGCTCGTCGCTCGCGCCACCGGCGCCGTCGATGTAGAGCAGGTGCCTGCCGGCTGGCAGGGTGAGACGATCGTGATCGACGACCTGTTGCCCGCCGATGTACAGCGCGGCGTCGCCCTGGGCCTCGATGCCGATCCGCCAGGTCCGGGTGTCGGGCAGTTCGAGCACGGAGATCAGGCAGCCGGCCTGGCCGGGCGCCAGTTCGCAGACCTCGGTGAGGTCGAGGAAGGGCCGCTTGTCCTCGCGGGTGATGACCTTGCGCCGGTCGTGGACGCCGGTACGGAAGGTGAACGCCTCCGTCGTTCCATTCCAGGAGAAGGGCTCGCCGGCGGCCAGCGCACGGCACTGCTCTGCCACCGCAGAGCGGACCGCGGCGCGGTCGGCGGCGGGGAAGGGACCGAAGCTCATCCAGTCGGCGAAGGTCAGGCGGTGATTGTTCATGGACCAGCGGTCGCGGGTCGAGGCGATCCGGGTGATGTTGCCCGTGCCCTTGCGGTGGGCGCGCATGGTGCCAACCAGGCCGTCGATCGGCTCCACCCGCCGTGCCGGTCGCTCCGGCGGCGGCTCGCTGTCGAGCGCGGGGAGCAGGTTGCGGGCATTGACCTGCGCCTCGTAGACGCGACCGGCCGGACCGGTGGGGCCGAGGCACATCAGCGACCAGTCGCTGCGGACATAGATCCGTTCGCCTTCGAATACCGGCGGGGCCATCACCTGATGATCGAGCAGGTTGTCGGCGAGATGGCAGCCGTCGGCGCCAGCGCGGATGACCGCCAGCGCGCTCGGGCGGGCGTCGTAGTAATGGTCGCCGAAGGCCGAGCCCATGTCGCCGATGAACACGTCGTTGTCGGCGATGGTGGTGGGGATGTAGGCGCGCGTGCCGCAGTAGCTGCGGCCGATGTGGCTGCGCAGGCGTACGCTCGCGCCGGTGTCCGCGTGGTAGATGCGGTAGCCGGAGTGGCCCTGGCCACCGCCCTGGCCGTGGAGCAGTCCCTGGTGATGGACCAGCCCGCCATCGAAGGCCTGGCCGGCGCGCATCCACAGCCGCTGGGCGCCGACCTGATCGCGGCTGCGCATCAGCAGGCGCATGGCGGTGTGGTGGGTGCCGCCGAAGTGGTAGACCACGTCGTCGACCACCGTCGGGGTGTTGAAGCCGCTGTCGACGCCGAGGTCACGGATCAGCACCGCGCCGTCGGCGACCCGCACCACCGAGCCGCCGCCGACGTAATGGACGTTGGGCACGAGATTCTTGCGCATCGCGCCGCCGCCGCCGGTCACCACCACCGCCATCGCCTCGTCGCCGTCGGTCAGGCGCAGCACGCGCGGTGTGCTCGATCCCTGGACGTCGACCACCGGATCCGACCACCACAGGGTCTCGCCGGTCGCGGCGTCGAGACAGAGCAGTTTGAGCTCCTTGTCGTAGTCGTAGCCGATGGTCTCGGGGTCGGTGGCGATCTGCATGATCAGCTTGCCGTCGACGAGCACCGGCGAGGTGATGTGGGCGAAGGAGCCACTGACATAGGGGGTCTGGACCAGCCAGCGCAGCTCGCCGTCGAGTTCGAAACAGGCGGTGGCGCCGGCCGTGGACTTGACCCAGATGTGCTCGCCATCGGTGATCGGGGTGGGGAAGGTGTGCCCGGACCAGATGGTACCCCAGCTCAGCTTCTCGGGCACCGTGGCGTGGGCGCGGACGTGGCGGTCGAACCAACGGTTCCAGCGTTTATCGCGCTCGCGCGACTCCGCCTTGTCGTCGGGCTCGCCCGCGGCTGCGCGTAGATAGGGTGACCGGCCCGTGGCGATGCGTTCCCGCCAACCGGCGCGGATGGGGGCGTAGGCGGTCATGGCCTGCGCGTGGGCGTCGGGGTCTGCGAGCCGGGCCGGATGCAGGTCCTGTTCCCAGCGGACCTCGCCGCTGTGCTTGTCGAGGCAGACGAGGAAGCAGGGGTCGATCATCGTGTAGACCCTGTCACCGACGATCAGCGGCGCGGCCTTGCTCGGTGGCAGGGGGGTGACCCACTGCACGTTGATGCCTTGAGCGATATCCCAGGCGGTGATCGGCGTGGCGTCGGGATAGGTGCCGGAGCCGTCGCGGAGCCAGCCGTTCACCGAGCTCGGGCGGTGGCGCAGGTCGCCTTGTCGCGCCGCGACCGCCGCCATCGCCGTCGCGGCCTCCTCGGCCGAGCGCGGTGCGCCGCGGGTGCAGACGCGGACCCAGAATGCCATCTGGCCGCGTTGATGGTCCACGCGTAGCACAAGACGGTTGGCCCCCTTGCGGAAGCGGGCCTTGCACAGGGTCATCGGTTGCGGCAGGTCGCGGTCGCAGCCCTCGGGCCAGACGGCCAGGAGTTCGCCGTTGAGCCACAACCGGCCACGATCGGCGACAGCGCTGGCCAGCCACAGGTCCACCGCGCGTGGGGCGTGGATGGTCGTGCTGCAATAGAAGGTGGCATCGGGCATGCCGCTGCCGGTGCCCAGGCGGGAGACCCCCTTGAACGAGGGCGGGCGGACGATGCCCGATGGCGGCACGTAGGGCTCGATCCAGTCGACGGTGGTCTCGTCGCGTTCCGGATGGCGCGCCAGGAAGGCGGTGCCGACGGGGGCGAAGCACTCGGGCAGGGTAGGGGTCACCGAATCGGGGTGGGTGCGCGGCAGGGGCTCGGTCATGTGCCAGGCGGTGATGTAGGGCCAGTCCTGGATGCCAGCGGCGCCAGCATCGGCTGGCAGCAGGTGGTCGTTGTCCGCATTGCGGGGCAGCGGGCGCCAGCCGAACCAGGGGCCGAATTCCGGATCCTCGCTGCCTGCGCCACGCGGGACGGCGGCGGCCGGCGGCTGGTCGAGCGCTGAGCGGGCGGCGGCGAGCATCGCCTGGCCCAGGTCGGCCATCTCTGTGACCACCGCGAGGCAGTCGTCGAACCGGGGGTCGGGGCCGACCGTCTCTGACTCCTCTTCCGCCCCGAGTGCGAGATCCTCACCCGCCCCGCCCAGGTCGCCGAGATCGCTGGCGCCGCCGAGGCCCTCGAGCGCGTCATCGATATCCGCTCCGCCGGTCGTCGACTCGCTCTCCTGTGCGCTGCGCGGGCCGAACGCGGGGCGCGCGAGCGGCCAGCAGCGGGTCGCGGCATGCGCTGCGGCGAAGTCGGTGAGCACGCCGCGTGCGTGCAGCCGCAGTGCTCGCAGGCGACCATACCACAGGCGCAGCGTGCGTTCGTTGTTGTGACAGGTGTCGTAGATGCGGTGCAAGTGAGCGCCCTGCAGCAGCCGGCGGGGCAGATCCGGCGGCAGCTCGCGCTCGGCGGCGTAATCCTGCCTGGTGCCGGTGAAACGGCCGCGCGCATCGGTGCCCGGAATCTCGAATCGATAACGCCCCGTCACCGCCTCGTGCTTGAACTGCGCCTCCAGGCTGAGGCTGGCGGAGATCGCCTGTTCGGCGTCGATCGGATCGAGGGCGTCGATCTGCAGATCGAGCGCCAGCTCGCCCGACCAGGTCTTGGCGTCGGGATCCGGCGGTGGTGCGGTGGCAGCGATGCGCACCCGGTGGACGGCGGTGTTCCAATCGGGGCTCCAGGCCAGACCCGCGGCCCAGTGCCCGTCGATCGCGATCAGCTCGAGGTGGAGATCGCGGTTGGCCAGGGCCTCGCTCAGATGGAGGCGCCAGACCCGCGGCGGCGTCGGCAGTTCACCCGCCAGCTGGCTCAGACCCTGGTACCAGCACCGGCGCATGGCCATCGTGGCGGCATCGATCTGCTGCGCGCTGGCGACGAGCTGCTCGGTGGCCGACTCGGATGCCGGTGTGACGGCGGCGGTGAACAGTGATGCGCAGATGAGCAGCATCCGGCAGACGTAACGCATGGTCTTCCCCTCGTGTCGTGCGATCTGTAGGCTGGAGGCTGGCAGATGGCCGCTATCGGGGCGCTGTCGTCGGCTCGCCGGCATCAGCGCTGTGCGCCGGAGAGCGCCTGTCGTGCGCGCGCGGCGCTGCTGCTGGCTGCGAAGCTGCGTATGAAGGCCTTCAGCCGCGCGGTGCGATCGCGTCCGGCATCCATCTCGAGGACCTTGGTCAGAACCGGATCGAGGATCGTGGCGACCTCCTGGTCGAGTTTCTCGGCCGCGGCACTGCCGCGCCACTCCGCGAGGAATTTCAGGGCTTCGCGCATCCACGAGCGGGTCTCAGGCTTGTAGCGGTCGCGGAACCTGGCCAGTTCGGTCGCGGCGAGTTCGTCGTACTGCTCCTGCGCGCGCTCGGCCACGCAGAGCCCCTGCCAGGCGGTGAGGAATTCCTGCCAGTCCTCCGGATCCGGCCGCCGTTCGGCCGCCAGTTCCTCCAGCGCGGCGGCGCCCCGGCGTTCTGCTTCGGCCACGCCGCGCTCATGGCAGGCTGCGTGCTTCCAGGTGTGCACGAATGCACGCAGGTCCTCGCTCTCCTCCTCCTCCAGGGCCGCCGCCAGCGCCGCCTCGGCGGCCTGTTCGGCCCGGGCGTCGAGGCCTTGCACGCGGGCTTGTTCGTCGTCGCTGAGTGCACCGGTGGTGGCCAGGCGCGCACAGCAGGCCTGGACCACGGGCCAGTCGCGGGCGGACTCGGCTTTGTCCAGGCGGGCGAGCAGCTTGCCGGCGGCGACCTGTTCGTAGGGGATGTGGCGACCGGTGACCGGATAGAGGGTGCCGTGCTTCGGCGGCGGGCGGCCGGAATCCTTGACGAAGGGCTTGCCCGGGTGCTCGGTGCAATAGACCCGACCATCGTTCCAATCCGGGGTGCAGTTGTGGATCAGATTGCTGGTCGGCACCGGATCACGGTAGTGGCAGAACGGCGGCCAGCGATGACCCGCCGCGCGGGAGCCCATATGGCAGTCGGTGACCAGGCTCAGGCGCATCGGCGGGATGCAGTGCCAGTTGATGTCGACCTCGAAATTGCAGTGGGCGACCACGCAGTAATCGATCTTGCCGTCGAGGCAGACGTGACGGATGCGACGGACGGTCTCGTTGTACATCAGCACGTAGGTCCCGCCCACGATCTCGTAGTAGCTCGAGCCCTGGCCGCCGCGTTGGACCGCGTAATCGACGTGATTGTCGCGCAGGGTGATATGGCTGGATCCGGCCCAGACCCGCACCGGCCGGTTGACGTTCCAGATGATCTTGCAGTGCTGGACCCAGCAGTTCGTGGCCTTGTTGATCTCCACCGTGGCGTTGTCGCCGGAGGACCACTCCGGGTGGTTGGTGTAGGACTCGTGGTATTTGTCGTGGTCGAGTTCCGCCACCCGGGCGTGCTGCAGGGTGAGATCTTCGAGGCCCGCGCGTTCGATCTTGCGCATGAGGATGCACAGCCCCAGGCCGCCGCGTTCCGCCGATCCGATATCGTAGGAGATGATGGTCTCATCGCGGTCGGCGCCGCGGAGGATCACGTTGTCGCGCAATTCGATCCGTTGGGTGACGGAGTGGACGCCGCGCTCGAGCAGGACCACGCCGGGAGATCCGCCCACGCTGTCGATGGCCGCCTGGATGCTGCCACCCGGCACGACCCGGGCGACCACCGGGGTCTGTGCGCGGAAGGGGACGCCGCCCTCGACGCCGGCCTTGGCCCATTCGCGGCTCTCGGGGTAGGCGTCGTCGTAGCGACCCGGGTCGAAGACCGAGCCGGGGTCGCCGATGCGGATGACCTCGGCCGTCGGCAGGATCCGGCTCGCGAAAACGAGGAGGATGACAAGATGACAGACTCGGTGCATGGCGGCTCCCGGTTCCCTTTGTCATACCCGGGGGAGTGGCACCTGTTGACGGCCGGTGATCAGAATGTGATCAACCGGTGCAATGCGATCGTCGAGCCGGCTTGGGCGATCACATCGGCGCGACAGCTGTTTTCCAGCAGGTGCCGCCGCCGGGTGCGTGGCGCACACCGCCGGGACCCGCTTCAGGGCGAGCGCTGGTGCGTGATCGCGTCAGGCCAGAGCGCCTGCACCAGTTGCGGGCGGATCGATGCGCCGGCGGTGAAGGCCCGGGCCAGCCGGGCGAAGGGGCGCAGGTCCTCGCTCAGACCGCAGGCGCGCTGGGCCGTGCGCACGAAACGGCGCTCCAGGCTCTGCAGCTGTCCGATCACTGAAGAGGTCTCTCACGGAGTCACGGAGCCACGGAGGTGGATGACCATAGCGCAGGCTTTCGATCACTGAAGAGGTCTCTCACGGAGTCACGGAGCCACGGAGGTGGATGAGAACCATAGCGCAGGCTCCGTCCGCAGCCCAAGGGCTCATCATAGCGGTCGCAGCCTGCGCCGCTCTTTGTTCGCG
>CAZTGE010000168.1:0-8459 GCA_964612995.1 uncultured candidatus Brocadiaceae bacterium | reverse complement strand
AGATGATCATCGACGGCGTCGCGCCGGAGAGCGTGCGTTCGATCATGGAGATCGAGCTCGAGCAGATGGCCAGTCGCCATTCCTACGGCAAGGGGATCATCGACAGCGCCGGCGCGATGGCGCCGGCGTTCGGGATGATCGGCACCCTGATCGGCCTGATCCTGATGCTGCAGAACCTCGACGATCCCAGCGCCCTCGGGCCCGGTATGGCAGTGGCGCTGATCACCACCTTCTACGGTGCAGTGATCGCCAATCTCGTGTTCATCCCCCTGGCCGGGAAGCTGGGCGCGCGCAACACCGAGGAGGTGCTGGCGCGCCAGGTGATGGTCGAGGGAGTGCTGGCGATCCAGGCCGGTGAGAACCCCAATGTGATCCGCGAACGGCTCAAGGGCTTCCTCTCACCGGCAGACCGGGCCGAGCCGGAGCAGGGGGAGTGAGCCGTGGCCGACCTGCCGGAGGAGGATGGGGCCCCGGAGACCCCAGAGTGGATCGTCACCTTCACCGACCTGATGTCGTTGCTGCTGACCTTCTTCATCCTGCTGCTGACTTTCTCGACGCCCAAGGTGGAGAAACTGTTCGAGCTGCGTGGCAGCATCCGCGATACCTTCGGCATCTTCTCCGGCCGGCGTGACGACAAGGACAGCCTGACCCCGCCGCGGATGATCCGTCAGGGCCGCGAACAGCGCAATCCCTACGCTCCCTCGCTCCCGCCGCGCTTCCGGCCGCTCGAGGATCGCGATCCGAACGAGATCCTGCTGCGCTTGCGCGATCGCAGCGGCGAGCCGATCGCCTGGGAGCGGATCCGCGAAGGCTACCGCGTGTTCATCCGCGATGCGGTCGACTTCGCCCCCGGCGAAGAGGACATGTCTTCGGCCTCGTTCGGCCGGCTGGCGACGGTGGCCCGCGCGCTCGAGTACATGCCCTACCATCTGGTGGTGGTCGGCTACACCGGTTCAAAGGAGCTGCCGCTGTTGCGCGAGCAGCAGACCGACCCGATGGATCTGGCCATCCGCCGAGCGGTCAGGATCGCGCAACGGCTGGTGCGCGGCGGCGACATGAGCGCCGACAGGATCGCGGTCGCGGGCTACGGCCCCGAACGCAGTCAGACGAGCAACGGACGGGCAGAGTTCATCATCGTCGATCGCGACGGCTTCGCAGGGAGATGAGTGATGGATCTGCCCAAAGAGGAAAAACGCGGCGTACCCGCCTACATGGTCAGCTTCGGCGACATGATCACCCTGTTGCTGACCTTCTTCATTCTGCTGGTCGCCCTGGCCGATACCCAGGAGGCCGGACTGGTCGGCCAGGGCCGCGGCCCGCTGATTCCGCATCTCAACGCCAAGGGCATGCCCGGCATCATGGCCGGGCGCCTGCATCACGACCGGCTCAAGTACAAGCGCGATCTGTGGTGGATCCCGGATCAGGAAGGCAGCCCCGACGAGCTCGAACGGGTGACCAAGAAGCTGCGCGAAGAACTGGCGGTGCGTTTCCGCCCCGACGAGGCCATGGTGCGCTACGCGCGTGACCGCGTGCAGCTGCGGCTGCCGGCGCGCATCGAGTTCGTCGACGGCAAACCGGTGCTGCATCCATCGGCGCGGGCGGTGCTGGTCGCGGTGGCCGACGCGGTGCGCGGACGACCGGAACGGCGTGTGCGTATATCGGGCGATGTCCCCGGCCGCAACGGATTGGCCATGGAGTTGTTGGAAAGCGCAACGCAGGGGCGCATGGTTTTCCATCACCTCCACTGGCTGGGCGTGCCGGCCGAGCAGATGAGTCTGTGGGGCTGGGGCGCGACCCGGCCCAAGCTGCGCTCCGACCCGCAGGCGCGGGAGAACCGGGGCATCACGGTCGAGGTGCTCGACGCAGCGCGCCATGTGCGCGACGAGGAGGTCGATGATGGCTGACGATGCGAAGGGCGACGACGAACAGATCGGCGAGAAGAAGTCTTCGGGCGGGGGCTACCTCGGTCCGGCCCTGGCCCTGCTGGTGCTGATCGTGTTCGTGCTCACCGCCGGCTTCGTGCTCTATGGTGTGCTCTCGGCTCAGGAGCAGGAGGAGACCGGCCAGGAGACGCGCGACCAGCCGGAGCGCAACCTGCTCGACGAATGCCAGCCGATGATGTTGGGCGATGTCATGGCCAACGTCGGCAACGAGCAGGGCCTGCGTTACTGCAAGGTCAACGTCGAACTGTGGGTGGTCAACGAGCAGGCCGAACAGGTCGCACGCGAAGAGGTGCGGCGGATCCTGCACGAAGCGCTCGAGGAACGGTTGCATTCCTTCGACATGGAGGAGCTCTCGAGCGAGTACGTCCACACCAAGTTGCGCACCACCTTCAAGGACGAGCTCAACAACGAGCTGCGGACCATCTTCCGCAGCGAGGGCACCGACACCGAATACATCGAGAAGGTGGTCCTGACCGGGCTGCTGGTGCAGTAGGGGGCGGCATGGACGACATCCTCTCCGAGGACGAACTCAACGCCCTGCTCGACGCGGTCGAGCATGATCCCTCGTCGGCGATGGAGCCGCAGCGGGTGGTCGATTACGACTTCGCCCGCCCCGACAAGCTCAACCCCGATCAGATCCGCTCGCTGCAACGGATGCACGAGTCGATCGCCCAGGATTTCGAGTACCACCTCGCGCGTCTGCTGCAGGTCAGCGTCGAGGTCGCGCTGGTCAGCCTCGGCCAGCTGAGCTTCGATGTGTTCCACGCCTCCTTGTCCAACCCGACGGCGCTGCAGGTGCTGGAGATGAGTGGCGCGCCCGAGCGCTGCATCATGACCGTCGATTCCAAACTCGCCTTCAGCCTGATCGATCGCATGCTCGGCGGGCGCGGCAAGGCGCTCGACCGTCCCCGAGCGTTGACGATGGTCGAGGAGAGCCTGATCGACAACGTCACCGATCGCTTCCAGGGCCTGCTCAGCGAGGCCTGGAGCCGCCTGCAGCCGATCCGGTTCAAGGTCATCGAGCGCGAATCCGACCCGCAGTTCGCTCAGGTCATTCCTGCCGGTGAGATGGTGCTGGTCTCGACCTTCAGCATCCAGGGTCCCGAAGAGATGGAGCCGGGCGAGCTATGCATGGCCATCCCCTTCATCAACCTCGAAGGGGCGGTGGGCAAGCTCTCGTCCCAGACCCGCTTCGCCCAGATCGACCTGCGCCAGACCCCCGAGCAGCGTGAGCACATCGACCGCATCGTCTCCGATACCATGGTGCCGCTGCGGATCGAGCTCGGCACCGCGACCCTGCGCATCGGCGAGGTGCTGGCGATGAGCAAGGGGGATGTGATCGTGCTCGACCAGCCGCGCGACGAGCCGATGCAAGGGCATCTGGCCGGATTGTACAAGCTCCAGGGCCGGCCCGGGCGCATCGGGCGCAAGGTCGGCTTCCTGGTCGAGCAGTTGTTGCCACGGGGCCCGCTGCCCGAGGTGGTGCCGAGCAAGGCCAGAGGGGCCGAGGAGTTGAAATATGGCTGACGAGCAGATGCCCGAAGGTGCCGAAGCGGGGGGCGATGAGCCCGAGGTCCAGGCCGCGGAGTTCCCCGATCTCGACGGAGCGGGGGCGACCGCCTCGCCGCAGCCTGACATCGACATGATCAAGGACATCGAGGTCACCCTGACCGTGGAGCTGGGGCGCACCGACATGGTGATCGAGGAGGTGCTCAAACTCACCCCGGGCAAGGTGATCGAGCTCGACAAGCTCGCCGGCGAAGCTCTCGACATCATGATCAACGACAAGCTGATGGCCCGCGGCGAGGTGGTGGTGGTCGACGACCGTTTCGGCATCCGCGTCACCGCGATCGTCGATCCGCGCTCCCGCGTCGCCGCCATGGGGCCCAACGGGGCCACCGCCGCCAGCGACGAGGTCGCCGAGGCTGCCGAGGCCTGATCCGGGTCGCTGGGGCCGGTGTCGGGCGAAGCCGGCGGGCAACGGGCACAAGGTCCTTGCCACATCAGACAACTGCCTGCATCATGACGGTGCAGTACCGAGGGGAGCGACGGTGGCGAAACTGAAGTTCCAATACGTGGCGCGCAACGACACCGGCCGGCAGCTCAAGGGCACGGTCGAGGCCGCCAACGAGAGCGACGCGACCGGTCGCCTGCGGCAACGCGGGCTGGCGGTGGTCAGCATCCAGGAGAAGCCGCCGCCCAAGGAGATCCGCCTGTTCGGCGAGCCGGCGAAGAAGGCCAGCCAGGCCGATCTGGCGATGTTCACCCGCCAGATGGCGACCATGCTCAGCGCGGGCATTCCATTGCTCGAAGCGATCGAGATCCTCGCCGAACAGGTGGCCGAGGACAACCAGGGCTTCGGCACCGCCTTGCTCGAACTCGCCGATGCGGTGCGCGGTGGTACCGCGCTCTCGGAGGCGATGACCCACTACCCCAAGGTCTTCCCCGACATCTACATCAACATGGTCAAGGCGGGCGAGGCCTCGGGCCAGATGGACGCGATCCTCAACCGCCTCGCCGAATACATGGAGGCGAGCGAATCGCTCAAGCGCGAGATCAAGTCCGCGATGACCTATCCGGTGATCTCGTTGGCGATGATCCTGCTCATCGCCGGCTACCTCCTGATCGGGGTGGTGCCGAAGTTCGCGACCATGTTCACCCGGATGAAAGTCGACCTGCCGATCGTGACCGTCGGCGTGATGGCGACTTCGGATTGGCTGCAGGCGAATGTGCTGCTGGTCATCGTCGCGATCGTCGCGGTATTCGTCGGCTATCGCGTCGCGCGCAAGAACGAGCGCTTCTGTTACCTGACCGACACGCTCAAGCTCAAGATGCCGGTCTTCGGCCAGCTGAGCCAGAAGGTGCTGGTCAGCCGTTTCACCCGCACCTTCTCCACCCTGCTGAGTTCCGGCGTGCCGCTGCTCGGCGCGCTGGAGATCGTCGCCAACACCTCGGGCAACCGGGTGTTGGCCGAAGCGGTGATGGATACGCGCGAGTGCGTGCGCGAGGGCCAGAGCCTGACCGCGCCGCTCGAGGAGTGCTGGGTGTTCCCACCGATGGTGGTGCGGATGATCTCCATCGGCGAGAAATCCGGTGCGCTCGAGACCCTGCTGAGCAAGGTCGCCGACTTCTACGACGAGCAGGTCCACGCCACGGTCAAGGCTCTGACCAGTCTGATCGAGCCGATCATGATCGGCATCATGGGCTTCATCGTCGGTCTGATCGTGCTGGCCATCTTCTGGCCGATCCTCGAGATGCAGAAGGCCCTGGGTCAGCAGGCGGCCGCTGGCTGACCAGGCATGGCTACCGGCCGGACCGACCAGGCGTCGGATGCGACCGCGCAGGCGCTCGCCGGTAGCGCCTGCGCGTCGGCCCCCAGGATCGGGCGCATGGGTGAACGCCCCGACCCCATCCATCCCGAAGTCAGGATCGCCGCGCGGCTGCTGAGCCTGTTGCGGCTGTTGCTGCTGGCCCTGGCGTTGGCGGTGGTCACCCTCGCTCCGGCCTCGGAGACCGGCAACCTGGTCGCCAGCGAGCAGATCCGCGAGCGCCTGGCCGTGGTGTTCATCCTGGTGGCGCTGGTCGCTGTGGTCCAGGTCATGGGCGTGCGTCGCGTGCGGTCGATGCGCAAGCTCGCCCTGCATGTGGCCTTCGACGTACTGTGGGTCGGCTACGTGATCTACCTCTCCGGTGGCGTGGTCGGGCCCGGCGTGCCCCTGCTGTTCGCGGTGGTTCTCGGGAGCAACCTGATCCTGCCGGGCCGCTTGCCGTTCATGGTGCCGGTGCTCGCCTCGGCGATCCTGGGCATCTCCGGCGTGCTCTACCTCGCCTGGGTCCTGCCGGCCGGGCTTTCGCCGACCAACGTCCCGCGTGCGCTGGTCGACCCGCAACGCATCGTCAGCACGATGGTCGCCCAGATCGGCGCGTTGGTGCTGGTCGATCTGCTCGCGCAGTACCTCGGCCGACGGCTGCACGAGGAGCGCGTGCTCACCGACGAGCTGCTCGACCATCTCGGCGAGGGGGTGCTGGTCGCCGATCGCCATGGCCGCGTGCTGTATTCCAACAGCGAGCTGCTGCGCCTGCTCGACATCGAACCGGCCCAGAACGCCGAACCGCGGATCGACGCGCTGTTCGCGGGCGAGAGCCTGGCACCGGTGCGCGAGCTCTTCGCCCGGCCTGGCGAGACCCACGTGCTGCGGCTGCGCACGGCAGCGGGGCGATCGCTCTCGCTTCATCTCAAGGCGCTCTACGGCAGGCGCGGGCGGCGGGTGGCCACCGCGCTGACGGTGTCGGACGAGAGCGCGCTGCGCGCGCTCGAACGTGAGGCCGAGCGCAGCGAGCGGCTCGCGGCGATGGGCGAGATGGCCGCGGGCATCGCGCACGAGGTCCGCAATCCGCTTGCGAGCCTGCGCGGTTGCGCGCAGGAGTTGGAGCATCTGGCCGAGCGCTGGGGCAAGGACGACGCGGTATCATTGACCCGGATCATGATCGACGAATCCGACCGCGTCGGCCGGATCATCGAGGACTTCCTGCGTCTGGCGCGTACCCGCCAGCCCGAACCGATGATCATCGCCTGGCACGGCTTCCTCACCGACATCGAGCGGCAGGTGCGCTTGACGCCCGATCTGCCTGCCCAGCTCGAGCTGCAGGTGGCGCTCGATCCGGCGACCCCGGGCACGGTTCACGCCGACGAGGACCACCTGCGGCAGATCTGTCTCAACCTGCTCGGCAACGCCATCGACGCGGTGCGCGAGGTCGGCGCGCCGTGGATCCGGGTGCAGGTGGCGCCGGGCGACGAGTCGACCGTGGTGCTGGCGGTGAGCGACAACGGCTGCGGCATGCCGCCCGAGATCCGTGAGCGCGCCTTCACGCCCTTCGTCACCTCCAAGAGCCGCGGTACCGGCCTCGGTCTCGCGCTGGTCCACCGTCTGGTGACACAGCACGGCGGCGAGGTCGGCCTGCGCAGCGAGCCGGGCGCGGGCACCACGGTCCGCGTGGTGCTGCCGCAGTAGTACCTTGGGCCGCGCGAACCCTGCCCTCTTCGCCTGTCCTGCGCTTGCAGCGGCCTCCGTTGGCGCACCCAGGGCGACTCAACGCTCGCCCCGGGAGCGCCGATCACCAGGTCGGCATGGCCCTCATTTGCGAGCTTTGAGTCGCCCTGTTGGCGCACCGGCTCGATCGCTTGTCGCCGGCGCGCCAGCGCGCAGACTCCACCGCGTGGAAACCAGCGGGACCCTTTGCGCGACCGGTATCCGGCGGCTGATCGCCGACGGCGCGATCGCCTCCGACGCCGGTGTGGCCGACGACCAGATCCAGCCGGCCTCGCTCGATCTCTCGATCAGCAGCGAGGTCTTCCGCATGCCCGGCAGCGTGCTCGCGCTCGAAGACGAGCGCGTGCGCGATCTCATCGACGCACTGGCGCTCGAACGCCTCAGCCTCAGCGCGCCGACCTGCCTCGCGCGCAACCAGGTCTACCTGGTGCGGCTGCGCGAGCGCTTCGCGCTACCGCCGGGGATCGAGGCTTATACCAATTCCAAGAGCAGCACCGGCCGGGTCGACCTCGCCACCCGGGTGTTGACCGACAGCAGCACCCGCTACGACCGCATCGGTGCCGGCTACGCCGGCGAGTTGTGGCTCGAATTGATTCCGCGGGCCTTCGACGTGATCCTGCGTAGTGGGGTCAGTCTCAATCAGGCGATCTTCTTTCGCGATCGCGAGCAGTTCGATGCCGCAGCGCTGGTCGCCAACTGGGAGCGTGAGCCGTTGCTCTACGCTCCCGATGGCGCGCCGATGCCGGCGGCGAGCAGTGTACGCGACTCGCGGGTGGTGATGACCGCCGATCTCTCGCGTCCGGTGGTCGGCTACATGGCCAAGCGGACCCACCTGCCCCTGGATCTCTGCGGCAGCGCGCGGCACGAACCGGACGACTTCTTCGCCCCGGTCGCCTCGCCCCCATCGGGCTACCTGTTTCTGGAGAAGGACCGGTTCTACATCCTCGCCACCTGGGAACGGGTCAGGGTGCCGGCCGACACTGCCTGCGAGATGGTTCCCTACGATCCCACCGCTGGCGAGTTCCGCGCCCACTACGCTGGCTTCTTCGATCCGGGGTGGGGCATGGGCGGGCCGGTGCCGGGTACGCGCGCGGTCCTGGAGATCCGTCCGCACGAGGACGACCTCATCCTGCGCCACCGTCAGCCGATCTGCGGCATGGCCTACGAACGTCTGGCTGAAGCCTGTCCGGTCGCCGAGCTCTACGGTGGGCGCGGC
The DNA here is from genome assembly GCA_964612995.1 of uncultured candidatus Brocadiaceae bacterium. Taxonomy (GTDB): domain Bacteria; phylum Planctomycetota; class UBA11346; order UBA11346; family UBA11346; genus SLQH01. The sequence goes on along the minus strand of CAZTGE010000168.1, from coordinate 249 downwards.
AACAACTACGCCACCCAGTCCGGCCCGCGCCTGAGCAAGCATTTCCGCGAACGCTGAGGCCTTTTACAGAGGGGGCGCTGCCCCCTCGCGCCTTCGGCGCACCCCGGCTTCCTCGCTGTCGCTCGTCGCGCTCCACCGGCCGCAGGCCCCACTGGGGCCTGCTATCGCTGCGCGATGCCGGCTCCGCCCCCACACGCCTCTGTCGTCACTCGCCAGCTGCGCTGGCGTTTTCTGCGGCGCTACGCGCCA
>CAZTGE010000167.1:0-8563 GCA_964612995.1 uncultured candidatus Brocadiaceae bacterium | reverse complement strand
CTCTGTGTTCTCTGTGGTTTATGAGAGCACAGGAATAGGCCTGAGTAGTTACGGGACATCAAGCGTAGCGTGCTGTCGATGCAGGGCTTCGCGATCGAGGTACGGGGCTTCGCCGACGGGCCGGCGCCCCAGCTCTGCGCAGCCCGGTCGTAACGAGCTTTGAGCGGCCCTGTGGGGTTGCCGCGATCAGCTCTCGTATTCCCGCTTGAGCGCCGCTGCCTGATCGATGTAGCGCTGGAGCTCGGGTGCCGGATTGGGCACGTCACGGTTGTAGTTGTCCAGGATCGCCTCGAGGGCCCCGATGCCCTCACGATAGGCAGCGCGCCGGTCCGCTTCGGTGCTCGATGGCGCCTTGGCCCGGGCGAAGGCGTTGCGGGCCTGCTCCATGTGCGACTCGAAGTCCTCGCGCGCCGCCTGAAGGATGCTCTGGCGCATCGGTTCGAGGTCGGCATCGGGCCACTGCACCTGCAGCGTGTCGATGTGACTGAGCGCCTTGCCGAACAACTGGTCCTTGATGAAGACGTTGATGCTGCTGCGGGCCTTGTTGACCACGCCGGTGGTGCGCATGTGTCCGCGGCGGGCAGCTTCCTTGCCGATCGTCGCCAGGCGCGTCTGCACATAGCCGGTCATCGAGCTGAAACGTTCGCGCAGCGTCTCGTCAGGAGCCGCGGTGGGATCGACCGGATTGGCGATGAAGGCCTCGGCCATGCTGCGCAGCTCGGCGAGGTCGGTTCGCTCATCACTGAGGCTGTCGAAGGCACCGAGCACCCGCTTGTAGTTGGCCTCGGCCCGGACGCGTTCCTCGACCTCGGTGATCTCCTCCTCCAGACCGCCGAGCTTGACCATCAGCTCGTGCGCCCGTTCGGCCTGCTGGACGCTCCCAATGGCCTCGTTCTCCGGGCTGGGATTGGCCTCGGCCATGTTGAGGAAGGGCACGGTCAGACGCTCGCGGCACTTGCGCACCAGGGTGCGGGCCTCGGCATACTTGCCCTTGCCTTTGGCCAGATGGGCTTGGGAGTAGAAATCCTGGGCCTCGCGCAGGAACCATGCGGCAAGCTGCTGCCGGGTCCACTCCACCTCCTGCGGCGGCTGCCCGGTCGACTTGTTGCCAGGCAGCTCGTAGACCACCCGTTCGGCGCGCAGGAAGAAGTACCAGGCCGCATAGCCACCGGCGCTGAGCAGCAGCACCGTCGCGAGCACCCCGATCAGGGTGAGCATCGACTTCTTGCGCTCGGCCGCGGCCTGCGGATCGACGTCCTGCTTTTTCTTCTTCTTGCTCCGCCCCCCGCGGGCCTTGACCGCCTCCTCGCGTGCGGACTTGCGCTGCGAGGAACGTGAACCGCGGCGCCCGCTGCGGCGCCCGGAAGCGGCGGGGCTCTCGGCATCGTCGTCGCCTCCGCCGCCGCGCCGCGACGAACGTCGGGAGCTACGCCGGGCCGAACCGTGCACGGCACCGGCTGCCGGCTCGGCCTCCGGCTCCTGCGGCGGCAGGTCGGCCTCGCCCTCAGCTTCGGGAAGGTCATCGATCTCGTCGACGCCGCCCGCGGCCGCATCGGCCTCGACGTCGATCTCCAGTTCGTCGATCTGGTCGGCCGGGGCCTCCGGCTCCTTGTCGAGGCCGTCATCGGCAGCGACGGTCAGGTCATCCTCGTCCGCTGGCATGTCACCAGCGATCAGATCGTCGTCCGCGGATGGCTCGGCGGCAGCCTCCGGCGACTCCGGGGCCTCCGGGGCCTCCGGGGCCTCCGGGGCTTCCTTGCTTTCCTGCATCCGCTGTTCGCGCATTCGCGCGCGCCGTGAACGAGCCATCGCTTCCTCCGCAGGGACCGGGTGACCTTATGAGGCCGGACGCGGAGACAATCCCTGTATCGCAGGCCGCTTGCAGCCGTGTTGGATACGCTCCAGGGCCGCTCAAAGCTCGGGATGACGAGGTCACAACATGGGTCCATCGAATGATGGACCCATGTCGTGACCCCCCTGTTTCCATGCCGAGCTGCTGCTCGGCGCTCCCAGGGGCCGAGCTTCGAGCGGCCCTGGGGTACGCTCAGGCGGATGGCGGCATGCCATCGGGCCGCAGCTCCTCGCTGACCGTGTTGTCGGGCCCGAGGATCACCACGCGTGGTCGATGTGCCGCGAGCTCGGCATCGTCGAGCAGGGCGTAGGCGATGATGATCACCGCATCACCCTTCTGAGCCAGGCGCGCCGCGGCCCCATTGATCACGATCTCCCGCCCGCCACGACGTCCGGGGATGGTGTAGGTTTCGAACCGATGGCCGTTGGCCACGTCGAGCACCTGGACCCGCTGGTGGACCAGGATCCCCGCCCGATCGAGCAGATCGGCGTCGATGGTGATGCTGCCACGGTAATCGAGCCGGGCATCGGTGATCGTCCCGCCGTGCAGCTTGCCGATGAACATCTCGCGCATCATCACGTCATCCTCGCGCCCGATCGGCCGGGGTGAAGCGATGACCGCTCCCGGGTACCACGCGATCGAGGATCTCCAGACCGTGGCCAGAGAGCGCCGGCGGCACCACCTCGTGGCGGCTGATCAACCGCATCCGCTCCACGCCCAGTGCGCGCAGGATCTGTGCGCCGATGCCGTAGTCGTGGATCAGCGGGCGTTGGGTCTCAGCACCCGGTGGCGACGCGCTGATCTGGCTGGCCAGGTCCCGGCCGCGACCGCCGAGATGCAGCAGAACGCCGCCATCACGGGCCAGCATCGCCGCGCTCTCGTCGAGATCCGTCCCTTCCGGCCCGACCACACCGTAGAGATCGGCGAGCAAGGCCCGCCGTTGCACCCGGACCAGCGTTGGCCCGGAGGCGGTGAGCTCACCGAAGACCAGCGCGAGGTGCTCGACGCCGTCGACCTGTGAGCGGAACACGCGTGCACGCGCCGGACCCCAGCGGGTGATCAGATCACGACAGGCGCACTCTTCGATCAGGCACTCGCGCTCCAGGCGGTACGCGATCAGGTCGGCGACGCTGGCGCAGAGCAGCCCGTGTTCGTTGCAGAAGGCGTCGAGATCCGGCCGCCGCGCCATCGTGCCGTCCTCTTTCATGATCTCGCAGATCACTGCCGCCGGCCTGCAGCCGGCGAGACGGGCGCAGTCGACCGACCCCTCGGTCTGGCCGGCCCGCACCAGCACGCCACCGTCGGCCGCACGCAGCGGAAACACGTGCCCCGGGACCACCACCGACCTCGGTCCCGCGTCATCGGCGATCGCCGAGCGCACGGTGCGCGCGCGATCGGCGGCGCTGATCCCGGTGGTCACACCCTGCGCCGCCTCGATCGAGACGGTGAAGGCGGTACCCAGCGGAGAACGGTTGTCCGCGGTCATCATCGGCAGCTGCAGGCGATCGATCAGCGCGCCATCGAGCGCGAGGCAGATCAATCCGCGTCCGCGGGCGGCCATGAACGCGATCGCCGCGTCATCGACGTGCTCCGCCGCCATCACCAGATCACCCTCGTTCTCGCGATCCTCATCGTCCACGAGCACGACCATCTCGCCGCGGCCGATGGCCGCGATCACCGCATCGATCGACGCCAGTGGCATCGTACGCTCCCCTTGTCGCATGGCGGCCCGGATCGGTCCGGAAGCGGCCGGCAGGCCGGCGCATGGTAGGCCACGCACGCGAATGCCAAGCAGAGCCCGGCTCTGCAGCAGGGCCGGGCGGCGTGTCGATTCCGTACGCCGGTCCCGTTGCATGCGGCGGGGTCGGCCATATCCTGCCGCCGCCACACGAGCCAGCGAAACGAAGGAGCAACCGTGGAGACACGCAGGATCGGCATCATCATGAACGGCGTCACCGGCCGCATGGGCACCAATCAGCACCTCAAACGGTCGATCCTCGCGATCATCGAACAAGGCGGCATCAAGGTCTCCGACGACCTCGTGCTGATGCCCGATCCGATCCTCACCGGACGCAATCCCAACAAGCTGCAGAACCTGGCCCAGGCGACCGGGGTCGAAAAGTGGACCACCGACATCGACGGCGCCCTCGGCGATGGCGATTACCAGATCTTCTTCGACGCCTCCGGCACCAATCATCGCGTGCGTTTCGTCGAGAAGGCGGTCGCTGCGGGCAAATCGGTCTACTGCGAGAAGCCGATCGCCGTCGCCACCGACGAAGCGGTGCGGCTGGCCAAGCTGTGCGAAGACGCCGGGCTCAAGAACGGCGTGGTCCAGGACAAGCTGTGGCTGCCGGGCATGCGCAAGTACAACATGATCAAGGACCAGGGCTTCTTCGGCGACCTGCTCTCGGTGCGCGGCGAGTTCGGCTATTGGGTCTTCACCGGCCATCATTACGACCAGGCCCCGCAGCGCCCCAGCTGGAACTATCGCAAGGGCGACGGCGGCGGGATGATCGTCGACATGCTGTGCCACTGGCGCTACGTGGTCGACAACCTGTTCGGCAACATCACCGCGGTCAACTGCCTCGGCGCGACCCACATCGGCGAGCGTATCGACGAGAACGGCAAGCCCTTCACCTGCGACACCGACGACTCCTGCTACGCCACCTTCGAGCTCGACAACGGCGTGATCTGCCACTTCAACTGCAGCTGGGCCACCCGCGTGCGGCGCGACGACCTGCTGACCATGCACGTCGACGGCACCGACGGTTCGGCGATGGTCGGGCTGCGCAAGGTGCTGACCCAGTCGCAGGCCAACACCCCCAAGCCGGTGTGGAACCCCGACATCGACAACCCGATCGACTTCTTCGCCGGCTGGCAGGAAGTCCCCGATTTCGGGCCGTACGACAACGCCTTCAAGATCCAGTGGGAGCTGTTCCTGCGTCACGTCGCGCTCGACGAGCCCTTCCGCTGGACCCTGCGCGAAGGCGCCAAGGGTGTGCAGCTGGCCGAGCTCGGTCTCGAGAGCTGGCGCCAGCGCAAGTGGCTCGACGTGCCCGGTCTCTGAGAGCCGGATCCGCCCCAGGACGCCCTGAAACGCCCCCGCCCAGCCCGGGGGCGTCGGCATGTGGTGGCGCGCTGCAACGGCACCGCGGCCGGGCTCAGGTGAGACGCGCCGTGGCAGGCCTCTCCGGACCGGCGGCCACGATGCTGACGCCGAGATCGACATCCGCGCTCGAGCGGGCGATGCGCCGGGCGAGGTGGTAGATGTGACGCAGATACTCGAGCACGTCGGACTCGAGGCGGTACAGCTCGAGGCGGTGCGGGTCCTCCGAGCCGAGGCGCTGGAGCAGGTGGTCGCGCAACGCGCTGGTCCCACGATCGAGCCCGGCCTTGCGCGCCTCGACCGAACTGATCGCCTCTTTCCCCGGCCGCTCGAGACAGGCCACGGCATCGCGGAAGGAGGCGGTCACCAGGGCGAGCAGCGGCGCGAGCCGCGACGCCGTCTCCTGGCTGATGCGCAACGAGCGATGCAGCGCGTCAGGGCCGACCGGCGCCAGCTCGTCCGCGACGAGGTCGGAGGCGTTCTCTATCGCTCCAGCGATCGCGAGCAGGGCCGCGAGTCGCCGGGCCTCGGCTTCGGCCATGGCCTCTTGCGACAGACTGCGCAGGTAACCGACCACCGCTGCCTGGAGGCGGTCGATATCGCGTTCGGCACTGCGCTCGTGCTCGACATCCGCCTCGCCGTCGGCGAACAGGATGCGCTCCAGGCCTTCGAGCATCGCAGTGGCCATCGCGCCCATGCGGATCACCTCGCGTTGGGCGCCATCGAGCGCGAGGGTCGGCGTGCCCAGTAGCTCCTCGCTGAGGAAACGCGGCGTCACCCCGGTCGCCGTGGCCGCAGGTCCGGGCGGTACAACCCGCCGCAACAGCGCGGCGAACAGCGGTACCGCGCCGATGAACAGGACCAGATTGATCGCGTTGTAGGCGGTCATGGCGTTGGCCAGCTGCCGCGCATGATCGCCGGCCGGGGAAAGCCAGTCGGCGAGCGCCTGCAGCAGGCCCAGCAGCGGGATCCATGCAACCGCGGTGGTCGCGGCGAAGCCGATGTGGAACAGGGCCAGACGCACCGCTTCGCGCGGCTTGCCGATCGCGGCGAGCACCGCGGTTATGCCGGTACCGACGTTGGCCCCCAGGCCGAGAGCGATACCCGCCTGCACGCTGAGCAGCGGGGTGCCGTCGGTCGCCTGCTGACCGGCGAGAACGATGATGATGCCGATGGTCGCCGACGAGCTCTGGACGAGGAAGGTGAACAGGGTCCCGGCCATCAGACCGAGCAAGGGATGCTCCATGCGCGCGAGCAGGTCGATCGCACCCTGGTGCTGCTTGATGAACCCGGTCGCGTCCTTCATCAGCATCATGCCGACGAAGATCAGCCCGAGGCCGAGCAGCATCGAGCCGATCTGGCGCAGCCGTTCGCGCCGCAGCACGAAATGCATGAAGAAACCGAGCGCTACCAGCAGATAGGCCGCCTCGGTGATCTTGAAGGCGATGATCTGGCCGGTGATGGTGGTGCCGAGTTTGGCGCCCATGGTCACGCCGATGCCCTGTTCCAGGTTCATCAGCCCGGCGGTGATGAAGCCGATGACCAGCACGCTGGTGACCGAGCTCGACTGGACCACCGCGGTCACGCCGATACCGGTGCCAGCGGCGGCGATGCGATTGCGGGTGAGCATCAGCAGCAGTTTGCGCAGGCCCGTGCCCGCCGCGGCCTTGAGCGCGTCGGTCATCAGATCCATGCCGAACAGGAACAGGGCCAGGCCGCCGAAGAGCTCGGTGATCAGCGCGAACACGGCGTCACTCGCGATCGCGTTTGAGATACTTGATCGCCACCACCACGTTGCCGCGGGCGTTCCAGGTCACCTTGTCCATCAGGCTGCGGATGAGATGGATGCCGTAACCGCCGAGGCGTTTGCCGGCCGAACGCCGGTGCTCGATGTGCGAGAACGGGTCGACGCTGGGGTCGGGCACCTCTTCGGGATCGAAACCCTCGCCCTCGTCGGCGATCTGGACGATGACCTTGTACGGCAGGATGCGGCAGCCGAGCCGGACCTGTTTGTGCGGGTCGGCGCGGTTGCCCCACTCGATCGCATTGCGTCCGAGCTCTTCGAGCGTCAACCGCAATTCGTTGGCGGTGTCGTCGTCGACACGGAAGCAGTCGAGCAGATGGAGGAAGCGGCGGTAGCGGTAGAGGACCGAGTAGTCGCTGCTTCCAGTGACCTCGAACCAGCCCTGGGGATCGTATTCCACCGCCAGATCGCCGCCGACCGGCGGCATGTTCTCCAGAGCCGTGTTCGCCGCCATCAGCAGCGCTTCGACCCCGACCGGCTTGATCAGGTAGTCGCAGGCCCCGGCCTTGAGACAGCGGATGATCAGATCGTCCTGCCCGTGCGCGGTCAGCACGATCACCGGCGCGGAATACTTGCGCCGGCGCAGTTCGGCGAGCAGCTGTTCGCCGTCCATCCGCGGCATGGTGATGTCGGTCACGACCAGATCGTAGGGCTGCTCGTCCCGGTTGATGCGTTCCATCGCCGCGACGCCGTCCGCGGCGGTATCGACACTCACCTCCTCGCCGAGGTCGGCCAGCGTTTCGGCGATGTATTCCTGCAACGGGGCCATGTCCTCGACCACGAGGATGCGGCGCGAACCACGCTCATCGGCTGCTGCTGCGTCCATCCGCTGCTCCTCGCGTCCGTGACGACGCCGTCTGTTCAACCGGCATTCGCTCACCTGGACGGGTCATACAGGTACTGGATACCGGCAGTCGACGGTCAACACAAGGCAGGGTTGCCAGGGCGGTCGCCCAAGCGCTGCGGGGCGACCGACAGCGCGATGCGACGCGCGATCGGGCACCGGCTCACAGATCGCGTGCCGGAAGGAGTAACCGCACCAGGCGTTCGACCGGCTCCGGTCGTGCGCGCCGCTGCATGCCCAAGCTGCCCAGCGGCACCCAGGCTGGATCGTCGAGCAGGCCCGCCGCCCCGGTGGCATCGGGGTTGAGCGCGTTCCAGGCGGGGGGCAAGGTGATGGTGGTGGCGTCGGCGACGTGGATCTGTTTGTTCTGGGTGATGGCGAAAGCGCGCCGTCCGGTCTCGCCCGGATGCGTCGGCCAGGCGTAACAGACGAAATGCCGTTCGCAGGCATCGATCGCCTCCTGGCTCAGGTGGCCCGCGGCGACGCGCTGCTTCATGGTGGCGTAGTCGATCATCCCACCCGCGCCGTCGGGCAGGTAGACGCGGAAGAGATAGCCGAACCGGGCTTCACCATCGCCGATATCCGGGCTGATCAACGAGAAGCCGTCGACCTCGGCGGAGAAGGGAGGCTCGGCGCCCGCGAGTTGCGACAGGTAGCCGAATTCGCCGATGTTGTCCTCGTCCTGGTCGTTGAAGGCGGATCCCTGCATCGTTATCTGGGCAGGGAAAATGCCCGCGGAGAGGGTGTTGGCGGCGGCGCTCGCTTCTCGGCCTGACGGCCTGCGGGGCTGCGCTTGCGCTTACGCGGGCCGCTGGCCCCACTGGGGCCAGCAATCGCCTGCGGCGATACCCGCTTCGCCCACCACTCTGCGCCAGACCCCATCGCGTACGATGGGGCCCCGAATATTCCATTCCCCTGGAAAAGTGCGCATGACCATGCGCACTTGTAACTGCTCAG
>CAZTGE010000166.1:0-8572 GCA_964612995.1 uncultured candidatus Brocadiaceae bacterium | reverse complement strand
CCACTCGGCGCCAGACCCCATCGGGTGCGATGGGGCCCCGAAAAAGGCCGAGGTAGCCACTCATGCCCGATGGGCCTGAGTAGTTACTCGCGACGTTGCTCATGAGGGATCCGGGCTAGCGCTCACCCGAGCTGCCGGTTCCGAGCCACTGGCGCTGGTCGTTCCCGGGGGCTCGGGTCCGCTTGGCGGTGGGCGGAAGATCGCACCGGCCGTCAGTCGGATGCGGCCTTATCGGTCGCCGCCGGTCCATCCGCCGTCGATCATCAACGCCGCCAGACTGGCGATGGTCGCGCGCAGGTCGCCCAGATGGACCGATTCGTCGATGCCGTGCGGGTTGCTCAGCGGGTCTTCGACCGGGAGCAGCAGGATCGGTGGGGAGTCGAGCGCGGTTTCGATCGTGTGGACGAAGGGGATCGACGCGCCGCAGCCCACCGGGAGCGGCTCGCGACCGAAGCCGGTGCGCAGCGCTGCGCGGGCGGCGTCGAAGAAGGGGTGTTGCGGGTCGCAATGCCAGGCCGCGCCCGAGACCTCGGGTACGAGCGCGAGCTGCGCGCCCGGTGGGCAGCGTGCATGCAGCGCGCGTTCGACCGCGTCACGGGTCCGGGCCACGCCCATGCCCGGGGCGATGCGCAGGCCGATGCGCGCGTGGGCTTCGCCGTTGATCACGTTGCCGCCGCCGCCGGGGCCGCCGCCGACGCTGAGTGAACTGATATTCAGCGCCGGGGCGGTCCACAGTCGGCGGTAGGTGGTGGGACCATCGGTGAGGGTTGCAGGGTCGAGCACGCCGGCGTCGCGGGCGAAGGCCGCGGGATCGAAGGGCGCCACCTTGGGGTCGCAGAGGCCTTCGACCTCCGAAACCTGGAGTTCCGGCAGATCGAGCTGGCCGTGATCGTCGGCCAGTCCTGCAATCAGGCGCGAAAGGATCAATCCCGCGTCGGGCAGCGCGCCACCCCAGAGGCCGTTGTGCACCGGTCCGCTCAGACAGCGGACGGTGACGTCGAATACCAGCAGGCCGCGGAGACTGGTGACCATGCAGGGAACGCCGGTGGCCAGCGTGGGGACGTCGGGCACCACCACCGCGTCGGCCGCGAGTCCGGCCTGGTGGGCCGCGAGCATCGCGGCGAGGTGCGGCGAGCCGGTCTCCTCTTCACCCTCCACGATCACCGTCAGGTTGACCGGCAGGGTGTCCTTCTGCGAGCGGGCGACGCGATAAGCCGCTGCGTGGAGCGCGATGGCCGCCTTGTCGTCGCAGCTGCCGCGGCCGTAGAGCCGGCCATCGCGTTCGGTAGCGGTGAAGGGCGGTGAGGCCCACAGCGCAGGGTCGAGCGGCGGTTGGACATCGTAGTGCGCATAGAGCAGCAGTGTCGGGCGATCGGGGCCGGCACGGTGGTCGCGGGCGCAGATGTACGGCGGCGCATCCGGCACCACGAACTGCTCGACGCGGGGGAATCCGGCCGCATCGAGCTGCTCGCCGCACAACGCGGCGCAACGCGTGAGCTCGTTCCGGTCGTGGCCGGGGAAGTCGCAGCCGGGAATCGCGATAAGGCTTGCGAGTTCGCCACGGGTGGTGGGGAAGTCGCGCTCCACAGTCGCGCGCAGATCGGCGGGGTCGATGGCCATGGCCGGACGCTACGCGTCGACCCGGGCGCGACAATCACTCGGTGCGCGCGGCGAACTGCGTATAATGCGCGCATGTCACGGCAAACGCCGTTGCTGCGCTCCGGGCTGGCCGCCTTGCTTGCATGCTTGTGCGGGGGGTGCGGGTACTACGGCGGCTACTACGCCCAGGACGGCGAATGGGCTTACGCGGTCGAGGTCGGCACGGCCGTCGATACGGCCCCGTGTGACGCCTTCTACGCTGGCGACACGGTGGAATGCTCGTTGGTGATCCGCAACGCGAGCGCCGGCACCGACATGTATCGCTATACCTCGCCGGGCGCCCGGTTCTGGGTCACCGACACCACAGGCCGGGTGGTGTGGGATTCGACCTGTGACGTGAGCTCGGGTGCCACCCCGCTCTCCGCTCCGGTGCCTGCGCACAGCGAGCTGGTCTTCACCGCCACCTGGGAGCTGGTCGACGATGTCGGTTGGCCGGTGGCCGATGGGACCTACCTGATCTACGCCCAGGCCCGGGGGCAGCTCGATTCCGGCGAGCCGCTGCCGGTGGCGGATCCGGCAGTGGTCGACGTCTACACGGAAGTCATTTACTGACAACCGACTCGATCCCATCCGTGCAGAGCCGGGCTCTGTGGGGCAGACGCGCCCTGCTTCAACGCGCATCGGTTTCGACTGTAGGTAGTGGTTGGCATGGCCGCGCCAGAGAGATCATCCACACGGGAGCAGCCGGGCGGTCCGGGTGCGCATTGACCCCGGTGCAGGCGGGCGTCGAGGTCGCAGGCCGCTTGGCGGAACGCAGTCGACCCGGTGCTCGCGCCGGGCCCGGTGGGATGGACGCGATGCAGGGCGAATGTGGTGGAGCAGTGAACGCAGACAGGTCCCTCAAAAAACCAAAGCCGCCCATCCGCACGGTCCGGAGCCCAGCCAGGCTTGGCTGGGCGACCGGCCGACAGAGGAACGTTTTTCGGAGAAAATGGCCAGCAGGGCCGCCGAAAACGCTAACGCAGCTGGCGAGTGACGACCGAGGCGCGCGGCCGGCGGAGCGCGACGAGCGACAACGAGGAAGCTGGGGTGCGCCGAAGGCGCGAGGGGGCAGTGCCCCCTCTGACGGAGAGCTCAACGCAGCGGGATCCCACAGGAGCCAGCCAGCTCGAATTGTCAATGCGCGCAGCTCTGGATACATGCCTCTAGCGATCCGGCTCGCCCTGGTGCTGCTATCGGCCCTGACGGTGGCGAAAGCATGGGCGCTCGATGAACCGACCGATGGCATGTTCCATGTGCGCATCGGCGAGGTGCCCTTGTTGGTCCACGGGGTCGGTACTCGTGACGATTTCCGCAGCGGAGCCGACATCTGCCTGCAGCTGATCCGCCGCGATGGGCGGTGGGACGAGGTTGTCTGGTGCTATACCACCGCCTGGCGTGGTGGTGGTGAACGGATGCTGCGCCTGGACGAGACGGCGCGGGCGAGCCTTTCGCTCGAACTCGACCTGCCCGATTTCACCGCCAGCGAGGCGACAGCGCTCGCCGGTGAGGACGAGCCCCTGGATCTGACCCTGTTGCTGCGCCATGCCAGCTCCGGCTGGGAGGTCGCCTTCCACGGCCACCAGGGGCAGGAGACCTTCGCCGGCACCGGTCGGGTCGATGTCTTCCCGCTGAGCGAGTCAGATCCAGCCCAGCCGCCGGCAGCTCCCGGCGCACATCCGCGGCTGGCGTTCGGTCCGGCGGTGATCCCGGAGCTGCGTGAGCGTATCGCATCGGGTCAAGGCGAAGCGATCATGCGCCGGCTGGACCTGCTCCTGCAGCGCCCGGTACGGTGGTGGGGCCGTCAGGCCGACGCTGCCTCGCACGCCGCCGGTCACGCCCTGCGCTACGTGCTGCACGACGACTCCGGCGCCGCCGCGCAGGCGCGTGAGCTGGTCGAGCGGCGGATGCGATTGCCGGTGGGGGGGCGGCCCCTGCTCGACAGCGCGAATGAGGTCGCCTGCGTGGCCCTGGCCTACGACCTGTGCCATGCGGGCTGGGACGAGGGCTTCCGTCGACGGGTGGCGACCTGGCTCGAGGAACGCTCGGGCTTGCTGCTCGCAGGTTTCGCCCGCCGCGCGGTGCGTTTGCCCGAGAGTCATTGGAACGCCGTCTGTCGCTCGGCAGCGGGCCTGGCCGCGCTCGCGGTGGTGGGCGATCGGGGGCAGTTCCCGCAGCGGCCGAGCGAGGTGGTGTTCCATCGTTTCGCATCCGCGCCGGACGTCGCCGCTGGTGAGGGCGTGCCGGTGGTCCGGCTGCGCGATGACTGCGTGCCGGAGCGCTGGCTGGTCGCGGGCCCGTTCCACGAGGCGGCGGGCATGGATGTGCTCGCTGGGATCGGTGGTGCTGCCACCGCCAGGCCGGAAGCCGGGGGCACGGTGGTGTTCGCCGGGCAGCAGCGCACGGTCCGGGAGCTCGACGAGCAGGCCTTGTGGCGCAGTTCGCGGCACAACACCGCCTGCGATGCCGTGCTCGAGGTGCTCGACCCGATCGAGCGCGCCTATCACACCACCACCGCCTATTACACGGTGCTGCGGGTCAAGCGTCAGAGCGTGTTCCGCTACGCGCTCGACCCCTCGCTCGCCGCCGCCGCTCGCAGCTGGATCGGGGGCAAGTCCTTGCGGCCCGGCGATCTGGTCAGCCTCGCGCCCGGTCGGTACCCGCTGAGCCTGTTGGTCGAGGTCGGCGAGACCGACCCCTGGGGCAAGATCTGGATCGCCCCCCGATTTCAACGGGTTTCGGATGAGCACGCCCAGGAGCTGGAGGCCAAGCTCGCCCGCCGGATCGAGGACTGGCAGGCGGCCCACGCGGCGTGGAAGGCCGCAGGCGAACCGGTGCCCACGGCGCCCGAGCGCCTCGCCGCGGCCGGTCGTCTGGTCCGACGCTGGCTGGTCTACGGCCTCGGCGACTGCGGCTTCGGCTCGGAGGGCGATTACTATACCGCTCTCGCTGCTGAGAGCGGGGTCTTCCCCTTCCTCCAGGCCTGGCGGCGGTACCACGGAGGTGAGCTGCACGCCGACGACGGTGCGCAGTGGATCATCCCTGCCCTGCTGCAGCGCCGCCAGCTGGTCGATGGCGCACTGGTGTTCGCGCCCTACGGCCGTGGCGGGCGCACCCTGGCCGATCCGGGGCTGTTGACCGTCGGCCTGAGCTCGTGCCGCCCCGAGGATCGATCGACGGTGACCCGGCTGGTGCGGCGGTTCCATCCGGAGACCGGCCAGCGCGATGGCCTGGGCATTACCCAGCCCCATCACGCGATCTACGCGCTCGCCGGATTGCTGGCCCCCACGGCCGAGGGCACGATGCCTCAGGCCCTGGTCGACCATCGCAAAGGCCTCTACGCCTTCCGCAACGGACGGTCGGATACCGCGGTCGTCGCGACCATCTACGCCAAGTCGCAGCCACTCGGCGGGGCGTCGTCGTTTCCGGATGCCGGTAGTTTCCGTCTGCTCGGCTTCGGCCAGGAATGGCTGGTGCGCGGTGAGGCAGAGGCCACCCGCGCGGCCGAGAACGTTCTGCTGGTCGACGGTATCGAAGCCTGGGGCGGAGCGCGGGTGCGACAGGCCATGGTCGAGGATGACGGTTCCGGCACGGTGATCATGGAGATGGACCAGGTCTATCGCGAGCGCGATGGCTCGCCGCTGGGCATCAGCGGCGAGCGGCTGTTCGAGGTCGACTACAGCGGTCGCTGCGGTGCGCCCGCGCTGGTGACCGTCGCCGACGAGATCAATGGCGGCAATGATCGCGCATGGCGGGTGAATACAGCCGGCCATCCGCAGTTGTCGGACAAGTCCTTCGTCCTGCTGGGCAAGGACGACGTGCAGCTACACGGGACCGTCCTGTTGCCGATAGACGCCAGCCTGGCGGTCGATGGAACCGCGGTCGAGGTCACCGGGAGTGGCGAGCGCTATCTGGTGATCATGACCCTCGGTCCCGGCCCGGCGCCGAAAGTCACAACCGCGAAACTCGACCAGGACGGCATCACCTACAAGGTCGGCAGGATCAAACGGCGCATCGCCTTCATCGACGACGACGATCGCTGAGTGGCTCCAGTCGCTACTCGAGGATCACCCGGTGGCCGGCGATGCGGTAGTTGCGGTCGACATGGCGACACAGCACTCCGAGCAGGTGGGCGAGGGTGTAGCTGCGCCCGGCGGTCAGGGTGAGGGTGGTATCGTTGCTGAATGGCTCGCGGACCTCGATCGTCGTGGTCGCTGCCTGTTTGATGTAATTGAGCAACGAGACCGGGCGCCAGGCGGCATGCGGCAGGCGGACCACGGTGGCGAGATCGTCGCGGGTGGCGGCGCTGGCGGGGTCGGCCGGACGGGAGCACCCGACGATCAGCAGCAACAACGGCAGGAGCAGGGCGGTGCAGCGCATCGGGCGGCTCCGGGTTCAGACCAGGTCGCAAGCGTCGGCGGGCATCCAATGTGCGTCCTTGCCCTCCCATTTGACGTTGCAGCCGATCGGGTTGGTCAGCGGGGTGCGCACGGTGCGTCCGGCCGTCAGGTCGGCGAGTGCGTTGTCGAGGTCATTGACGGTGATCCGGTTCGCGTCGCGTGGCGAATCGACGCCGCGACCGCAGTAGACCAGACGGCGGTCATGATCGAAGACGAAGAAGTGCGGCGTACGCAGCGCGCCGTAGGCCCGGGCCACGTCCTGGCTCGCGTCGTGGAGGTAGACCCAGGGGAAATCATGTTCGCGCATGCGGGCGACCATGTGGTCGTAGTCGTCCTCGCGATAGGTGTTGGGGCTGTTGGCGTTGATGCCCACGAAACGGGCCCCGTCTGCAGCGAAGCGCTCCGCACTGGCCCGGGTGACCTCGTCCGAGCCGGTGACGAAGGGGCAGTGGTTGCAGGTGAAGAACACCACCAGGATCGGCGCGTCGGCGAAGTCGGCGAGGGTGCGGACCGTGCCGTGTGTATCGGGCAGCGCGAAGTCGGGTGCGGGCTGCCCGAGCTGGAGGGTGAAGGACATGAGTTGCTCCTGCGCAGATCGGGTGCGACCCCGTTGTCGCGCGGGACGTGGGGCGATGCAAGCGGCGTCGGTCCGGCGCTTGTCGAGCGGCTCTCAGGCCTAAAACCAGGGCATGCTCAATCACGCTGTCGTTCCCGCCACCGCCGCCACTTCGCACTGGTGCATGGTCCTGCACGGACTGGGCGACAGCATGCAGGGCTGGATGCCCGTGGCGAGCGATCTGGCCATCGACCATCTGGGCTACATCTTCGTCGACGCACCCGATCCGTATCATGGCGGCTACTCGTGGTTCCCGGTGCCGGGCCTCAGTGACGATGTCAGCACGCCGGAGGACATGCACGCGGGCATCGCTCGCAGTCGTGGGTTGCTCTGCGAATTGATCGCCGCGGTCTGCCAGCGACTCGGCATCTCCTGCCAGCGTCTGTTTCTGCTCGGTTTCTCGCAGGGCTGTCTGATGACCATGGACACCGGCCTGCGGCATGATCAGCGCTTTGCCGGCCTGGTCGGCATCAGCGGGTGGCTCTCGCTCCAGGCGGGGATCGACGCCGCGCTCGGTCCGGCCGCCCGAAAGCAGGACGTGCTGTGGACCCACGGTAATGAGGACCAGCTCCTGCCGCTGAGCAACACCCAACGGGTGGTCGAACGTCTGCAGCAGGCGGGGGTGGACATCGACTGGCGCGTCTACCCCAAGGAACACACGCTCGATCCGCATGCCGAGCTGCCCGATCTGCGCCGGTGGTTGGCAGAGCGGGTTGCGGGGTGAGTCGTCGGCGCTGCCTGCTCCCCGTGCCGTGGGGGATGGCGGCGGTGATATGGAGCGGCGACGCCGATGACCTGCGCATGCATGGCGTGAGCCTCGATGCTGCGCCGGACCGGTCTGACCGGGCCCCGCCGCTGCTCAGTCGGCTGGTCGCTGACCTGATCGCCGGACGCGACCGGACCGACGCGCTCGATCGCTGTGCCTGGGACGCCTGCACCCCGTTCGCCCGTCAGGTCCTGCAGACGCTGGCGCGAACGGTTCCATGCGGCTGTACCACCAGCTACGGCGAGCTCGCGCGGCGCACCGGGCATCCGCGCGCTGCGCGGGCGGTGGGGCGGGTGATGGCGGCCAACCCCTTTCCGCTGGTCGTGCCCTGCCATCGCTGCCTCACCACCGATGGCCGCATCGGCGGCTTCCAGGGCTCACGTGCCACCATCGGTCTCAAGCGGGCCATGTTGTTGCACGAGGAGCGCGTCGCCGAGCTCATGCACTGAGGGGGCGGCCCGCTCGCCGCCGGCACTTATTGCTTCCCATCGCCAGCGCCATCGGCCCGGTCGATGATCAGGCCCGAGAGGGTTGCTTCCCAGGAATGGTCCCAGTCGGCAAGACGAGGTGGATGCCCATGAAGCCATCGGTCACCGCGATGTTCTCGATGCTGACCGAGGCGGCCTCGTAGAGCTGATCGTTCAGCTTGCCCGGGCGGATGGGCACGACCTCATGGCGCAGGCTCCGCCCGCACCCCAAGGGGCTCATCATGGCGGTCGCAGCCTGCGCCGCTCTTTGTTCGCGGGGGCTCTTTTCCCTGCTGCGCAGGGCCGCCCCGCACCCCAAGGGGCATTGTAGCGGGCGGCGCCCACGCGGCTTTTTGTTCGCGGGGGCTCGCTCTGCGCTGCGCGCAGTCGCCCCCGCTACGCCCCCATTCCATTTCCCTGGAAAAGTGCGCGTAACTACTCAGGGGCTTCGCCCCTACGGTCCTCACTGCATGGACGGTTTTTTCTTTAATATTGACGCTTCCTTCAGAGCCCCCGCCGGCCCTGCGGGCCGGCTGCGAAGAGCCAGGAACCCGGTCGCCACGATCCGTCTGTCGCAATGACGCAATCCGGGCCGCGAACGGGTCGAACAGGCGTGATAGCGCGAGAAGTTCCTGGGAAGGGGGCGCTGCCCCCTCGCGCCTTCGGCGCGTACCCCCTCGCGCCT
>CAZTGE010000165.1:0-8663 GCA_964612995.1 uncultured candidatus Brocadiaceae bacterium | reverse complement strand
AGGCATGCCGACCTGGGGATCGGCGCTCCCGGGGCGAGCTTTGAGTCGCCCTGCTCAGAGGCCGATGGCGGCGTAGACCCCCGCCGGCAGCACCCGCGCATCATCGGCGTGGCGAACGCCCAGATCGCCGGAGGCCGGGCAGGTTCCAGCGGCATCACCGAGCACCGTCGCCAGCGCGGCGTGCTGGACCCCCGGCGTATGGCAGGTGAGCACGAGGAAGGGATCCCGATCGCTGAGCACCGCGCAACAGGCCGCGACCAGGGCGGCGAGGTCGCGCTCGAACACCCAGGTCTCGGCCTTCTTTCCGCGCCCCCCCTTGCCGGCGCCGTGACCCCAGCTCGGCGGGTCGACGAGGATCCCGTCGTAGCGGAAGCCACGCTTGCGCGAGAGCTTGAGGAAGGAGCGCACGTCGTCCTGGATCCACTGCACCGCGTCGCGGGGCAGACCCGAGCGCCGGGCGTTGCCCCGCCCCCAGTCGAGCACGCCGCGGGCGCTGTCGACGTGGAACACCTGCGCGCCGCTGGCCGCGGCGACCAGCGAGGCGCAGCCGGTGTAGCCGAAGAGATTGGCGAAGCGGGCCTCGTGCCTCCCGGCCAGACGCGCGGCGATGCGATCCCAGATCACCGCCTGCTCGAAGAACACCCCGCAATGCCCGAAGGCGGTGAAACGCACGGCCCACTCCAGGGTCGTACCGCCGACCGGCCGACGCAGCAGGTGCTCACCGGGATCGCCGGCCGTGTGCTCCCAGTAGCCGCCGCCGTCGCGCGTACGCACGCAGCGCGACGGCGCCGCAGACCACGCCGCCTCGTCCAGCCGTGGACGCCACAGCGCCTGCGGACAGGGCCGGACCACCCGCTGGCCCGCGATCTCCTCGAGCTTGTCGCCCCGCCCGCTGTCGAGCAGGCGGTAGCCGGGGAACTGCTCGACGACCAGATCGCGCGCGGCTGCATCCATGGCCGCGGAGGGTAGGCGGACCGGCCCCGGGTCCAAACGGAATGGGTCTCGACAGGCGCGCGGCGGGCATAGCCTCCGCGATCATGACCCTGCCCGCTGATCACACCGCGATCGAAGCCTGGTTCGACGCCTCGCCGAGCCGCGAGGCCAGCGGCGCCTACGACGACCTCAAGCTCGATCCGATCCGCCGCGTGCTCGCCGCGCTGCCGTCGCCGCCACGGCCGGTGACCGTCGCCGGCACCAAGGGCAAGGGCTCGACCGTCCGCTTCCTCGAAGCCATCCTCCTCGCCCACGGCGAAAACACGGTCGCCTTCACCAGCCCGCACGTGCGCGACCTGAACGAACGCTGGCGCATCGACGGTCAGCCGGTGGACGCGGCGCAGCTGGCTCCGGCCTGCGACACCGTCGCCGCGACCGAAACCGCCACCGGCTGTGCGCTGACCTATTTCGAACGCTGCTTCGCCTGCGCCTGCGTACTCGCCGCCGACCGGCCAGAGGCGGTATTCCTGTGTGAGGTCGGGCTCGGCGGGCGGCTCGACTGCGCCAACGCGCTCGATACCCGTCTGGCGATCTGTACCCATCTCAGCCGCGATCACGTCCATATCCTCGGCGACACGCTCACGGCCATCGCCGGCGAGAAGCTGGCCATCGCGCGCCCCGACGCCCCCCTGCTGATCACGAACCAGAGTCCGGCCGGTGATGCGGCGATCGCCACCCACCAGATCCGCGCGGCCACCGTGATCCGGGTGCCGCCGCTGCCGGCCGACTGGACCCTGGCCGCCGCCGGCGTCCACCAGCGCGACAACGCCGCCGCGGCGCTCTGCGCGGCGCAGCGGCTGACCAGCCTCGACCCGCAGCGCGCGCGCGCGGCGCTCGCCCGGACCACGCTCAGCGCGCGCTGCCAGCTGCTCCAGCGCCACGACGGGCGCCGGATCCTCGTCGATGCGGCGCACAACGACGCCTCGCTCGCGACCACCCTCGACACCGCGGCCACGCTCCTGCGCCCCGGCTGGTTGCTCCTGCTCGGTCTCGCTCGCGACAAGGACGCCCCTGGGATCCTCGCGGTGATCGCCGAGCGCCTGCCCGCACAGCGCTGCCATCGTTGCGGCTACGCCTGGCCCCGCGCGCGCGGCCGTGACGGCTGGCCCGAGGCGGCGCGCGCCTGGCCCTGGCACAAGGATATCGCCGCAGCGCTCGCCGCCCTGCCGCCGCAGCAGGATCTGTGCATCAGCGGCAGCTTCTATCTCGCTGGCGAGGCCCTCGCCCTGCTCGAACCGCGCACCTGACCCTTCGCCACGCGCGCAGAACGATGCCGATGGGATCGCGCACAAGCGCCCACCGCTATATCCACCGTTGACAAAGCCGCACGACGTGGCTAGTGGTCTGCAGCGTCATATACTCCCCTCCCTCCCCCGCGCCGGAACCGACCGGCATACGCAAGCCGGGAATCGCCGATGTCGCCTGAAGACCGCGAGCAGACCCTGGTGCTCATCAAGCCGGACGCACTCAAGCTCTCGCTCACCGGCTACATCCTCTCGTCGCTGAGCGAATCGCGCACCGACCTGCGCCTGGCCGGGGCCAAGATCGTCCACGTCAGCCGCATGCTGGCCGAAGAGCACTACGCCGAGCATCGCGAGAAGCCCTTCTTCCAGAACCTCCTCGATTACATCCAGGGGCGCGAACACTACCCCGACAAGCCGCACAAGCGCCGGGTGGTGGCGCTGATCTACTGCGGCCCCGGCGCGGCGCAGCGCATCCGCGAGATCGCCGGACCGACCAACCCGCATGTCGCCCGCGATCGAGCGCCGAACACCCTGCGGGCCCTGGGCACCATCGTCATGAGGCACAACCAGGCGGGCGAAGAGTTCATCGACCGCATCGACAACATCGTCCACGCCTCGGCCAACCCCGCCGCGGCGGAACGCGAGATCAAGCTCTGGTTCAAGCCCTCCGACATCATGCCCTACATGCGCGCGTGGCCGACCGAGGTCTGCGAAGAGCATTATTACTACCGCGGCGGCCACCTGACCTCGGAACACCGCCCGGGCGACACCTGCCTGCTCGCGCCCGGCGAAGTCGCCTGGTCGAGCGATCTCGCGGCGCTGGGCCGCATCCTCGCCGGGCTGCCCATCGGCCCCGAGATCGACATCACCACCGTCGCCGCGAAATACATGATCAACGCCCACGGCGAAGAGTAGCGGGCCAGGCGTCCGGGCGTATGGCCTGGGCGCCCCGTCAACCCGGCGCCCGGCGAGCGGCGCACGCGATCGCCGCGACCAGGGCCTCCGCAGCCTGCTCGGCGCTGCAGAGCGCCGTATCGATGCGGATCGGCTCCCGGTCCCAGGCGCGGTAGTCGCGTTCGACCACCGCGCGCCAGCTCGGCGGCGTGAGGCCGGGCACATCGCCGACCCGCGACTCGACCCGATGGCGATGCTCGACCGGATCGCTGCATACGATCTCTATCGCCACCGCCGCCGCGCCGACCGCCGCGGCCGTCTGGGCCCATTCATCGCGCGTCAACGGCCAGGGATTGACGCAATCGGCGATGACGTCGAGCCCGAGCACGAGATTGTCGGTGGCGATGCGCTGGCCCAGGCGGTAGCCCTCGCCGCCGACCGCGCAGCCGCAGAGATCGCGCAGGCCCTGCTCGATGGTGTCGATGCGCAGATGCACCGCCGGCAGGCGGCGCGCGAGCAGGCGCGCGAGCGTGGTCTTCCCCGCCCCCGGCAGACCGGAAAGGATCAACAGACGACCGGCAGTCGCATCTGCACCCATCGCCGCAGCCTAGCCTGCAGCGAGCGCCGATCCACAGCGCCAGGGCGGCCGGCTCCCCCGCAGGGCGACTCAAAGCTCGCCCCGGGAGCGCCGATCCCCAGGTCGGCATGCCTTGCGTCGCCTCCACCTGCGTCAACCGCCCGGCTCTCTTTGTTGCTTGCGTCATAGTGACGCAGGTGGAGGCGAGGCATGACCCTCATTTGCGAGCTTTGAGTCGCCCTGGGCTCCCCCGGCGCGGGCCTTGCACCGTTCCCAACAGGCCGACCCTGGAACCCGGCCGACTCAACGCGTGCTCTGCGACAGCGGCAGGCGGTCGGCAGGAGGTATCCATGCGCATCGCATCGTTGTGTCTGCTCGCTCTCTGTGGCTGGGCCGCAGACGACACCGCCGCCCCCCCTCGCTCCGTTATGGCGGTGGCTCCGGCGCTCGAATCGGCCGACGCGAGCCGGCGCATCGCCGCATCCTTCGAACTGCGCGAACACGGCGCCGACGCCGCGCCGGCGATGCCGATCCTCGCGCGCTGCCTCGGCGACAAATACTACCATGTGCGCCGCAATGCCGCCGCCACCCTCGCCGCCATCGGCGAACCAGCGATCCCACCGCTGATCGACGCGCTACGCGAGCGGACCTACCATCGGCCGATGCACGCCGCCGAGGCCCTGGGCCGGATGGGGCCGATCGCCGGCGAGGCGGCGGCCGAACTCGGGTCTTTGCTGATGCGCCGCGAGCAGGCCGATTGCGCCTCACGCCGCTGGGCGGCCTGGGCCCTGGCGCAGCTCGGCGAGGGCGCCGAGCCGGCGCTCGATCAGCTCATGACCTTCCTCGAACAGCGGCAACCCGGCCTGGCCACGCGCTACGCCGCCACCGCCATCGGCAACATCGGCGCCGAGGCCCGCCGCGCACTGCCGCTGCTGCTCGCGATCATGAAGGACACCCCGGCGGCCAAGCGCGCCATCGGCAGGCTCGGCCCCACTGCGGTGGCGGCCGTACTCGCCGAGGCCAAGGCCTCGACCGACAAGAAGGAGGTCTGGGCCCACATCGACACCTTCGCCGCCTTCGGCGAGCAGGCCGGACCGGCGATCGACTGGCTCGTCTCCGAACTCGACCCCGGCCGCGACCAATGGTTCGTCGCCCACACCGCCGCAGCCCTGGGCCGCATCGGCCAGACCGCCGCCAGGGCCGTCCCCGTGCTGGCCACAGTCGCCACCGAGCACGGCTACGCCAACGCCCGCCGGCAAGCCTGCATCGCCCTCGGTCGCATTGGCGTCGACAACGACGTGGTCCGCGCCGCACTCGAGGCCGCGCGCGAAGACGCCGACGACGAGGTCGCCGCTGCCGCACGCACGGCGCTGGAGGACCTCGCAGCGTCGGATTGACCCGGCCCAGGCCCTGCGCCGCCGCCGGCATGCCGGCCCCCGGCGCCGCGACCCCGACCGCCGCACGGAAAGTACCGCAACCGCCCAGGGACCAAGCAGCTCCAACACGGCATCAACAAGGGCCTCACCATCACCCCCCGCCTGCCTGCCTGTCGCCATCACCGCGCTTCGCACGCCCGGCGCCGACATCCGCCTTTGCCCCTTTCCGCCGTGGCGATCGCGACACACTCGATCGCATGCCCGCCACCCATCGGCTCCCGACGTACGCGGTCCTCATCGCCGTCCTGCTCCTTGCCCAACCCCTCGTCGGCGCCGAAACGGTCGACGTCGCCACGCTGCACGAGCGCGGCCTCGAGGAGCTGCGCGCGGGTGAGCACGCCGCCGCCGCCGCGACCTTCGCCACCCTGCTGGCCACCGAACCGACCCACGCCACGGCCCATTACAACCTCGCCTGCGCCCACGCACTGCAGGGCCAGAGCGAACAGGCCCTGGCCAGCCTGCGGCAGGCGGTGACCCACGGCTACCGCGACCTCACGCATCTGCGCCGCGACCCCGACCTGCAATCGCTACACCAGCTCGAGAGCTTCACCGCTCTGTGCGAGGACCTCGTCGAGGCCAACAAGCCGCGCTACGAGCCGGGCGCCGCGATCCCCGGCATCCGCAGCGTCGAAGGCGACCCGGACGACGGCCTGCGCTACCGCCTGCGGATCGACGCCGCGGCCAAGGCCGAGCAGCCCCACCGCCTGATCATCTGGCTCCACCCCTCCGGCGCCTCGGCCAACAAACCGGTCGAAGCCCTCGCGCCGAAGCTCGCCGCCCAGGGATACGCCCTGCTGGTCTTCACCCGGAAACAATGGCGCGGCTGGACCGCCGCCGAAGGCGAGGCGGCTCTGGCCAGCCTCGCCCACCTGGCCGCGGCCGAACCGGCGGTGGACGTTGAGCGACCGATCCTGATGGGCTTCAGTGCCGGCGGCCAGCAAGCGCTCAAGCTCTGGCGCGAGCAGCCCGACCGCTTCGGCGGCCTGCTGCTCAACGCCGCCTATCCGATCGTGATCGAAGGCGGCGGCTACAGTCTCATCCAGCCCCCGGCAGACGCGACCACCCCGATCCTCGTCCTCAGCGGCAGCGAGGACAACGGCACCGCCCTCTGGCGCTCCCACCTGGCCGACTGGAACGCCCAGGGCCTGCGCGTGCACCTGCACGAGGTGCCCGACAAGGGCCACACCTTCCTCTTCGCCGGCCCGGCCATGGACACCGTCACCGAGTGGCTGGCCGGGCTCGACGACGAAGACGAAGGCCAAAACCAGGGCCAGGGCCAGGACGACGCCGAACAGTAGCCGGCCGATGGCCCGCTGGCAGCCCGGCCGACCGAACGCCGCTGAGAGCTCGACTCGAAGAATGACCCGGGCCCGAGCGGCGGCTCACGCTCGGCGTCCTGCCGCGACGGTCTTCCGCGTGACGCCATACCCCAGCCCGTCCTGAACCGGGCCAGCATCGCCGCGGCGATGCCGGCACCGCCACCGCGCGCGACGGGCGCGCTGATCGTGGGCTGACAGTGCTCACACTATTTGAGCCCCCAAGTCTCCGTTCCCTGTCACGCTCATTGAGTTCATTGCCTCTGGCGGGTGAGTCTGGGACCGACATCAAATCTGGCCCCCGACGGGTTCACACGACCAATCGGGGCGCCAGTCTCCTATGGACCAAAAAACCATAAGGAGGCTGTCCATGGTGCTCACCACCCACTGGCTGACAAGGGTCCTCGTCTGCTTCGCATCCTGGGACCGGCTCCACGCCGAGGAGGTGCGTCGGCGAGGCTGTCCGCATTGCGGCGGCGCGTTGCACGCCGGGCATTATCGGCGCAAGGCCTGGGGCTGGCCGCGCGAGGACCCGCGTCGGCCGCCTGATGATCGGCTCACGCTGCGCTGGAGTTGGTGTTGTTCGCGGCGGGGGTGCCGCAAGCGGCTGACGTCGGCGAGTTGGCGGTTCCACGGGCGGCGTTTCTATGTGGCGCCGATCGTGCTGGCCTTTTCGGCTATGGCCACCGGCGCACCGGTCGCCTGCCAGGAGTGGAACCGGCCATGCGAGCGCACGGTCCGTCGGTGGCAGGGCTGGTGGCGGGAAGTGTTCGCGTCCAGCGTGCACTGGGTCGCGCTGCGTGGGCGCCTGCCCCTGGGCATGGCAGCGAGCCGGTTGCCGGGCGCAGCATCTAGGGACGCCGACAGAGTCAACGGTCGCGACTCCCGCCCAAGATTGCAACTGAGGGTGGCAGCAGGGCCAAGGGACTGATCGCCACTGGCAAGCCTCCCAACACTCCTATCCTCACGTCGCCATGAAGATCACGCCACAGCACTTCGCCGTCCTGCCCCACGAGAAGACGGGACTGAACTGGTTCCTGTTTGAACTCGCGCTTGAGTACCAGTCGACAATCCCAAAGGGCCTACGCCGCATCATGGAGGAGAAGTACACCAGCAAGCAAGTTGATATGTTCTGCATCGCCTTCGCCAAGTCCAATGTGCCAGCGATGATGGCCAAGTTGGAAGGCCGCGCCGAAATCATGCAGACCGACTACCGACAGATTGAACGCATACTACCCAAGCTCTCCGACGAGGTCGTGAATCGCCTCATGGATGTCGCCGCCACAGCGTGGGACAAGCTACTCGCATGCTGCGAGTTCTGCCCGTCGGCCTGTCTCACCAACCGAGACAAGCCGTGTGCCATGTTCGATGACCCGCACTACTATTGAATCACAAGCAGCAACCCAGCCATCGACCATCGATTGCCCCACCCCAACCCCCGCCATAATCCCGCGCCATGGCCAAACCAAAGCGACGTATCTCGGTACGTCGGGCGTTTGATCGACGGGCGTGTCCGCCGTGAGCCCATCCTCACTCGAGGCGACAGCGTCGGCCGGTCTGGCGCAGATCTCATAGACGCGGCGGATATATTGCCTGGCGGGCACGGTGACCATTTCCTCGACGAAATGTCCCGCCCGTTCCACCACCAAGGCGCCAGCCGCCACCTGCTCGGCCGGCGACTCAGGCAAAGGCGCATCCTCTTCCACCACCGGCAGGTCCGGGCAGCGCTCGCTCAAACCGGGCGGTCGTGGGCGTTGGCGCTTGGTATCCGTCGACGCATCGTCGGTCGAATCACCGTCGGTCGAACCGCGCACCTGCCCCAGCTCGGATCGATCATCTGCTGGCCTTCGACATCGAACACAATGTTCGATCACCGAAGAGGTCTCTCACGGAGGCGCGGAGACACGGAGATGGATGAGAATGATATCGGTACTGTGATCGTGGACTGTGATCGTAGACTGTGCAGTTAAACTCCATCAAGACCTTGGGCCTGGTTTGCTTGAGACGGTCTATTCCATTCCCCTGCAAAAGTGTGCATGATCGCGTGACCCAAAATTATGCGGCGACTGGCATGGCATACTCCAGATCGTGGAAACGGATGACCGCATGAATGACCGATCGTAACTACTCAGGCCTATTCCTGTGCTCTCATAGCGCGGGCGCCGCCCGCACCCCAAGGGGCATTGTAGCGGTCGGCGCCCGC
>CAZTGE010000164.1:0-8673 GCA_964612995.1 uncultured candidatus Brocadiaceae bacterium | reverse complement strand
TGTCGCCGAAAAGCGTTCCTCTGTCGGCCGGTCGCCCAGCCAGGCCTGGCTGGGCCCCGGACGCTGCGGACGCTGCGGACGGGCGCCTTTTGCTTTTTGATGGTCTTGTCAAACATGATCGCCGGGCCCGAAGCGACCGGCGAGTATACCCTGCAGCTCCGGACGGACCAGCGCTTTCGCCACTGATTCGACGCTTCCCTACTGCTGCAGCCGGCCGGCAGCAGCGGTACCAGGGCCGCTCAAAGCTCGCCCTGGGAGCGGCACGCGGGCACGGCTTGACCGCTGGGAGAGCGCGCGTACAAACCGCGTCCCACCGCCGCGGGCTTGCCACGGCGGTGCATTCCGACCGCGCCGGATTAGCTCAGTTGGTAGAGCAGTGCTTTCGTAAAGCAAAGGTCGGCGGTTCAAGTCCGCCATCCGGCAGACGCAGCAGCCCGCCCGATTCCTCGGGCGGGCTGCTTTTTGCGCCGGCCGGAACCGGGCTTCAGCAGGCGTCGCGCTTAAGGAAACCGGCGCGGTTGACCGCGTCGAGGTAGGCGAGACAACTGGCGAGGACCACGTCGGTCGACAGGCCCTTGCCGCCGACGTGATGCCCGTCGATGTCGGCCTGGATGGTGACCTCGCCCTGGGCATCGCGGCCTTCGGTCACCGCGCGCAGGTGGTAGTCGATGAGCTTGCCGCTGACCCCGCAGATACGGTCGACCACGTTGATCACCGCATCGACCGGGCCATCGCCGGTGGCGGCGTCGGTAAAATGCTCGCCGGCCTTCTCGATGGTCACCGTCGCGGTCGCGACCTGGGCCGTCCCGGCGCAGGTGTTCAGATGCGCCAGTTTGTAGATGCTGACCTCCCGGCCGCGGACCTCCTGCTCGACCAGCGCGAACAGGTCGCCGTCGTAGATCTCCTTCTTGCGATCGGCCAGGGCCTTGAAGGCGTCGAACACCTTGCCCACCGCGGCCTCGTCGAGCTCGAAGCCGAGTTCGGCCAGGCGCGCGGCCAGGGCGTGACGCCCAGAGTGCTTGCCCAGGACCATGTTGGTCTTCGGCACGCCGACCGACTCGGGAGTCATGATCTCGTAGCACTCGGGATTCTTGATCACCCCGTGCTGGTGGATGCCCGATTCGTGGGCGAAGGCGTTGTCACCGACGATCGCCTTGTTGCGCTGCAGCGGCAAGCCGGTGATCCCGGTGACCAGCCGCGAGCAGCCGTAGAGCTGCTGCGTCACGATGCCGGTGCTCAGATCGCCGAAGAGGTCGGGGCGCACCCGCATCGCCATCACCAGCTCCTCGAGCGCGGCGTTGCCTGCCCGCTCGCCGATCCCGTTGATGGTGCACTCGATCTGGCGCGCCCCGGCGCGCACCGCGGCGAGACTGTTGGCCACCCCCAGGCCGAGATCGTTGTGACAATGCACGCTGATCACCGCGCGCTCGATGCCGGGCACGTTCTGCTTGAGGCAGGCGATCAGCTCGGCGAAGTCGGTCGGGTAGGCGTAGCCGACGGTATCGGGGATGTTGACCGTTGTCGCTCCGGCCTCGATCACCGCCTGGACCACCTCGGCGAGGAACTCGGGCTCGGTACGCGAGGCGTCCTCGGGGCTGAACTCCACGTCGGCGACCGCGCTGCGGGCGTGGGTCACCGCTTTGACCGACTGCTTGAGGATCTCGTCCTTGGCCTTGTTGAGCTTGTACTCGCGATGGATCGCGCTGGTGGCGAGGAAGGTGTGGATCCGCCCGCGCTCTCCGGCCGGGGCCACGGCTTCGGCACAGCGGTCGATATCCCGCTCGAGACTGCGGGCGAGGCCGGCCACGCGACATCGCGTCGTGACCTCGGCGACCGCACGCACGCTCTCGAAGTCACCGATCGAAGCGATCGGGAACCCGGCCTCGATCACGTCGACGCCCAGATGCTCGAGCGCCCGGGCGACCTGGAGTTTCTCGTCCAGGTTCATACTCGCCCCGGGGCTCTGTTCCCCGTCGCGCAAGGTGGTATCGAAGATGATGACGCGCTCGGCGTCGCCGCTGGTCGGAGTCATGATGGTGTCCTCGGGATGGACCACGATCCGCGGTGGGATCCGGTCCCCTGGCGTTGTCGGGTAGGATGCAACCCGCCGGAGAGCGCACGCTCGATCCGGCGGCGGACGGGTTCCTCAGGCGCGGCCAGGGAACCCGTTGCTAAGTCGCTCGGTCGATAGCAGGACGTACCGCTGACAAGCCATGATCGTCGCAGACTAACTGCGAGCCCGCGAGGAGTCCAGAACGAACCGACGCGGCCGCACAGCCCGGGCCCCGTCTGCGGCCGGCGAGCGCGCAGGCAACGCCGAGCACCGCATGTCGACCACCGGCCCGGCCAGCGCCCCCTCATGTAAAATAGGTTGATTTCGACCCTTCCTTCTCAAGCATACCCTCATGCAGATGGTGCGTATCGCCGCCGCGGGCTTCGAGGGTGTCGATGGCTATCCGGTCGCCGTCGAGGTCAGCCGCAGCGAGTCGCCGAACAAGGTCGGCCGGACCACGGTGGTCGGCCTGCCCGACGCCGCGGTGCGCGAGTCGATCGACCGCGTGGTCCCGGCGATCTTCGCCAGCCACCTCGGCCATCGCCCCAACGACTACCTGACCATCAACCTCGCCCCCGCCGACCGGCGCAAGGAGGGGCCCGCCTTCGATCTCGCGATCGCCGTGGGCCTGACCACCTCAATGAGCGAGAACGGTCTCGCCGCACCAGACGACACCGTGTTCCTCGCCGAGCTCGCGCTCGACGGCGGCCTGCGTGGCGTGCGCGGGGTCCTGGCCTGCGCGCTCGCTGCCCGCGCCGCAGGCTTCGCGCGTATGGTGGTCGCACCCGCAAACGCACGCGAGGCGGCGGTTGTCGACGGCTTGCAGGTCCACGCTCCGAAGGACCTCGCATCGCTCGCCACCGCTCTGCGCCTGGGCTGGGAGCACCTGCCGCCGGTCCCGGCCGGACCAACCGGCGCAGACACGATGCCGGACGACGGTCCCGATCTCCGCGATGTCTGCGGCCAGGAACACGCCAAGCGCGCCCTGGCCATCGCCGCGGCCGGCGGACACAACCTGATGATGATCGGGCCACCCGGCAGCGGCAAGACCATGCTCGCCCGACGCCTGCCCGGACTGCTGCCGCCGCTGACGCTCGACGAACAGCTCGACGTGACCCGCGTGCACTCGGTCGCCGGCCTGGTCGACGGCGCCGGGCTGGTCCGCCGCCGACCGTTCCGCTCGCCGCACCACAACATCTCCGCGGTCGGGTTGATCGGCGGCGGATCGGTCCCCCGGCCGGGCGAGGTCAGTCTCGCCCATCACGGCGTGCTGTTCCTCGATGAATTACCGGAATACCCCCGCGCGGTGCTCGAATCGCTGCGCCAACCGCTCGAAGACGGCCGCCTGACCATCAGCCGCGCCGCCGCACGACTCGAGTTCCCCTCCCGCTGCATGCTGGTCGCGGCGATGAACCCCTGCCCCTGCGGCTATCTGGGGCATCCCTCGCGCGCTTGCTCGGACTCGCAGGATGCGATCCACCGCTACCGCGCGCGCATCAGCGGGCCACTGCTCGACCGCATCGACATCCATCTCGAGGTGCCGGCGCAACGGCCCGAGGTCCTCGATGCGCCGCGCGACGGCCCGGGCACGGCGAGCGTACGCGAACGGGTGCTCTGCGCCCGCGATCGCATGCTCGCCCGTCAGGCCTGCACCAACGCCGCGCTCGACAGCCGCAGATTGCGCCGTTACGCCCGCCCCAGCGACGAAGCGCGTACACTCTTGCACCAGGCCGTCGACGAGCTCGGCCTGAGCGCGCGCGCGCACGACCGTATCCTCAAGGTCGCGCGGACGATCACCGATCTCGATGGCGCCGAGACCCCCGGCGTCGAGGCGGTCAGCGAGGCCATCGGCTACCGCCTGCTCGACCGCCAGGTCTGGTGATCCCGCCTCAGGCCCCGGGCCGCGGCGCCCCGTGTTCGCACAGGAACGTGTCGATGGTCACGCCGTCCGCCAGACCGACGCGGTTGCCGACGGCCGTGCACGCGAGCGCCGCCGCCGCCTGGGCGAAGGCCAGCGTCACGGCCGGGTCCCAGCCGGCGAGCAGGGCGTGCAGCAACGCGCCGCAGAAGGTGTCGCCGGCACCAGTGGAATCGGCGACCGTCACCGGGAAGGCCGCCTGCTCCACCGCCGTGGTCTGCGTGGCCAGCAGCGCACCGTGCGCGCCGTCGGTCAGCGTGACCGTCTGCACCCCGCGTGCGCGCAGCGCGGCGATGCCGTCCAGCGGCGCGCGTTCGCCGGTCAGAGCGCTCAGGTGCCGCCGCGGGCAGTTGACCACATCGACGTGCTCGACCAGCTCGGCGAAGCCCGGCTTGGGATTGCCGACATCGAGACTGACCAGCACGCCCAGCTCACGCGCCCGGCGCGCAGCGGCGAGCGCGGTCGCGGGCGGCCATCCATCGAGGTGCAGGGCCCGCGCCCGCGCCAGCGCCGCCGAGACCGGTGCGTCGAAGGGCAGACTCGCGGGATCCATACGACGGTAGGCGATGCTGCGCTCGCCGCTGGCCCGGCAGACCCAGACCTGCGCCAGACCGGTCGGTGACCCGGCCACCGCGCGCGCGCTCGTGCAATCGATCTCCTGGTCGGCGAGCTCCTGCGCCACCATCGCACCATAGGGATCGTCGCCCCAGGCCCCGGCGAAACCGCACCTGCGGCCAAGGCGACGCACCTGGGCCAGGGCCGTAGGCACCGGCCCGCCGACCTGCAGCCGGTCCGCGAGAGCCTCGACCTTGGCATCCGGCGCGGGGAGCTGCGGCAGGACCAGCAGATGGTCCACCACCACCGTCCCGATCCCGAACACCACACCTGGGCTCATCGCATCTCCTGCGCGCGCCAGCCTCGCGCAGGCGGTCTGCCCGTCCAGCGGCCATCGCCGGCCGCACCACGATCCGCGCCAGGTCCGGTTCACCACGGTGTAGGACTTACACTCTGAGCCACCACTCGATAGAATGCCGCGCCGGCGGCTCGCGCCGTGCACGCCACTGTGTGGGTGGCACCTCCAGGCCCGAGCGTGGGCCCACGCTCGAGCCCTCCCCTTGGCCCCTCGGAAGGACTGCCATGCATCCCCTTACGCCTCTGCTCTCGATCACCCTGCTGGCTGCGGCCGCGGCCCCCACGCTCCAGGCCTATGAAAGAAACCCGTCCGGCGACGCCGACATGCGGGTGGCGCTGACTGTGGACCTGCTGCCCGACACCAGCGACCTCACCCTATCCACCAGCAACGACAGCCAGGAATACGAAGACGAGGACTGGGACGACGCCTGGCGCGTCGGTGTCGATTTCACCAGCCAGAGACTGCTCTCCGAAGAAGGCGGCCCCTACCTCGCCTACGGCATCGGGCTGTACTACAATTACTACAATGTCGAAAGCGATGACAGCAACGCCGAGCTGACCAATGAGGGTTACATGCTCCAACCACATGTCGGCATCGGCATGCACGCCACCGAATGGCTGTTCCTCTCGGGCAATGCCTACGGCGAAATCGGCATGGCCACCTTTGACTACTCAGCCGAGAATCCACTAGGTGACGACATCGACGAGGAGTCGGACAGCGAGTTCAGCTACGGCTACGGCATCTACGGCCAGGCCGACTTCGCGCTCGGCGAGAAGGTGGTACTCGGCGCCCGGGTCGGCTGGATGGCCCAGGAACTCGAAGGCGACCTCGAGGACATCGACCTGACCATCGAGTCATCGACCGACGGCCTGTTCTACGGCCTGACCGCCGGCGTGCGGTTCTGACGTTCCGGTCCGCTCGACGGGGTCAGCCACCGGTGGTGTAGGACAGCCCCATCCCGGCGACCCCGTCCAGATCCGGCAGCGTCAGCTCGAAGCTGTGCGTTGCGCTGGCCGGGAGGTCGCCGACGGCGATCTCCCGCTGTGCGCTGCCACCGCCCGGACCGCCGATCTCGAGGGTACAGGTGACGCCCGGCAGGTCGCCATCGCCGCTGTTGAGGATCGTGCCGCTGACCTCCAGACCCGCAGCGGTAACGGTCGTCGATTCCAGGGTCAGCACCAGGGGCGCCGCGGTGATGCTCGGCTTGCCCGCGCTCTGCTGCCCTGCGCCGGAGCTCTCTGGCGGCGCGGCACCGAAGGCGATGCCGATCTGGTAGCCGGCGACGCCCTCGACCCCCGTGGTGTCCGCCTCGAGCGGACGGATCTCACCCGCGCTCAGGTCCTCGGTGGTCACGTCGAGATGCTTGACCACCTGGCCCTTGTCATTCTCGAGATCGAAGGAGATGGTGACCGCATCGAGATCCTCGGGCAGGCCGTTGCGGACCTTGAACTGCAAGGTGTCACCGTCGACCGCGACCTCGGCGACCTCGATATCGGCGACATCGGTGAAGCGCCCCGGATCGAGCGGGCCCGGCAGGCCCTCCTCGTCGGATCTGGCCTTGAGCCGCACCCGGCTGAACGGCGGACAATCGGGGATCTCCACCTCCTCCATCTCGGCATAGCCGGGCTCGATCGTCCCACCGTCGGGTACGTGGGTATGACTCTTGACGGTCTCACCGGAGCCGTTGATCAGCTCGATGACCACCGAGACCCCCGTCGCCGCGGCGCCGCCGTCGTTGCGCAGGTAGAAGCCGACCTGACCGAGCCGACGCTTGTCGATGTAGTTCTGCATCGGCTCGAGGCACATCAGCATCGGCCGGTCCTCGACCGGCCCGCGCGGCTCGGGCAGGGCGGTCTTGTCGGTGGCGTAGTAGTTCTCACTGCCGCCCTGCCATTCCAGCTCACAACGATAGGCCATCGGGCTGGGGCAGTTGAGCTTGTAGGAGAAGGTGGTCGTCGCACCGGCGGCGAGCTCGCCGAGCGAGCGCCAGTAGCCGGGACGCCGGCCGATGAGCTCGAGCCTGGCATCGAGCGGCACGATGCGGAACCGCAGGTCGCGGATGCGCTCGGTACCGCCCTGGAGGCGGATCTCCCACTGGAAGAAGGGCTTGTAGTCACGATCGGCCCGGCCACCCCACATCTGGCAACCGGTGAACACCGGTGCCGGACCCGAAGGGCGCGCCGCCTCGGCCTCCTGTCGGGCCCAGATGCCCGCTGCCTCCTTGGGGCGCTCCATCTCGCCGTTGCCGTCGGCGGCGACAAGACAGGCGGGGAGCACGAGCAGGACGAACGACAGCAGACGGGTCATGGCTGGGGGCCTCCATGCGTAACGAGGGGGCCGGTCGGCCCGGAGCTGGACGATACGGCACTATCGTCCTCTGCAAACGCGATGCCGGGCCCGAGGTTCATTCGCATCGCTACCTGACCAGAGGCTGTGCAGACCTGCTTCCGGCTGTCGGCGCTGCGAACAGCCGCGGAGGATCGGTTCCTGTCACAGGGGCGCTGGGCCAGCGCCCCTGTGGCGCCCGGCAGGCCAGTCGGGCGCCGGGCCCTGCGGATGGGCTCTGATGACAGCCGCTGCCGTGCGGCGCCTCTGGTGGGCGGGTGCCCGATCAGCCGCAGCGCCAGGCGAGCTGGCGCCCGGCGGCGAACGGCACCACCCCGCCGTAGGCCGCCGGCACCGTCCAGGGCTGCCGGCGCAGACGCAAGGTCCCGCTGGCGGGGGGCAGACCGTAGAAGGCGGCGCCGTGGACGCAGGTGAAGTCGCGCAGCCGCGGCAGCGCGCCGAGGGCGTCGAAACGGGTCGCCAGCAAGGACGCCAGCACCGGGGCGGTGAACACCCCGGCCGCCGGATGCACACCAGCCTTGGCCGCAGCCGGGTGCGGAGCCGAGTCCGAGCCGAAGAAGATGCGCGGATGACCCGAGATCGCCGCCGCGCACAGCGCTTCACGATCGGCCGCGCTCTTCGCCACCGGCTTGCAGTAGGCGTGTGGATCCTGTTGCCAGTCGGCCGCGGTCAGCTCGAGGTGGTGCGCGGTGATGGTGCAGGCCACCGTTTCGCCGAGGCCGCGGACCAGGTCCAGCGCCTCGCGGCTGGTGGCGTGTTCGCAGATGATCCGCAGCTGCGGAAAACGGCGATGCAACGCCTCGAGCCGCGGCAGGAAGGCCTGTTCGGCGTTGGCGCGATCGATCCCCCGCGCAGGGTCATCGGGCATCTCGCCGTGCAACGAAAGCACGATCCCGAGTTCCTCGGCGGCGGCGAAAACCGGGTAACAGGCTTCGAGCGCGGCAGCTGCGTCGCTGTTGGTCGTCACCCCCTGCGGGTACCATTTCACCGCCACCACCCCCGCAGCCCGGGCCCGCTCCAGCTCGGCGCCATCGAGCCCGGGATGGGCGTAGAGTGTCATCAGGTAATCGAGCGCGGGCTCCGCGGCGATCAGCTCGGTGCGATAGGCGGACACCGCAGCAGCGCAGTCCAATGGCGGACGGAGGTTGGGCATCGCCAGCACCCGCCCGGCGCCGCCCGCGCGCGAGAGCGGCGCCACCTGTCGCATCAGCTCGCCCTGACGCAGGTGGACGTGCAGGTCATCGATCCGCGGCAGCTCCAGGACGTCCATGCCGCGATCCTCGACGCGCGTGCGCAGCGGTCAACCGCAGCCACAGCGCGGTGACCGGGGCGACTCAAAGCTCGCCCCGGGAGCGCCGATCACCAGGTCGGCATGCCTTGCGTCGCCTCCACCTGCGTCCAACCACCCGGCTCTCTTCGGTGCTTGGGCCATAGTGACGCAGG
>CAZTGE010000163.1:0-8751 GCA_964612995.1 uncultured candidatus Brocadiaceae bacterium | reverse complement strand
CTCTGTGTTCTCTGTGGTTTATGAGAGCACAGGAATAGGCCTGAGTAGTTACATTTGATTAGTGTCGCCCACGCCTGAATCTGCCTGCAGACGCAGGCGAACCACGACAAAGCCAGAGGGGTGGGTCCTCACGCAGTGAGGACCGTAGGGGCGAAGTCCCTGAGTAGTTACCGCAGTAAATCGTTTCTCGGTAGGCCGACCCGCTATCCGCGATCTCTGCCGTGCGGACGCTTCACTGCGAGCTGTGGGGGACCCGTCACAGTCTGAGACCGCCCGCCGCCGGGACCGCGATACCTACTCGCCCGGCACCTCGATCGCGGGCCTGGCATCGGTGTCGATCAGACCCGTGGTCGGGCTGCTCGCGTTGGCGTAACGCTTGCGCGGGATGCGACCGGCGCGCGCGGCCCAGTAGCCGGCGTCGAGCGCCTGGCGCATCGCGCGGGCCATCATCACCGGATCGCGCGCGTGGGCGACGCCGGTGTTCAACAGCACGCCGTCGGCGCCCATCTCCATCGCCACGGTCACGTCGCTGGCGGTGCCCACGCCAGCGTCGACGATGATCGGCACCGACGCGCGTTCGATGATGATCTCGATGCTGTTGCGGTTGAGCACGCCCTGGCCCGAGCCGATGGGAGCGCCGGCGGGCATGACCGCCGCAGCGCCGGCGTGCTCGAGCTCGAGCGCGAGCACCGGGTCGTCGGAGGTATAGACGAGCACGGTGAAACCTTCATCGACCAGCACGCGACAGGCCTCCAGGGTCTGGGTCGGGTGCGGCAACAGGGTCTGCGGATCGGCGAGCACCTCGAGCTTGACCATCTCCGAGATCCCCAGCTCGCGGCCGAGGCGGGCGGTACGCAACGCGTCTTCGGCGTTGAAACAGCCGGCGGTGTTCGGCAGCAGCTGGTACCGCTCGGGATCGATGTGGTCGAGCAGGCTGCCACCGGTGCCGCGCTGGTCGAGGTTGGCCCGACGGACCGCGACGGTGATCACGTCGGCGCCCGAGGCGGCCAGCGCGCGTTCCATGGTCGGGTTGTCGGCGTATTTGCCGGTGCCGACCAGGAGCCGGCTGGTGAAGGTGTACTGTCCCACCTGCAGGGGCGGGACCGGAGGGGTATCGACGGTGCTCATGTCCCGGCGGTTGTATGCACCCCACACAAGGGAAAAGGGATAACCACGCGGGGTCCGAACCGTGGCCACGATCTTCCCCTTGCCCGCCCCGACGCGCGGCGGCATAACCACGGTGACTCACGAGGAGCGTCTCATGGCCCGCATCAGCGTCACCACCAGCTGCACCCCCTGGTGCGAACTGCCCGAGCTGATTCCCGCGATCAAGGCGGCCGGATACGACGGCGTCGAGCTCGCGCTCAAGCCGCGCGACTACGATCCGGCCCAGCCGCCGAACTGCTGGAAGAACAACCCCGCAGTGATCGACCAGGCCGAAGCGCAGGATCAGGCCGCCGCGCTCCACGAGCTGCTGGTCACCAACGAACTCGCCTGCTCCTGCGTCGGCAGCTATGCGATGACCGACGACATCGACCAGATCGCGATCGGGGTCGAGGCCGCCCGTCTGCTCGAATGCGAACTGCTGCGCGTGCGCGTGCCGTGGTACGGCGGCGCGGCGACCTACCGTCAGCTGCTCGACGAGACCCGCGCGGCCTACCGCGACCTCAACCAGATCTCCTTCGAGACCGGCGTCGACAGCCTGATCGAACTCCACGACAACTCGATCTGTCCCTCGGCCAGCGCGGCCATGCGCGTGCTCGAGGGGCTCGACCCGACCCAGGTCGGCGTGATCTACGATCCCGGCAACTTCCTGCGCGAGGGCCACGAGTCGATCCCCATGGGCATCGACATTCTCGGCGAGTTCCTCCGCCACGTCCACGTCAAGGACACCGCCATCGGCAAGTGCGAGACCCCGGCCAAGGGCCAGGGATGGACCGGCACCAGCGTGCCGCTCGGCGAGGGCGACATGGACTGGCCGGGCATCATCGCCAGCCTCACGCAACACGGCTACGACGGCTGGTACAGCATCGAGAACTTCACCGGCATCGAGCGCGGCATCGAGCGCCTCGCCACCGATGCCGCCTGGCTGCGCGGCCTGTTCGACGCATGAGCGAAGAGCCCAGCGGCTGGCGCCATCCGCTGCTGCCCCGGGCGCCCAAGACCCGCTCAGAGCGGCTCGAACTCGTCGCGCTCGGCTTCGCCTGGTCGGTCGGCGCGATGGCCCTGGTCCAGGCCTGGGCCACCTGGGGCCGGATCGATGCCGCCGCGGCGCGGATCGCTGAACAGGGCCGAACGACCGGACCGGTGGTGAGCGTGATCCTCGCGCTCGGCGATCGCGGCCACCTGCTGCTCCTGGCGGCGATGACCACCACCGCGGTGCTCGCGGCCTACCGTCTGCACAGCCACGCCGCACGCATCGGCATCCCGGTGGCGTGCCTCGTACTGCTGTTCCTCTACGAGATCGGCATCAACGGCATCATCGTCGCCGCGGGCACCTGAACCACCAAACGACGCACTGCAGACGACATGGGCCAGCCCCTGAGCAGTTACGGTGCTCGAAAGTCTGGCGCGCTGGCATCCGGCGGCGTGGCGCTACCTGCAGGTACCAGCAGAGACCTGCCTTCCGGCGGCTGAACACACGACGAAGCCCGCCCGGATCACCGGACGGGCTTCGCGTGTGCGCCAGCGACGCGCGGCTTACTTGGCCAGCAGGCTGATGAGGATACCAGCGGCGACCGCGGAGCCGATCACGCCGGCGACGTTCGGGCCCATGGCGTGCATGAGCAGGAAGTTGCGGCGGTTGTACTTCGCGCCCTCGTTCTGGCTCACCCGGGCGGCCATCGGCACGGCGCTGACACCGGCCGAACCGATCAGCGGGTTGACCTTGCCACCGGTCATGCGGCACATCGCCTTGCCGAAGAGAACGCCGACCGCGGTGCCGATGACGAAGGCGACCACGCCGAGCAACAGGATCATCAAGGTCTTGCCGTCGAGGAACTTGTCGCTGCTCATCTTCATGCCGACCGACAGGCCGAGCGCGATGGTCACGAGGTTGATCAGCTCGTTCTGCGCCGCCTTGCTCAGGCGGTCGGCCACGCCGCACTCGCGCAGGATGTTGCCGAACATCAGCATGCCGACCAGCGGCACCGCGTCCGGCAGCAGCAGGATGCACAGGCCGGTGGTCACGACCGGGAACACGATCCGCGCCCGCTTCGAGACCGGTTTGGCCTGCTGCATCATGATCTTGCGCTCGTCGTCATTGGTGAAGAAGCGCATGACCGGGGGCTGGATCACCGGCACCAGAGCCATGTAGCTATAAGCGGCCACGGCGATCGCGCCGAGCAGGTCCGGCGCCAGACGCGCGGCGGTGTAGATGGAGGTCGGACCGTCGGCACCGCCGATGATCGCGATCGCGCCGGCTTCGCGCAGGATCTGCATCGGCGTCATGGTGTCGCCGTAGAACAGCGTCCAGCCGACGACGGCGAGGAAGAAGCTGCCGAAGATGCCGAACTGGGCCGCGGCGCCGAGGATGGCGCTCCATGGGTTGGCCAACAGCGGACCGAAGTCGGTCAGCGCACCCACGCCGAGGAAGATCAACAAGGGGAAGATGCCGGTCTCGATGCCGCCATCGAAGAAATACCACAGGATACCGCCCGCGCTGTCGGCCGTGGGAGCATTGCCCATTCCCGCGCCACCGGCGTTGACGAAGATGCAGCCGGTGGCGATGGTGATCAGCAGCAGCGGTTCGAAGCCCTTGACGATGGCCAGCCAGTAGAGCAGCAGACCGATGCCGATCATGATGTAGTTGCCCAGGCTCATGTTGGCCAGGCCCGAGGAACGTCCGAGATTCTTGAAAGCGCCGCCGAAGCTCAGCGCCTCGTCGACCACCGCGTCATCGGCTGGCGTCCAGATCGCCTGGGCGTGGCCGCTCTCCTGCCAGCTCGCGTTGGCGAAGCCCTGGATGCGCGCAGCCAGCTGTTCCTGACCGGCCGGTACCAGCAGCAGACTCAGACGTGGGTAGACCGGGTGGCGCCGCAGGTCGAAACCCAGCTCGCCGAGCTCCTGCCAGTGCCGCTCGCCATACTGTTCCTCAGCGTCGGGAAGCGACCAGCCGCTGCCGTAGATGGTCGTCTCGCTGCCGGCCCCATAGAGCTCGCGCAGGGTCGGCACCAGACCGCCGGGATTGCCGGCGGCGTGCTGGGCCTTGTTCCACCCGAAGATCAGGGCCTTGGCATCGGCGCGTTCCTTGGGCAGACGGACCAGACGCTCGGCGCAACTCTCGATGCCACCGTCGGCGTCGCAGACCACATCGGGCAACGGGGGCAGTTCGGGGCCGCTGGCGGCATGGAGTCCGCCGGCAACCGCGACACTCAGCACGAGGAGAATGGCTCGGATCATTCGTCGCAGTCCTTCGCGGGGCGCGGGGCGCTGGTGCAGCCCGCCCGTTGACGGGCGGGCCATGGGAGCGGAGATCCCGATTCAGCCGACGACGGCCAGGGTGTCGCCCACCGTCACGTCGTCGCCTTCCTTGACGGCGAAGCTGATCAGCTTGCCGGCCTTGGGCGCCGAGACCTCGGTCTCCATCTTCATCGCTTCGAGCACCAGGATGGTCTCGTCAGCGGCCACGGTGTCACCCGGGGCCTTGGTGAAGCGCAGGACCTTGCCGGCCAGCTCGGCCTTCACCTCTTCACCGTCGGCCGGGGCAGCGGCCGGGGCGGGTACGGGCGCGGTCGCGGTGGCCGCGGCCACCTGGGGCGCGCCGCCAGCGCCGGCGACCACATTGACCTGGTAGCTCTGCCCGTTGACGGTGATGGTGTAGTCGCGCGGCCCGCCGCTCGGGGCCGCGGCGGCGGCAGGCGCCGGGGCGCTCTTGGCCGGGGCGGCCGGCTTGGCGGCGTCCGGGTCGGTGCCGAGGTTCTTCGGCCCCTGGCTGCGCTCCTTGAGGAACTTCGGCGTCACCTGGGGGAACAGGGCGTTGGTGAGCACGTCCTCATCCGAGCCGTTGTAGCCCTCGAGCTTCTCGGCCTCGCTCTTGAGCTTGGGCCACTCGTTCTCGATCTTGTCGGCCGGGCGGCAGGTGATCGGCTCCTTGCCGGACTCGGCCGCGGCGCGCTTGATGAGCTCCTCGTCGCGCGGCGCCGGGCATTCGCCATAGTAGCCCAGCATCAGGTCCATGAACTCGCCGGTCATCTTCTTGTAGGGGCCCATGAGCGTGTTGAACACGGCCTGGGTGCCGACGATCTGCGAGCTGGGCGTGACCAGCGGCGGATAGCCGGCGGCCTTGCGCACCTTGGGCACCTCCTCGAGCACCGCGTCCATCTTGTCACCGGCGCCCTGCGCCTTGAGCTGGCCCTCCATGTTGGAGAGCATGCCGCCCGGGATCTGGCTCTGGAAGATGTCGGTCTTCACGCCCTGGAACTTGGTGTAGAACTCGGCGTAGCGCTGCTTCACCGTGGCAAAGTGCCTGGCGACCTTGGCCACATGGTCGAGGTCGATGCCGTGCTCGTAGCCGGTGCCCTCGAGCATCTCGCAGAAGCTCTCGGTCGGATTGTGGCCGGTGCCGAGGCTCATCGAGCTGACCGAGGTGTCGACGATGTCGCAGCCGGCCTCGATCGCCTTCATCAGCGAGACCATGGTCACGCCGGTGGTGGCGTGGCAGTGGAGATGGATCTTCATCTCGTCGCCGCAGGCCTGCTTGATCGCCTTGACCAGCTCAAACGCCATCGCCGGCTTGAGCAGCGCGGCCATGTCCTTGATGCAGATCGAGTCGACCTCCATGTCCTGCAGCTGCTTGCAGGTCTCGGCGTACTTCTCGACCGTGTGCACGGGGCTGACGGTGTAGCTGATGCAGCCCTGGGCGTGCTTGCCGGTGCGCTTGACCGCCGCGAGGGCCTGCTTGAGGTTGCGCGGGTCGTTGAGCGCGTCGAAGACGCGGAACACGTCCATGCCATTCGCGGCCGCCTTGTCGACGAAACGATCGACGACGTCGTCACCGTAGTGGCGATAGCCGAGGATGTTCTGGCCGCGCAACAGCATCATGCGCTTGGTGTTGGGCAGGTTGTCGCGGAAGGTACGCAGACGCTCCCAGGGATCCTCGTTGAGGAACCGGATGCAGCTGTCGAACGTGGCGCCGCCCCAGCACTCGACGGCCCAGTAGCCGGCCTTGTCGATATCGGCCAGTGCGGGCTTCATGTCGTCGATGCCCATGCGCGTGGCCATGAGGCTCTGGTGCGCGTCGCGGAGGATGAGGTCGCAGACTTCGATCTTCTTGGCCATGGGTCCCTACTTCTGCTGCTGTTCGGCCTCGTAGGCCACGACGGCGGCCTGGAGGACGGCGATGATGGTGTTGTCGGTGGTGGGGGTACCCCCGGCGGGTGCTGCCGCAGTGCGGCGCGCCGGCGGCGCGAGCTCCGCGGCCGTCGGCGGGCACTTGGCGACGATCGCCTGCATGGCTTGGATCAGCAGGAGGAGGAACAGGAAGACCCCGCCCATCCCAAGGATCATGACCAGCAGTGCGTCCAGCATTTCGGCGACCTCCGCGGGAGAGCCCGGAATCTAGAAGCGACCCATGGACTGGCAAGGGCCGATTCACCGCGCCGCCACAGGTCGTGCAGACCCTGGGAACGGTGGAAGCACCGACTGCGTATACATGATTCGCGGTGCCGGTTATCACCACAGCAAGACCCCTGCCCACAGAGCGTCTCGCCAATAGGATGGTCGACGCGCATCCGGCTCCATGCTGGCGCGCGCGCGGGTGCGGCGCAGCATGGGTTGCCGATGTGGCGGAGAGGAGCGATGTGGGAATGGGTCCTGCGCGGAGCATGAGCCGACGCGGCTTTTCGCTGCTCGAGCTGCTGGTGGCCACCGGCCTCTTCCTGTTCGGCTTCTCTGCGGTCTACGCCCTGTTCCTGCGTGGGGTCCATGCCCGTCACGAGGCGGAGCTCTCCACCCGCTGCTCGATCGCCGCCGGCTCGCTGCTGGCCGAGATCCGCTTGCGGGCAGGCAGGGAGACCACCGGCACATTGCCGCGCGAACCCGCTGATTACCGCGGCGACGGCATGGCCGATACCCCGGACACCGGCATCGACAACCTGTACCCCTATCTCGACCAGCCCGGGGTCTGGTACTGTGTCCGGTACTGCACCGACCTCACCGGCGATGACCACAACGCCTACGCCAATGCCCTGCATCTGAATCTGGTGGTGATCCACCAGCCCGGCTGGTCCAACGCCGACCCTGTACCGATCGCAGATTTCGCCCGGCTGATAAACATCCGCGACAAGACCGATCCGCAGGAGATCCTCGATGAGGCCGTCTCCCTCGGCGTGGCACAGTCCTACGACGCCATCATCATGCGCCAGCCTTCCTGGCCCTAGCCCGCATCCCTCACGACACAACTGCTGCAAAGCCGTATCGCACCGCCACTACAGGACTTCGTTCGGTCGGCGGATCCTCACGTAGTGCTGCTACGCTCCGGTTCGCCTCGGTCGCGCTGCCCTGTACTGACAGCACGCTACGACTTTTCGCGACGATCCTCATGAGGGATCCGGGCCAGCCCATCGATAATAAAGCCCTCAAAAAGCAAAAACCGCCCATCCACAGCACCCGGAGCCCGGCCAGACCAGGCCGGGCGACCCGCCGACAGAGGAGCGTTTCTCGGCGAAAATGGCCCAACGCCAGCGAAGCTGGCGAGCGATGACAGAGGCCGTGGGGGGCGGAGCCGGTATCGCGCAGCGATAGCAGGCCCCGGTGGGGCCTGCGGCCGGTGGAGCGCGACGAGCGACAGCGAGAAAGCTGGGACGCGGCGAAGCCGCGAGGGGGCAGCGCCCCCTCTTCCTCTGCAAAAGCCCCCTGACCCACCGTCGGCGCCGGAGCGACCGCGTACTTGCCCCGACACGCGATGGACCGCAAGCTCTCGCCCAGGAGGCGGCCCATGGCGACACTGCAGCTGCAGCACATCCGATCCGACGGCGAGGTGGACACCTATCATCTCAAGTCCGTCCGCCGCTATCACATCGGCCGCGGGTCGCAGTGCGAGCTGCGGATCCTCGACATGAAGCTCAGCCGCAAGCACTGCGCGATCGAACTGCTGGGCAGCCAGTGGATGGTCATAGATCTCAAGAGCACCAACGGGATCCAGCTCAACGGCGAGCGGGTCCAGCAGCCGCGGCCCTTGTTTCCCGGCTACACCATCGCTGCCGGCGGTTCGACCTTCATGGTGGCGGCGATCGAGGGCCTCGAAGACGTCGACGGATTCCCCGCCGACGAAGCAGCCCGCACCGCCGTGCCCCAGTCGGTCGCACTCGCCGGTGACTCGGCCCTCGAACCGGCCGCCGAACGGAGCGCGGAGACCGGATCCGACACCGAAGCCGCCACCCCGATCGATCTGCCGCCGACGCCACCCTCCAACACCACCGCCCGTGCCCTGGCCGACATCGCCGGTTCCACACCGCTGCCAGACAACGAATCGCCGGTCGCCCTCGCCGCCACCAGCGGCACCGAAGCGTCGCCGCAGGACCAGCCCGGCGCTGATCAGGTCGCGATCGCTCCGCCGCCCGACTCGGACTCGGAATTGACCCCGCCAGCCGGCGACACGCCCAGCGAGCCGGCTGGTAGCGGCAGCGCAGACACGCCGGCAGGCGACAGCCCCCAGGCAACCGACGAATCCGAACCGGTGTTCGCCACGCAGCCCGAACCTGGACCGGAGCCGGAACCCGAGCCACGACCAGAGCCAGAGCCAGAGCCAGA
>CAZTGE010000162.1:0-8818 GCA_964612995.1 uncultured candidatus Brocadiaceae bacterium | reverse complement strand
CAAGTGGCCAACATCGTCGAGTCCAAGCACTTCTGGATCTACCAAGCCCTGGCCGAATGGCGCGACCTCAACGCCACCCGAGTTCTGCGCGAATACAAGAA
The DNA here is from genome assembly GCA_964612995.1 of uncultured candidatus Brocadiaceae bacterium. GTDB lineage: Bacteria > Planctomycetota > UBA11346 > UBA11346 > UBA11346 > SLQH01. The sequence continues at coordinate 8,717 of CAZTGE010000162.1, read as the reverse complement.
TGGCGAAGGCTTCCTCTACCTCGGCCGCGCCTACCGCCTGCTGCTCGTCAGCGATCAGGAGGAGCCGCTCCTACTCAAGAACGGTCGCTTCCAGCTTCGCCGCGACCTGGTGGAAAGCGGCGAGATCGCCTCCGCCAAGGCCGCCTTTCGAGCCTACTACATCCAAAAGGGCACCGAGCGCATCACCGAACGGGTCGACTACTACGCACCCAAAGCTGGCGTCGCTCCGGCCGGCATCGAAGTCCGCGAACTCGGCCACCGCTGGGCCAGCTGCACCGCCAAGGGCCGACTCGCCTTCCACTGGAAATGCATGATGGCCCCGCAAACCATCATCGACTACATCGTCGTCCACGAACTCTGCCACATGCACCACCGCGACCACACCGACGCCTTCTGGAACGAGGTCGACAAGGTCATGCCCAATTACCGCGAGCGGAAAGAGTGGCTACGCAAGAATGGAGCGGGGCTTGATGTTTGAGGCTATCATCTCGGACCTTTGAACAGGAGTCAGCGCAATGCCAGTAGAAGTCGGAATCTGGAAACTCGGAACCAAAGTCGAACGAGTCCAATTCACCCCCATGCCCACCGAACGGCAGCTGGAAGACATCGTCGCCGCGGACATCAGCATCCTCGACCCTGCGCTGCTGCTGATCGGGCGGCAAGTACCAACCGCCTTCAGCAAGTTCATCGACCTGCTGGCCATGGATGCAGACGGCAAGCTGGTCGTCATTGAGCTCAAGCGCGACCGCACCCCGCGCGAGGTAGTGGCACAGCTCCTCGACTACGGTTCGTGGGTCCGCACCCTAGGCGATGAAGACATCGCAGCCATTTTCGAAGCCTTCCTCAAGAGGCACCACCCCGGCCACGAAGGCACCAGTCTGGACGAGGCCTTCTGCCAACGCTTCGGCGTCAAGGAAATGCCCGAGGCCCTGAACGAGGGCCATGAACTGGTGGTAGTGGCCAGCGAACTGGACGACAGCACCGAACGCATCGTCACCTACCTGTCCGATGAATACGGTGCCGCCATCAACGCCGTGTTCTTCCGATTCTTCCGGGATGGTGCTAACGAATACCTCAGCCGTGTCTGGCTGATCGACCCCGGCGAGGCCGAGGTCAAGGTCGTGGAGCGCCGCGGTGATGAGCCCTGGAACGGCGAATACTACGTCTCCTTCGGCGAGGGCGAAAGACGCCGCTGGGCCGATGCCATGCAACACGGCTACATCGCCGCTGGCGGAGGCTCCTGGTATTCCAACACACTTCACCAACTGGAACCGAACGACCGCATCTGGGTCAACGTCCCCGGCCGCGGCTACGTCGGCGTCGGCCGCGTCACCGATAAGGCCAAGCCCATCACCGAGTTCACACTGCCCGACGCCTCAGGCGCCCAACGCCCGATCAGCGAGATCGTCACCGAAACCCCACGCACCGACAAGCCCGATGAGGAGCTGGAGTACTACGTCCGGGTCGACTGGATCAAAACCCTCCCGCTCGACCAAGCGATCAAAGAAAAGGGGTTCTTCGGCAACCAGAACAGCGTCGCCAAGCCCAAAGCCAAGCGCTGGATCCACACCATCGACCGCTTGAAGAAGCGTTTCGAGGTGGAGTAGTCATGACCCATCTCCCCATCAACATCACCGACCTCCTCCGCCAGCGCACGGTCGAAGGCGAGCGGGTCGAGTACAAGGCCGGCTGGAACCCCGAGGTGGTGCTGCACACCATCTGCGCCTTCGCCAATGATTTCCACAACCTGGGCGGCGGCTATGTGGTGATCGGTGTGGCCGAGGAGGGCGGCCGTCCGGTACTGCCGCCCCAGGGCATCGATCCGGGGGCAGTGGATGCTATCCTGAAGGAACTGCTGGGCCTGGGCAATAACGCCATGCAACCTTACTACCACCCGCTTACCGCCACCTACGAGATCGACGGGCGCACGGTGCTGGTGCTCTGGGCCCACGGCGGCGAGACCCGGCCCTACAAGGCCAAGGTGGGCCTGGGCACAAAGAGCAACGAGTGGGCCTATTACATCCGGCGCCACAGCAACACGGTGCGGGCGCGGGGCCAGGATGAGCGCGAGCTGATCGGCTTGGCGGCGACCGTGCCCTTCGATGATCGCTATCAGCAGGGCGCCGAGCTGGAAGCCATCGACCGCCGCCTGATCAGGGAGTTCCTGCACGAGGTCGGCAGCGAGCTGGAAGGCGAGGCCGACGCGCTGGACCTGGTCACCCTCGGTCGGCAGATGAACATCATCGGCGGCCCGAGCGAGCGGCCGTTTCCGAAGAATGTCGGCCTGCTGTTCTTCTGCGAGCATCCTGAGCGGTTCTTTCCCGCCACGCAGGTGGATGTGGTCTACTTCCCCGATGGGCCCGGCGGCGACACCTTCGAGGAAAAGGTCTTCCGTGGTCCGCTGGGGCAGATCGCCCGCGCCGCCGTGAAGCACATCGACCGCAACTACCTGAAGGAAACGGTGATCAAGCACCCGGACCGACCGGAGGCCCAACGCTTCTCCAACTTCCCCCTGGCCGCCATCGAGGAGGCGGTGGTCAACGCCATCTACCACCGCTCCTACGAGATCCGTGAGCCCATCGAGGTGCGCATCACCCGCGAGGAGCTGGTGGTGCTCAGCTTCCCCGGCCCCGATCACTCGATCCGCCTGGAAGACCTGCGCGCCGGCAAGGCGGTCAGCCGCCGCTACCGCAACCGCCGCATCGGCGAGTTCCTCAAGGAGCTGGACCTCACCGAGGGCCGCTCCACCGGCATCCCCAAGATCCTCCGTGCGATGGCCGCCAACGGCTCTCCGGCGCCGGTTTTCGAGACCGACGAGGATCGGAGTTACTTCCTGATCCGGCTGCCGGTGCATGAGCAGGCCTTGGTGGCCCCCGAAGTCACCCCGGAAGTCACCCCGGAAGTCACCCCGGAAGTCACCCAGGAAGTTCTCCGGCTGGCCCTGGCCATCGAGGGAGCAATGAGCCGACAGGAGCTCCAGAGCGCGCTGGGCCTGAAGGACCCGGAGCACTTCCGTAAGACCTATGTTCTTCAGGCCTTAAATGATGGCATCATCGAAATGACCATTCCCGACAAGCCCCGCAGCCGCAACCAGCGCTACCGCCTGACCGCCCGCGGCAAGGCCCTACGCCAGGCGAAGGAGGCCCCGTGACACCCGACGACCTCCACGCCCTCATCGCGGCCGGCGAAGACAGCGCCCTGCAGTTCAAAGCCGACACCAAGAACGCCGACAGTCTGGCCGGAGAGATGGCCGCCATGGCCAACGGCAAGGGCGGGCGCATCCTGCTGGGTGTGGCCGATGATGGCAGCATGACCGGCCTGGCGCCGGCGGACGTGAAGCGCCTCAACCAACTGATCAGCAACGCGGCCAGCCAGCATGTGCGCTCGCCGCTGACGGTGGAGACCGCCAACGTCGTCGTGGCCGAGGGCCGGGTGGTCATCGTGCTCACGGTGCCCGAGGGCCTGGACAAGCCCTACTTCGATCGCCAGGGCGTGATCTGGCTCAAGGCCGGGTCCGACAAACGGCGCGTGCAATCCAAAGAGGAGCTGCGCCGGCTGTTCCAGATCAGCGCCCAGTTCCACGCCGACGAGCTGCCTACCAAGGCCGGCATCGATGCCATCGACCGCACCCGCCTGCGCGAGCACCTCGACAAGCGCTTCAAGCTGGAGCTGCCGGACGACCCGGCCGAGTGCTTGATCCTGGCGCAGAACCTGAACCTGGCCACCGAACGCGGGCAGCTGAATCTGGCCGGCGTCCTCTACTTCGCCAAGAACCCGCAGCGCTGGCAGCCGACCTGCTTGGTGAAGGCGGTCAGCTACCCGGGTTCCGCCATCGACGGCGAGCGCTACCTCGATTCCGAGGACTTCGGCGGCACCCTGAGCGATCAGTGCGACGGCGCCCTCGCCTTTATCATGCGCTGTCTGCCCAAGGTGCAGGGCGACCAGGGCATCAACACCCAAGGCCAGCCGACCATCCCACGGGTCGTCTTCGAGGAGCTGGTGGCCAACGCCCTGATCCACCGCGACTACCTGATCTCCTCGACCATCCGCATCTTCGTCTTCGCCGACCGCATCGAGATCACCAGCCCGGGCCATCTCCCCAACCACTTGACCGTGGCCAAGATCCGCTCCGGCACCAGCATCACCCGCAACCCCATCCTGGTCTCCCTGGCCGCCCAAGGCCTGCTGCCCTACCGCGGCCTCGGCACCGGCATCCGCCGCGCCCTGGACGACTGGCCCGCCATCGAGTTCACCGACGACCGCGACGGCAACCAGTTCACCGCCACGGTCTACCGGCAGACGGCCGGCCAAACCGAACCCGGCTCGGAAAGGGGTTCGGAAAGAGGTTCGGAAAGAGGTTCGGAAGGGGGCGCTGGTTCGGAAAGGCCAAACGACCAGCCGCTGACCACCCAGGAGGCAATCCTCCAAGCCATGCGGGCCAATCCCCATACCACCGCCGAAGCCATGGCCGAGCAGATCGGCGTCTCGCGCCGCGCTATCGAGAAGCATATCAAGACCTTACGTGATGCCGGCACCGTCCGCCGCGTCGGTGGCCGCAGCGCGGGGCATTGGGAGATCCAGTAGTCATCCGGCCGCCGATTGTCAGATTGACCCGGTGTTTCGGCCGGAGAACGGTTTGGCACTTGTCCCAATTGGTCTACCAAGAAACACCCACCGGTTCGCCGGTGGGTGTTTTGTTATGTCTGGGGCTCCGGCGCAGCCCCCATTTATCATGCGTTCTAGCACGGTTTAGCGCAGCGGCCTCGAAAGCGGAGAACGCACTGCTCCCGCCAATTGAACCGGATTAAGCGGAGAACGGCCCAAGTCCTCCCGTTCTCCGCCGGAGAACTCCGGCCGGGTTATGGACCCGTTCCCATGTGGTGGACCAGGTGGGATTTGAAACGGGTCAGAATGACAATTCACCAACATACCGCCGCCCCCTACCTGTAAGCCGTCATGCGCTCAGCCATGAAGGTCCGTCGCTCACCGGTGTAATGGCACAGGCCATGAACTTGCAGGCCGCCACGTCCCACGGCCCATCCATAGGGCGTGATGGTCTTGGGGAAGGTTCGGCCCTGCCGGTCAGTGTAGACGAACGACAAAGGACCGCCCTGCTCGGTCTTGAGCGGCAACTCGGCGAGGAATCCCGGAAGCTCTGCCGTATACCGATAACTCGGCGACCACGTCACGGGCGCCGACTGCCGGCCGGACGACAAAGCGAGGAATAGCTGACGCACCGCATCGGCATCCGGCAGCGCCCGATGGGCCGAGCCCGTCATGGTCAATCCGTACCGTGCAACCATGCTCGTCAGATCGTGCGCCCCTCCAGGCGCGGCAGCCCGTGACAGAGGCAGGGTATCGATCACCGACACGACCGCCGGCATGACGAGTCCGACGCGTTCGAACTCCCAATGCAGCACCCCCATGTCGAACGGCGCGTTGTGGGCTAGCAGTACGGCCTCGTCCGGCAGCCAGGCGGTGAAGTGCCCAAGCGCAGTCTGGGTCGATGGCTTGCCCGCAAGCTGATCTGAGCTCAATCCATGGACCCCAGTTGCATCTGGCGGCACCGTCATGCCAGGGTTGATCAGCTCCTCAAAAATCTCCAGAACTGCACCGTCCTGACCGAGGCAAACCGCCGCAATCTCGACTACCCTCGAGCCTGGCTGGACGCCGGTAGTCTCCGTGTCGAAGGCTACATATCTCTTGGCCATGATGCTCCCCGCGCAGAGCAAAACTGCAGTATGTCTCTGGTCGGATAGTGATTCTACCACACGGCATTGATCGTAGGTGAACCAGATTCTTCACTTCAAGCACACCCATCGCTGCTTGCAATGCCTGGCCTTAGGTGAATAGAATGTTTCACGCAGAGACGATTGGACGCCTATGATAGAACGCATGCGCAACACCCGAGACGGCCGCATTGCATTCTATCTCAAGGAGCTCGCTGAGGCCCCGCTTCCATCGGCAGTCCTCCACGAACGCCTCTCGCGGTCCCTCATCGAGCGCCGGATCAAGCCGGTCGAGCATCGCGTCGTCCAGACGGATCTGGCCAGTTTACAGGATCAGCTCGGCGATCACGTGCTTGCACGGGTGACACGCAAGCAACTTCCCGTCCCGGTGCCGGCCGCTCTATCCAAGCACCGCTATTTCTTCTACCTGGTCGATGCCGCAGCGATCTATCACCTCCCCGAACCGATCCAGTACCTCTCAGAACTCGAATTGGTCGCGCTGGAAGCAGCACGCGATGCCATGGGCGCCGGAGCCTCGGCCGACGCCAACCCGCTGTCGACGGCCCTCCGCGGGCTGATCGAACGTCTGTCTATCCCAGCGAACCAGATGCCGCAGAGCGTTGGCACCGCCTGCGCGCCCCGCCAACCCTTCGCCGCCAAACATATCCTCGCCATTTTGCGAGCACGTCGCCTGGGAATGGGGCTATCCATCGCCTACGCCCCACTCGACAAGGCGACCAAAAGGTATCGCGTCTTCCCCGTCCTGCTCTGGTTCTCTGACGGCGAGCCCTACTGCTGGGTCTGGGACATTGAGGCAGAGTGGCTCAAGAACTTCAAGCTCTGCCGAGCCAGTGCCATCGAAGTCATCGATCTGCCGGGTTTCATCCCATCGGGGATTGAGGCCGAGGCCAAGCGTCTCTGCTCGGAAAGCTTTCGCGGCATCGCCAACGACAATCAGCGTGCCCGGGTCGTCATCCGCTTTCGCGGTGGCGCCATCCCCTTCATCCGCGACCGCATCTACGGCTGCAATCAGAAGGTGGCAGACCTCCCATCCGGCGAAGTCCGCCTAACCTTTGACACCGCCGGCCTCGGCGGCGTCTACCACTGGATCCTGCAATTCGGGGCGGACGCAATCGTCGAAAAGCCCGCCGCGCTTGCGAAATGGGTACAGGCGGAAGCACTCAGAATCACGCAACAGGCGAATCCATGAAACCATCCTTCGCCAACTTGCCGTTGCGGCTTGGTGACGTTCTCACCTTCGTGCCCACCGGCGCCCAGTTCACCGTCGCTTCCCAGGGCGGCGGAACCTTCGTCAAGCCTATCGAGATGAAGGGTTGCGGTCCGGCCATGCCTCTGCGCCTAGCAACACGACGGCTACTGGGCCGATCAGAGCCCTTACCAGAAGACGAGGACTTCTGGCAGCACTGGAGCTATAAAGGCCGCGACTTGCGGCAGCTATTGGACGAAACCGCGCAACGAGAACCAAAATGAGCGTGGGGACCACGCCGCTCCTTCTGACAGGTGATACTCCTAATCAATCAGACCGCCTCGCCCCGCCGCCAATAACATAAAGGATTTTGAATGGATCGAGAAGACATCGATCGCTACATAGAACTGATGAAACTAGCCAAGGAACTGCCGATCAAAGAGCGTCGAATGACTTTCTTCGATATCGCCGGACGCGGTCATTACGAAAACCCTCTCTCCGACCTCTTGCGGTTCTTTATCAGTCCGAACGAATGTCACGGCTTCGGAACCTCAATTCTCGCCGCCTTCTGTCAGGCCTGCGGTCTTGGGGAGGATTGGGTGTCAACTTCAGCCACTATTCACAGAGAGTTCCGCACAAAAGATGACAAGCGTTTGGATATTGCAATAATCCTCCCCGATCGCGCCATCCTTGTCGAGACGAAAGTCTATCATGCTCAGGTCAATCCATTCGATAATTATGAGGACGCAATCGCACGCGCCTTTAATGTTGACCGCGATAAGCTGGCCAAGTTCGTTCTCTCGCCGCATGGAAATGTGGCGGCTATTCCCGGAAACTCTGGATGGATAGGGATTGGATTTATCCAGGTTGCAAACCAAATGAGAGCAGCCTTGTCCGGTCAGGAATTATCGACATGGCGTGTATTAGGCGAAGAACTTGCAGCCCATCTTATCAATCTCGGAGAGGAGCCTGTCATGGATCAAAAAATATTATCGTTTGCGGAGAAACACCTGTCAGACATCAAAGCCCTAGAAGATATGAAGCGCAAATACTATGAACACCTTCAGTATGATCTTCTGAATGTATTCATAGAGGCCACCGGGGATGAGGATGCCAGACACCGGGTGTCACCTTGGGGCGATAAGTGGGGGGCCGTAATTACCATACATCCCACCATCTGGGGAAATGCCGCACAGGCTGGATTCGCGCCGACTTTTGCCGATGACAACTCACAATGTGGTGCTGTTATCTGGGCGGCAAAAGGACTCCCTGAGGATACTGCAGCTGCGGTAACGAAGGCGATGGTCGAGGCAGACGTTGTCCTTGAGGGAAGGGAGGGCAACCGCCCAGTGTGGTCCAAGTATGGCTGCAAGACCATCGCCGATGGGCGTAAGCTGTTCCAGCGCATGGTGGAGATCTATCATCGAATTGCCGTCGTTTCAAAGGCATCAGACCCAGCATAAGGGTGCTCTAGCTACTCCGCCACCCGCCAACTTTCCCATTCATAAGCCATAAGCCAAGAAACCCAGGACGCTCAACTTTCAAAAATGCCGCCTCTGACACGCGGCGCCTTGGGCGCGCGAGGGCCTGATCGTTGGCCTTGGGCCCGACTGGTTGTGCGATTTCCGCCCGATTGCGGCCTGCGATCGTAGCAAACCGCGCTCGAATACCTGATTGCCCATATGCGATCTGCCGTCAGCGGTGATTCGCGACGGGGAAGGCGGTCCGTTGTCGTTCTGGTGCTATCCGAGTGCCGGATCGACGGCGGGCGGTGCGCGTCC
>CAZTGE010000161.1:0-8904 GCA_964612995.1 uncultured candidatus Brocadiaceae bacterium | reverse complement strand
GGGCAAACGCCTGATCGATGCGCTCAAGGACGAGGAGATCCAGGATCTCGCCTGGCGTGAGCACGGCTTCCGCTCGCCGCTGACCGGGGTGACGCAGGACCCGAGCGCCCACGGCATCGACATGATCGCCCAACGCATCGACTCGGTCATGCCGCTGCCCACCGCGCACGCCATGGACCGCATCGTCGAGGCGCTCACCCCCTGAGGCCAGGCGGGCAACGGCGGCGGCGGGCGACGGTAGTATACCCATGCCCCTCGGCCGCCTGTTGCTGTGCCACATCATCCTCGTCCCGCTGTGCGCCCAGAGCGTCGGCTATCGCGGCGACGGCACCGGTCGGTATCCGGACGCGACACCGCCCACCGCGTGGAACATCCACGATCGCACCAATGTGCGCTGGCTCACGCCCCTGGTGTGGAGCAAGGCCGCACCGATCGTCGTCGGCGAACGGATCTACTGCTGTGAAGAGCCGCATACGCTCGTCTGCCTCGATCGCGACAGCGGTGATGTAATCTGGCGACGCCCCTGCAATATCCTCGAGCTGGTCGCGCCGCAGGCCATGCCCGAGGCCACCGAGCTCGAAGCCGCCGCGGCTGCGTTGCATGCCGAGGAGCTGGCCCTCGGCGCCTGGTACGGCGAGCGCATCGCGGCGCTGATCGCGCAGGGGATGGAGCGTGCGGCGGCGGAGCAACGCGTCTGGCGGATGCACGCGGCGACGCGCACGGCACGCAAGCGCTGGGTGGTGTTCCTGCACGAACGCGGCGGCACCGACTGGCCGATCTGCTACCACTCGGCCACCCGCTGCGGTCCCTGGTGCGGCTTCTCCTTCGCCACCCCGACCAGCGATGGCGAGCGGGTCTACGTCAAATTCGGCACCGGCGTCACCGCCTGCTTCACCCCGGAGGGAGAGCGGGTGTGGATGCGCCACACCCCACTGCCGATGACCAACGGCAGCGAGGCGTCCTCGCCCTTGCTGGTCGACGACCTGCTGGTGCTGCAGATGGCCCACGAGCAGGAGGCGCCGCAATGGATGAAATACGACAAGGTCTTCCTGCTCGCACTCGACACGGCGACCGGCGCGGAACGCTGGCGCACCGACGCCCGCGACTACCGCCCGAACACCACCCCGGTGGCGCTGCGCCTGCCCCTGCCGACGGGCGGCACGCTATCGGTGATCATCACCGGATCGGGCACCGTGGTCCGTGCTGCAGACGGCAAGGTCGTCGCTCAGTTGCCGGGCAACCATGACGACTACGGCGGGATCACCGTCCACGAAGACGTGCTCTACCGCAGCGACTGGGGCGCCCACGGTGCCGTACGCGTCGCCGCCGTGGATCGCGACCGGGTGACCGGCGAACTCCTGTGGCAGGAGGAATCGCTCACCCACGGCGGTGGGCTCGCCTGGCACGACGGAGTGCTCAGCGGCCTGGTGGGCACCGGCACCGGCCACGGTCTGGACCTGTTCGACGCCGCCACCGGCAAGCGCATCGCCCATCCCCAGATCGACGGGGCCAGGAATGTCGGCGCCCTGCGCTGGGCCGCGGTCTGGATCCCGCCCACCGTGACCCGCGATCACGTCTATCACCTCGACCGCGGCACCAGCGGCGGGCGCAAGCCCTTCCCCCACGCCGCTCTCACCGTGGTCCAACGCGGCCGCGACGGCCGGATCGTCGCCCACAACGATCTGCCGCGCACCACCGACACGCCGCTGGTTCCCGACGGCGACCGCCTCTACGCCCGCGTCGACGACGGATTGCTGTGCATTGAGCACACCGACGCGACCGGACGAGCCTATGAAGCCCGGCTCAACGTGCGGCTGCTGTGCGAAGACATTCCCGCCGCGCCACCACCACGACGTGATGCGCTGGCCATCGCCCCGGTCGCCTTGCCCCAGACCGAGGTCGAGACGCTGGCCATTGGCTATCGCCTGTTCTTCAAGACCCCGCGCATCGGGCCGGTCGCTCCGGACCAGGTCGAGGCGCTGACCACGGCGCTGCTCGCAGTCGATGGCGGTTTTTTCACCCGCGGCGAACTCACCCGTGGCGCGTACCGGCTCACCGCCGCCAAACCGACCAAGGATACGTTCGACGCCCTGGTGGCGCACAACAGCCGCGAGGTGCTCGATTGCGCCCGGTTGCCGCACCCGACCGGACAGACCCTGTTCACCGTCGAGGCCCTGCGTTGCGAGCGGGAGCAGATCCTGCGGGTCGACACCGGCGGCGCGCACCTCGCGCAGTGGATCTCGGGCACGCGGGTTCGCGACCGGGATCGCATACACCTCGCCCCCGGCGTGCACGTCTTCTTGCTGCGCATGCGCGTCGCCGCCACTGGACCGGCGCCGCTCTACCTCCGCTTGACGCCGAGCGCCGACCAGGACGCCGAACGTGCCGCGTGGCACCAAGCGGTGGCTCGCAACCGGGCGGTGTTCGCACGGGCGGTCGAACTGGCCCCTGACAGCGCCGCGGCCGCGGCCGCGCGCGAACGCCTTGAGCAGCTCGCACCCTGAACGGCGGCCGGCTCAGTCCGACGCCGAGCCCAGCACCACCGCGCGCCAGGCCTCCGGACTGCAGCCGCAGCTGCGCCGCACCGCGCGGTGGAAGGCCGAGTAGCTACCAAAGCCGACCGTTGCGGCGATGCCGGCAAGCGAGCGGGCGGGCTCGTGGGCGAGCAGGTAGCGCACCTCCTCGAGCCGCCGCCGGGTGCGCCAGACGCCCAGCTCGCAACCGACCTGCTGCTTGAACAATCGCCCCAGGCGCCCGGGGGACAGGCCGCAGACGCGCGCCAGCGCAGCGGTGTCGAACTGCATGCCGGGAGCCCGGGCGAGTTGGCGCAGCGCCATGGCCACCGCCGGGTGCATCGCCCGCGGCGGCGGCGGATCCTCGACCCCCGCGACCAGCGCCTGCCAGGCCTCGAACAACAACCAGGCGAGCCCGGCGTTGCAATGGTCGGCGTGCCCGACCACCCCACCCACCCGCCGCGCGAGGCCGTCGAGCCGGGCGACGGTACGCGCAGGCAGGCGGCGGCACCAGTCGCGGCCGGGATCGGCCGAACGCAACGCCGCAGTCGCGGCGCTGCGGCAGTGGCGCGCGAGCAGATCCGGCGTGAATACCGCGACCCACATGGCGAAATCAGACGTGGCATCCACCAGCACATGGTCCTGGGCCGGAAACAGGAACAGCGCACTACGCGGCTCGAGCTCGTAGAGCCCGCCGGCGAGCAGATAGCGCGCGCGACCGGCGAGAACCAAATTCAGCTCGAGCTCGGCGTGGCGGTGGCGGCGCCGGGGTCTGCGGCCATCGACGAGCCAGACCATGCCCGCGTGATCGGCCGGCAGCTGCAGCACCTCGTGCATGACGCCAAACGCTAACAGGACGACGCCTGGAGCCAATCAGCGCCCAGATGTGACTGCTACAATCCTCAGACAGGAGGACCTGCCATGCTCGCCGCCGACTCCGAACGCCAAGCCACCGATGCCGCGCTGGATACCGCCTTCACCGCCGCGGACTGGCAACGGATCCGCCACGACAGCGAGGCCTGGTGGGCCGGCCGGCTCGATCGCCCGCTGGTGCCCTTGCACCTGCGCCCGGCCGGTGCCGCACCCGGAGCCGGGGCCTGCCCGCCGGCCTTCGCCCTCGACGACCTGAGCCCGGCGCAAGCGGTCGATCGCTGGACCCGGGCCCTCGCCGGGCAGCGTCATGCCGCCGACGGCTTCCCCTGGGTCTACTGCGATTACGGGCCGGGCGTGACCGCCGCCTTTCTCGGCTGCCGGGCCCAGGTCGATACGCGTACCGTCTGGTTCCATCCGCCCGAGCCACGCCCGGCGATCGCCCACCTGCATCTGGCCTACAACGAGGACAGCCCCTGCTTCGCGCGCGTCGTCGCGCTGATGCGCGCAGCGATGGAACGCTGGCGCGGGCGGGTGCTGCTCAGCACGACCGATCTCGGCGGGACGCTCGACATCCTCGCCGCGTTCCGCCCCGGCGTGGAACTGCCGCTCGACCTCTACGACCATCCCGCGGAGGTCGAACGGCTGGTCGACGAGATCCATCGCGCCTGGTTCGCCTACTACGACCGCTGCGAAGACGTCCTCCAGCCGAGCAATCCGGGCCACACCGCCTGGAGCGGCATCTACGCCAGCGGCAGCTACTACATGCTGCAGTGCGACTTCGCCTACATGATCTCGCCGGCGATGTTCGACCGCTTCGTCCGCCCCGAACTGGCCGCCAGCTGCCGCCGGCTGGATCGCTCGTTCTACCACCTCGATGGGCCCGGGCAGCTGCCCCATCTCGACAGCATCCTGTCGATCGCCGAACTCGACGGGGTGCAGTGGATCCCCGGTACCGGCCAACCGCCCTGCGAGGACTGGCCCGAGATCTACACCCGCATCCGCGCGGCCGGCAAACTGGCGCAATTCCTCGGCAGCATCGACGAATTCGAACGCCTGGTCCAACGCATCGGCCGCTGCGACGGTTTCGTCCTCGGCCACCAGACCGTCGACGAAGCCGATTTCCCGGCCGTCGCCCGCCGGCTCGAGGCGCTCGGCGTGCCACCGGTGCACGCCGGGGCACGATGAGCGCCAGCCCGGTTCAGCCGTGCCGCTCGTCGCGCGCGAGCACGCGCGGCAGCACCCGACCGGGCTCGAGCAGCACGTCGCCGTAGGCGGTCGACTGGCGCCGGATCCCGTCTGGCGCTGTCGCGGCCCGGCTCGCGCGTGATCGATGCCTCCAGGGCATCGGCGACGCTTCCCACCGCGCCGCCGCGCTCGCGACACTGCTCGACCGAACGGCGGATCTGTTCCAGCTGCTGCCGCAGACGCTCTGCGATCCAGGCGCGATCGTGCAGCAGCGCGGTGGCCGGCGCGATCGCCCGCGTCCACGCCTGATCGCGTTCCCACAGCACGTGCGAGGTGCGCGCCAGACAGAAGGCCTGCATCAGGCTCTGCTCGCGCTGAGCGCGCTGAGCGCTGGGGCCCGGGCGACCGGGCGACCGGTGGCGGGCACGAATGAACCCCACCGCCGAACCGCTTCCGGCACCCGGTGATCGCGGTAGGGCGACTCAAAGCTCGCCCTGGGAGCGCCGATCACCAGGTCGGCATGCCTTGCGTCGCCTCCACCTGCGTCAAACCGCCCGACTCTCTTCGGTGCTTGGGCCGTAGGGATGCAGGTGGAGGCGAGGCATGGCCCTCATGTGCGAGCTTTGAGCGGCCCTGGTGATCGCGGCCACACCCCGCTGGCATCGCCGCGCGCAGCGGTTGTCATGAGCGGATGGATTCCATCACCCAGGCAGTGCTCGGTGCCGCGGTGGCCGATGCCGGCCTCGGTCGGCGATTGGGCCGCGGCGCGGCGCTCTGGGGCCTGCTGCTGGGCACCCTGCCCGACCTCGACGTGCTCGCCCATCCCTGGCTCGATCCGGTGGAGGAACTGGCCTGGCATCGCGGGCCGAGTCATGGACTGGTCATCCTGCTGCTGGCGACCCCGGCGCTGGCCTGGTGCATCCGGCGCTGTCACCAGCGCGCCGCACCCGGCTGGTGGCCGACGCTGCTCACCGTGTGGCTGGTGTTGCTGACCCACGTGCTGATCGACCTGTTCACCATCTACGGCACCGGCATCTGGGAGCCCTTCAGCGCTCATCGGGCCGCGAGCAACAACCTCTTCATCATCGATCCACTGTTCAGCCTGCCGCTGCTGATCGCGGCCCTGGCCAGCCTGATCTTCCCCGCCGACCGGCCGTGGCGTCGACCGCTGACCATGGGCGCGCTCGGTCTGGCCACCGCCTATGCCGCCTGGTCCTTCACCGCCAAAGCGCTGATCGACCGGCGTTTCGCGCAGCAGCTCGCCGCAGCCGATCTGCAGGTGGAACGCTGGCTCTCCGCGCCGACCGCCTTCAACACCGTGCTCTGGCGCTGCCTCGCCGAAGGCGAGCGCGATGGTCGGCCCGGCTTCTGGATCGGCTACGCCAGCCTGTTCGACGACCAGACCGCGATCGCCTGGCGCTGGGTCCCGCAGAAGCCCGAACTCCTTGGCGGTTGGGAAGACAGCCGCGCGGCGCGCTGCGTCGACTGGTTCAGTCGCGGCTGGTACGTGGTGCGTCTGGTCGACGCTCGCCCCCTGCTCAGCGACCTGCGCTTCGGCGAGCTCACCGCCTTCGAGCCGGCGATCGAATCGGTCACGCGGCCCTGGATCTTCAATTTCCACCTCAGCGCCGATGGCCACAGCTTCGCACGCCCGGGGTCGACCAGCGAGCGCGGTGGCGACCTCTTCGCCACGCTCTGGCGACGCCTGCTGGGGCGGCGTATCCTGCCGATCGACCGCTCGCCGCCGGATGGACAGCCCTGAGGCACTGGAAGAGCGCGGACGAACGCTGCCTGCGGGCATGCGCCGATCGATCGCCGGGGCCACCCGGATCGACACCGGCTGCGCCGCGGGCCATGCGATCGACAGCCCACCCGCGCCCTGGCCGTGGCCGGAAGCGGATGGCGTGCCGCTTGCGAGCCACTGTGCCCGGCGCATCGTCGTCCGACGAGGGCGTCGCCCCGGAGCGCACGCGGCGCAACCCGGGTCGCCGAAGAAAATCAAGACAAGGCCCTCAAAGGTCCACTGTTCGATCACTGAATACCATCAATGGTAGCCTCTCATGATTTCTCCGTGTCTTTGTGCCTCTGCGAGAGAAATGATCGAAGGTCGATGGGAAGGACGGTCAAGCGATGAGCGCATACGAGATCATCACCGCACCCGGCGCGGCACCGATCAGGGCCTGGATCCGCGGGGTGCCGCTCGAACCCCAGGCGCGGGCCCAAGTGATCACCACCGCTCGCATGCCCTGCATCCACCATCACCTGGCGGTGATGCCAGACGTGCATGCGGGAATCGGTGCGACCATCGGCACGGTCATCCCCACCCGGGGCGCGATCATCCCCGCCGCGGTGGGCGTCGACATCGGCTGCGGGATGGTCGCCGCGCGCACCTCCTTGCACGCCGACGCGCTACCGCCGTCACGCGGCCAGCTGCGCCAGGCCATCGAGGCGGCCGTGCCCCACGGGCGCAGCGGGCGCGGCGGACGCGGCGACCGCGGCGCCTGGAGCACGCTGCCAGAGCGCGTGCAGCAACTGTGGCGCGAGCAGCTCGCCACCGACTACGCCGCACTCTGCGATTGCCACCCCGATCTGGCTCACGGCAATGCGGCCAACCAGCTCGGCACCCTGGGCAGCGGCAACCACTTCATCGAGGTCTCGGTCGATGAACAGAGCCGGGTGTGGCTCCTGCTGCATTCCGGCTCGCGCGGTGTCGGCAATCGGATGGGCCAGTACTTCATCCGCCGCGCGCGTGACGTCTGCCAGCGCGCAGGGATCGATCTGCCCGATCGCGATCTAGCGTATATCGCGGAGGACACGCCCCTGTTCGCCGATTACATGCAGGCCGTCGACTGGGCCCAGCGTTATGCCAGGCTCAACCGCCAGCTCATGCTCGAACGCACCATCACGGCGCTCGCCGACGCCCCGGGCATGCCGCCATTCACCGTCGATCCGGACCCGATCGACTGCCATCACAACTACGTCGCACGCGAACACCACTACGGCGCCGCATGCTGGGTCACCCGCAAAGGCGCGGTGCGTGCCGGAGCCGGTGAGCACGGCATCATTCCCGGCTCGATGGGGGCGCGCAGCTACATCGTCCGCGGGCGCGGCGAGCCGGCATCGTTCTGTTCCTGCAGCCACGGCGCCGGCCGGGCGATGTCACGCTCCGCGGCCCGCCGGACCTTCAACGTCGCGGACCACGCCGCCGCGACCGCGGGGGTGGAATGCCGCAAGGACGCATCGGTACTCGATGAGACCCCGCGGGCCTACAAAGACATCGATGCGGTCATGGCCGCCCAGCGCGACCTGGTCGAACCGCTCCACACCCTCGAACAGGTTGTCTGCGTCAAGGGATGAGCGCTACCGGGTCCATCGTGATCATGGGCGTCAGCGGGGCGGGCAAGACCACCGTCGCCCGTGCGCTGTCCCGGGCCGTGGGCCGGGACTTCATCGATGCCGACGACCACCATCCGCCGGAGAACGTCGCCAAGATGCGCGCCGGCCAGCCGCTCGATGACGCCGATCGCGCGCCCTGGCTCGATCGCCTCGCCAGGCTGCTCGCCGCGCGCCACCGGCAGGGGCGACCGGTGATCCTCGCCTGTTCGGCGCTCAAGCAGGCCTATCGCGATGTCCTCGCGCGCCCGGCGCCGCTGTGCATAGTCCATCTCGCGATCGACCGCGCGACCGTCGCTGCGCGCGCCGCGCGCCGACGCGGCCACTTCTTCGACCCGTCGCTGATCGACAGCCAGTTCGCCGCACTCGAACCGCCGGAGAACGCGGTGGAGGTAGACGCCACCCGACCGGTGGACGAGCTGGTGGAGACGCTGTGTCGCCGTCTCGACCTTGCCCGGGTACCCGGCGACTGACGACCGGCTTGACCATCCGAAGCCCGGCCCCCCGGAGATCCGACTCCAGCGCGGCAGGGATGGGGCGGCGGCCATCGCGGGTTCCGTACGGCCCACCGCCCCCGGCTCGCATCGCTGCGCGCAGGTCCTGTGATCCGGCATGCAACATCCAGCGCCTTTTCGCGAACGCATCCAACCGCCGGTCCGCGACCACGGTCTGACCCTCGACGCGTCGCCCTGGCGCAGGGCGGCCATGGGCCCGCCGAGAACGCCGACGAAGCTGGCGAGCGACCACAGAAGAGCGTGGGGTACACGTCAAAGGAGCGAGGGGGCAGCGCCGACGGAAGCCATGGGGGCGAGCTTTGCGCGGCCCTGCGATCGCCCCAGGGCGACTCAAAGCTCGCAAATGAGGGCCATGCCTCGCCTCCACCTACGTCACTACGGCCCAAGCACCAAAGAGAGCCGGGCGGTTTGACGCAGGTGGAGGC
>CAZTGE010000160.1:0-9104 GCA_964612995.1 uncultured candidatus Brocadiaceae bacterium | reverse complement strand
GTGACGCAGGTGGAGGCGAGGCATGGCCCTCAGTTGCGAGCTTTGAGTCGCCCTGGACGCAAACCCGCCGCCGCTGGACTCTCGTGCCTGCGGCAGAGGATGTCCGCCGGAACGCGGGGCCGTGGCCGTTCACCCGCTGGGGAAGCGATGACGATCATCTACATCGATGCCGACGCCTGTCCGGTCAAGGACGAGACCTACCGGGTCGCGTCGCGCTACGCTCTGCTGGTGTACGTGGTCGCCAACAGCTGGATGCGAATGCCCGACGATCCGCAGATCCGACTCGAGGTCGTCGGCGATGGTTTCGACGCCGCCGACGACTGGATCGCCGAGCGGGCCGGTGCGGGCGATGTCGTGGTCACCGATGACATCCCGCTCGCGGCGCGCTGCATCGCAGCCGGCGCGCTGGTGATCACCACCCGCGGCGAGCGGCGTGACACGAACAGCATTGGCGATGCCATGGCGATGCGCGAGTTGATGCAGTACATGCGCGCCGCAGGCGAGGTCGGTGGTGGCCCCAAGGCGCTCGACGAGCGCGACCGTCGCCACTTCCGTCAGGAACTCGACAAGGTGGTGACCGCGGCGCTGCGTGCGGGCTGAGCCGCCGCGGCGTCTTTGGCCTACTGGCCCAGCACCCGGCCGAGGGTCTCCCAGCAGGCGATGGTGCTCAGCTCGAAGGCCTCGTGCTGGACGATGCAGTTCGGCAGCGTGGGCGGGGGAACGCCGCCGCGGAAATCGGCCGGCAGGGGGACCGGATCGATCCCGTGCGCGCGGGCCGCCGCCGTGGCCCGGCGCAGGTGCCAGGCCGAGCTGAGCACCCCGACCCGGCGCCAGCCGCGTTCACGGCACAGCGCGGTGAAGGCGGCGAGCTCCTCGCTGGTGTTGCGGCCCTGCGGCAGGAGGTGGATCGCTCCGGGGTTCACACCCCACTGCAGCCACAATGCGCGGGTGTCGCGCGCATGATCGCGAGGCTGGCGGAGCGCGCCGGTGTGGCGACCCGAGGCCACCAGCACGCCGATGCGCCCGCGGCGCTGGAGGGCGGCCGCCAAGCGCAGACGATCGCCCGCCTCGCCGAGCTGGGCCCGGTCGAAGGGGTCGTGGCCGGTGCCGCCGCCGAGGACCAGTACCGCGTCGAGCGGCGCCACGGCGAAGGGATCGTGATCGCGATAGGGCGCCTCGAGCAGCGCCACCAAGGCCCCGCCGACCCAGGCGTTGCCCAGCAACGTGAACAGCGTCACCACCAGGCCCAGGCCCAGCGCCGGACCGCGATGCTCGCGTAGCAGGATCCACAGCGCGATGAGTGCGAGCCAGATCAGCCCCATCGGCATCACCAGCAGGGCCACGGCTTTGCGCAGTTCGAACATGGTCGGCCAGTGGAGGACCGCCACGACCACCGCCGCGAGGGGGATGGCCCAGGCGAGATACCACAGCACGCCGGTACCGGTCATCACACGTTGACGCAGCAGCCACAGGCTCATGCCCACGCTCACGAACACCGCCAGCAACCAGAGCATAGCATCAGGCTAGCGGGGCGCTGCCCCAGCCCGCAAGGGGCATTATGCGGGTCATCGCCCCGCCAGACTCTCACATCGAGGGGCAAGCCCCTCGGACCCCGAGTCCTTGGCGGCATGGAACTCGCGATCTGGCAGCGATCTGCAGAACTTGACCTGCCAGGACGAGTTCCACGCCATCAAGGACTCTAGCCGCAGCGGAGATGGGGTCCATGCGCAAGCGGGCCCAGGGCTGTCTGCTCGTTGGACACGGGCTGGGACCGCTGTCGGCGCTCTGCACTGCTTGAACGCGACCCGCAGAGGACTGGCACCCAGGGCTCCAGCAGGTCATGCACCGGCGCTCTGCGCTCGACAGGCACGGCTGATGCCAGTCATCTTCGCTGGATCGTTCGCGCTGCGGGCGTAGGTTCGGCAAAGGGAGGTCCGGGCCATGGAGCCACTGCGATTCCTCGACTCGGTACGCACCCGTCTGCGCGCGGCGCTCGGTCTCGATGGTGGAGCGCGGCTGTTCGCCTACCTCACCGCCGGCTTCCTGCTGATCGCGGTGCTCGACTACATCAACACCGTTCCCGCCTGGCTGCGGGCGATGGGTCTGGCGGCGCTGATGGCGACCGCTGCGGTGGTGATCTGGCGTCGGTTCCTGCGGCCTTTGAGGCAGGACATGAGCGCGCCCGTGCTCGCCGGGCTGGCAGAACGCCGGATCCCCGGTCTCGACGGGCGCCTGTTCACCGCGGTCGACGGCCTGCCGCTGAGCGAACAGGACCAGGCAGTGATCACCCAGCGCTGCGATCGCTCGGCCTTGCGCGACATGGTGCGTTTCGATCGCTCACGCCGTTCGTTCGGCGCCGCCGTGGCCCTGGCCCTGGTGCTCGGTGCGATCGCCTGGCAGTGGCCGGCCTGGCTCGGTACCGCCGGCGGTCGGGTGTTCCTGCCCTGGAGCCAGCAATACGCCCATCCGCGCAGCTGCGCGGTCGAGGCACACCTGGAACAACCAGTGGTCAGCGCCGACGCGATGATCGTGTTGCGGGCGCGGGCCCTGCGTGGCGGGCCGGCCCCGCTGCGAGTGGAATGGGAGGCGCGCGACGGCAAGCGCAGCGGCAGCTTCACCGCTGAGAGTCTGACCGGGCCCTGGCGTGAACAGCTGGCGCTGCCACCGGGCGAACACCGCATCGCGGTGGGCTACGGCGACTCGCGCCAGGACATCTGTCGCGCGCTGGTGGTCGAGCGCCCCGAACTCGAATCGATCGCTTTCACCATCACCCCGCCGGCCTACGCCGGGCTCGCGCCGACCACCGTGGCCAGCCCGAGCGCAGTCGAGGTGCTTGCCGGCAGCCGGATCGAAGCCGCCTTCTCCTTCACCCGCCATCCCGCGGCCGAGGAGCAGGAACTCGCCGTACGCTACGGTGATGCGCTCGTGCCTGTGACCCAGGGCGAGGACGGCAAGCATCGTTTCGCGCTGCCGATCACCCAGGGCGCCGAGCTGCATCTCGACGCCAGCGATCGCCATCGTTTCCCGGGATACGACGAGGCCTTCGCCATCGACGCCTACCCGCGCAAGTCCGTGCCGGTGAGCCTGCGGCTCGATGCCCGTCCGCGGGTGCATCTGCACGGCCCCCGCCCCAACGAGGCGGTCACCCTGGCGGCCGAGATCCCGCTGCAGATCAACGCGACCGATGATCTCGGCCTGACCACACTCGAACTGCGCGGTCAGCTGCGCGGCGACCAGGCGGACGCCGCAGCGGCGACGCAGGCCGAGCGCGACGAGGAGGGCTACCGTCTGCTGCGCGATTTCGACCTGCCCTTGGTGGCGGGCCAGCGGCAGCGCGAGACCTCGCGTGCCCACAAACTGGTGATCGCGGATCAGGCTGCGGAGGGGCAGGAGCTGCTGCTGGTGGCGGTGGCGCGCGATGCCAATGATATCACCGGCCCCGGCGAAGGCCGCAGCGACCCGCTCGCGCTGCGGGTGGTCAAGGAGCAGGCCCTGCGCGAGGAGTTCGACCGCATGCTCGGCGAAGCCCGCGATCGTCTGTCGCTGGCGCGCGATCAGCTGGCCCCGGGGATCGGCGAACCGGAGAAGATGACCATGGCCGCCCGTTCGGCGCGATCCGTCGCCCGCCGCGCCGAGGAGCATCTGAACGAGGTGCGACGGCGCTGGCAGCAGAACAAGCTCGAATCCGAGCCGCTCGAACGCCTGGGCCGGGCGGCCGATCTGGTCGCTGAACAGGCCTTGCCACGCCTTTCGCGCGCCGCCAGCGGCGATCGCGACCTCGAGAACGCCCGCAGCGCCGACCGGGCGCTGGGCGAGGCGGAACGTGCGCTCGCCTCGCTGCTGCAGAGCGGCGATCTGGCCGATACGCTCGCCCGTCTGCTCGAGCAGGAGCGCAGTCTGGCAACGGAGAGCAGCACCTTCGTGGTGCGCTACGCCACCCGTGAACTCGATGCGCCGGGCGACGCGCTGCAGGGCAGTCTGACCGAGCGTCAGGCTGTGATCGCGCGTCAGCTCAAGGAATGGGAGTCGCGTCTGCTCTCGGAGTCGACCGGCTCGCGCGAAGCGGCACGAGAGCTGGTCCGCGACCGCCAGCCCGCCGGGTTGCTGGCTCAGGCGGCCGATGTGCTCGCGCGCGATCGCGGGCGCAAAGGCGCCATCGCGCAACAGCAGGAAGCGATCGCGATCATGGAGCAGCTGCTGCAGGAGCTGCGCGGCGGGCAGGATGCGGCGATGTTCGCCGCCGCTGCCGGCGAGTTGGCCGATCGCGAAGAGGCGCTGGCCCGGGAGCTCGAGGAGGGGGCTCCGCCCGGCACCTTGCGTGAGCGACAGGATCAGTTGCGTCGCGACACCGAGGCGCTGGCCAAGCGCATGGACGAGGAGGGGGTCGAGAACCAGGACGCGCAGGGAGCACTCGCCGGGGCCCAGGGTTCCCAGGAACGTGCTGCCGATGCCATGGGGGCGGGCGATCGGTCCGGCGCGCAACGCGAGGCGCGGACGGCGGCCGATCAGCTGCGTCAGGCCCAGCGTGCGCTGGAGGGCGAGGCTGAGCAGGACCAGGCCGCAGAGGATGACGAAGACGAACAACAGCCGCCTGATATCCTCGCGTTGATCGAACGGCTGCGCGACCAGCAGGCGCGGGTGGTGCGCGATCTCGATCAGCTGCATCAGGACATGGGCGCCGCGCGGGAGCGTCGTGGCCAGGAGCCGGATGCCCCGTTGACCTTCGGCGAGAAGCGGATGCTCGCACCGGTGGCCGAGCGCGAAGAGGGCATCCAGTTGGTGTTGCAGGAAGAGGGGATCAAGGCCCTCGACAACATGCCGATCGCCAAGCGGGCGCTCGAACGGGTCGACGCCGCCCTTGGCCGCAGCGTAGAGTACCTGCTCACCCCGGCGCTGGGCGAGCGCGGTCTGCGGCTGGCCGCCACCGCGCTCTACGAGCTCGAGCGACTGCTGGCGATCGTCGACAGCATGCCCAGCGGTGACGAACAGGAGCCCGAGGAGCAGGGGCCGCAGGGCGACCAACAGGCAAACCAGGCGCCGTTCCCGCCACGGGCGCAGATCGCGCTGGTGGCGAGCGAACAGCGTGAGTTGCGGGCCCTGACCGCCGCCGGCTATCCGGCCGATCTCGCCACCCGCCAGGCCGAGTTGCGTGACCTGTGCGAGGCGCTGGTCAAGATGACGCGCCCCGGAAGCCGACCGCACGTGTTGCTGCAACGCGGTTTCCGCGCCGCGGCCAGCGCGGCCTACGAACTCGAACAGGGCGACGAGCGCTTGGCCCACACCCTCAACGAGCAGGACACGGTCAGCGCGGCCCTGACCCGGGTGCTCGCCGAGGCCAAGCGCTCGCGCAATCAGCAACCCCAACCCTCGCCATCGCAGCGATCGCAGCGCAGCGAACGCCAGACCGGGGAAAGCGAGCGTCAGCGCGCAGACCGCGATCGCCAGGGCGAGGACGGACAACAAGAGCAAGAGGGAGACGAACAGCAGGAGACGCCGGGCGAGGTGGCCGACGTCGCCGAGGGCGAGGCCGGCGACGAGGCGACCGTCGAGACACCCGATGAGACCCGCGCCTGGCTGATGCGCTTCCCGCCGGTGATGCGCCGGCAGTTGCAGGAATCACTCGATCGCGAGCTGCCGGTGGAGGGCCTGATGCTCTATCGTCGTTTCCTCGAGCTGTTGTTGGAGGAGAGCCCATGAGGATCGTGCTCGTCTGGTTGGTTGTCGCGGCACTCGGCGCCGAGGAAGCGCCGCAGGCTAGGCTCGAAGCCGCGGTGGATCGTGGACTCGCCGCCCTGGCTCGGATCCAGCGGCCCGACGGCAGCGTCGATCAGGGCACCCGGATCACCTCACTGGCGGGCATGGCCTTCCTCTCCGGTGGCCATACCCCCACGCGCGGCGCCTACAAGGAGGCCAGCGCCCGGTGTCTCGATCACGTGCTCGACAACCAGGATGCGCTCACCGGATTCCTCGGCAGCAACAACCACGCGGGGATGTACGAACACGGCTTCGCCACGCTCTATCTCGCCGAGGTCCATGGCATGTCCAACGACCGTCGGGTGCGCAGCGCGCTCGAGGCGGCGCTCGATCTGATCTACCGTTCGCAGAACGAGGCGGGCGGCTGGCGCTATTATCCGACCCCGGTCGATGCGGACATCTCGGTGACCATCTGTCAGATCATGGCCATCCGTGCCGCTTACAACATCGGCATCGGAGGCACCAAGAGCCAGCGGGTGATGGCCGCGGCGGTCGATTACGTCCGCTCCTGCGCCAACGCTGACGGCAGCTTCGACTACCAGGCGAGCAGTTCGAGTGGCTGGGGTACCAAGGGCGCGCGTGGCGTGCCACGTTCGGCGGCCGGTAGCATGTGCCTGATCGGCGCAGGCGCCGCTTCCGGGCTCGAGGATCGACACCTCGGCCCGGCGTTGGGTTTTCTGCGGGACAATTTCGCCGAGCACCTCGAGGCGCAGTCGAATTGGTTCTGGTATGGTCAGTATTACTGTGCGCAGGCGATGTTCCATTCGCCGCAGGAGGAGGACTGGGCCACCTATTGGCAGGCCGCATGGCCGACGATCGTCGAACTGCAGAAGGCCGACGGCCTGTGGCTCGGACCGGATTCCTCCTACGGTGCCGGCTTCAACACCGCCATGGCGCTGATCATCCTCCAGATCCCCAACAACTACCTGCCGATCTTCCAGCGCTGAGCGCCGTAGCGCGCGACGGCCGCGACGGCCCGCCCCGATTGCCATGAGCTATATCCATCCCCTGCGTCTGGCCGGGCTCGAGCTGGCGAACAACCTCTGTCTCGCCCCGATGGCCGGCTACACCAATCTGCCCTTCCGCCTGATCGTCAAGCGCATGGGCCATTGCGGCCTGGTCGCGACCGAGATGGTCGCGGCGATGACCCCGGCCCAGCGACGCGCAGACCGCGCCTTCGCCACCGCGGTGGCCCATCGCGACGAGGAGCGGCCACTGGCGATGCAGGTCTACGGTCGCGAGCCGGAGCTCTGCGCTGCGTGTGCGGTGGAGCTGCAGCAGGCCGGAGCCGATCTGGTCGACCTCAACTGCGGCTGTCCGGTGCGCAAGGCCAAACAGGCCGGTTGCGGGGTGGCGCTGATGCGCGAGCCCGAGCGCGTGGGGGCGATCCTGCGCGCGATGCGTGCTGTCACCACGGTGCCCCTGGGGGTCAAGATCCGCCTCGGCTACGACAAGAACCGCCGCACCGGGGTCGCGGTCGCGCGCATCGCACAGGATGCCGGAGTCGATGTGATCACCGTGCATGCCCGCACCGGCGAGTCGAAGCACGGAGCACAGCTCGATTTCGCCGGATTGGCCGAGGTGCGTGCAGCGGTCGACGTGCCGGTGATCGCCAATGGCGACATGCACCACGAGGACAACATCCGTCGGGCCCGCGACGAGGCCGGGGTGGACGGCTATATGATCGGGCGTGGCGCCATCGGTCGGCCGTGGATCTTCGCCGAGCTCAGCGCCCGGTTCGCCGGCGAGCCATCCGCCACACCTGATCTGGAGCGGCGCTCGGCGCTGTTGCACGAGCATTTCGCGCTGGTGCTCGAGCTCTACGGCCCCGAGCGGGGTATCCGCATCATGCGCAAGTATTCGCTGCTCTATTTCCACGGCCAACCGGGTGTGCGTCGCTTCCGCGACCGTTTCGTCCGCATCGCCACTCCCGAGGACTTCATCCGGATCGTCGCCGACTATCTCGCCGAGGCGCGGGCGCACGGCGCAGCATGAACGCCGGCCCGCTCCGCCGCGGGCTGGCGGTTGCTCCGTCCGGTCGTGCGAGCAAGCTGTGCCCGATCCGGCGAAAGCCGGGGGGCCGAGCGGGCAAGTCGCGTAGGGAGAGAGCATGAAGAAGTTTCTGGTGTTCGTCATCATTGTCGGGGCGGTCGGCTACTTCGCCTGGACCAGACACTGGTTCGGTCTCGGCGCTGAGAGCGCCGAAGCGGCCGAAGACAACGGTCAGAACGGCAAGGCGAACGCCGAAGACGGCGAGCCTGCTGGGGACCATGACGGCGGCGACCTGTCGCTCGATGGCGCGGGCGATGGCGCGGGCGATGGCGCGGGCGATGGTGCGGGCGATGGTGGCGAGGCGCCGGAGTCCGACGGCCTGGATGCGCAATTACGCCAACGGTTGGCGAAGGCGGACGCTGCGTGGAAGCAGGTGGTCGATGCCGGCCAGGACCCCGCCGGCCATCAACAGGCGCCATCGCTGCTGGCTGCCTATACCGCGGCCTTGCGTGCGACCTACAACAAGCCGCCGCTCAAGCAGATGCAGCAGCGGCTGATCGAGGAGCGGCTGACGCCCCTGGGCGAACGCATCTTCTTCACCAAGGTCGTCCACGAGGATCCCGACCATCCGTATTTCCTCCACCACCGCGTGGCCCCGGGCGAGACCCCTGGGCGCATCGGGCGTGGGTACGGCATCAGCGAAGAGTACGTGATGCTGCTGAACAACATCGACGATCCGACCCGTCTGCAGGTCGGCGAGCGGCTCAAGGTGGTGCGGACCAAGAAGAAGGGCTTCTCGCTATACGTCGACAAGAGCGGCTACTATCTCGACCTGTACATCTGCGATCTGTTTGCCCGACGTTATCCGGTGGGCATCGGCGCTCCGGAGACCCCGACCCCGACCGGCAAGGCGCAGATCGATACCCGGGCCTGGCATCCGAAGTGGACCATGCCGGACGGACGCGTGGTGCCGTACGGCCATCCCGACAACATCCTCGGTCCGATCTGGCTGCGCTTGCGTCCGGACCAGATCCAGCAACAGGGAATCGGTATCCACGGCTACGACGGCGATCCCGAGCAGGCGGTCCGCGTCAAGGAAAGCAACGGTTGCGTGCGCATGCGCAACGCGGATGCGATCGAGCTCTATCGGGTGCTCACCCGGGTACACTACGACAGCGAGGATCCGGACCTGCTGCATCAGCGTGCGCCGATGTGGGTCACGATCGTCGACTGACAATGGCCGAGGGCTGCGGCCCCAGGTCGCTCATGGCTGACGCGTCCCGCAAAAAGCCAAAAGCGCCCGTCCGCAGCGACCGGAGCCCGGCCAGGCCTGGCCGGGCGACCGGCCGACAGAGGAG
>CAZTGE010000159.1:7040-9204 GCA_964612995.1 uncultured candidatus Brocadiaceae bacterium | reverse complement strand
GCGGGCGCCGCCCGCTACAATGCCCCTTGGGGTGCGGGCGGTGTCCGCGCTATGGATTGGCACTCGGATCGTAACCACTCAGGCCCATCGGGCATGAGTGGTTACCTCGCCCTTTTTCGGGGCCCCATCGTACGCGATGGGGCCTGGCGCCGAGTGGTGAGCGAAGCGGGTGTCGCCGCAGGCGATAGCTGGCCCCAGTGGGGCCAGCGGCCCGCGGAGCGCAAGCGCAGCCCCCCAGGCCGCCAGGCCGAGGAGCAAGTGCCGCCCGAGGGCGGATACGTTTCGGCGCAACCGATCCGCCCACGCCTGAATCTGCCGGCAGATCCAGGCGAACCACGAACAAGCCAGAGGGGCAGGTCCTCACGCAGTGAGAACCGTAGGGGCGAAGCCCCTGAGTAGTTACCTCGAATCTTCGAGCCGCCCATTCGTCAATGCCACATTCGGCTGGCCTTCTGGCTCGATCGTTGACCATATGCCCGTCCAGACGTCTCCGCACCGCCGATCGCTTCGCGGCTCGCACCGCCCCCACGAAAGACCGCAAAAGACCCCTGGCTCCGAGCGTCACACGCCAACCATGGCACCGAAGGCTGACCGATCCGCGCCATGACCTCGTGCATCAACTCATCGTTCACAGTTCAGGAAACAACGACATGACCACCACTCGCAAGCTCACGCCCACTTTCAAAATCGTGCGCGCCAGCTTCAAGCAACGGCAAGACCGGATGGACTTCGTGGTCAGGCATTTCGGAAAGCACATCGAGAACAACGCACTCGACGTAGGCTGTGACAACCGCTATCTTGCCCGACTGCTACCAGAGCTGGACTACACCGGGATCGATCTCAACGATACAGCCGACCTGACGATAAATCTGGAGACCACGCCGGCCCTGCCGTTCGAGAACGACAGCTTCGAGACCGTGATCTGCACAGATGTCCTGGAGCACCTGGACAACCTGCACGAGATATTCGCTGAGCTGATCCGCGTATGCGCGCGGAACCTGATCATCTCCCTACCGGGCAACTGGGCCAATGCCCGGCTTCCTATTGCCCGGGGGCGCGGAGCGATCGCCCATTACGGACTGCCTGTCCACAAACCGGTCGATCGGCACAAATGGTTCTTCTCGCTGGAAGAGGCACAGCGGTTCCTGACAGCGCAGGCAGGGATCCACGACATCGAACTCGACGAACTCGTTGCATGCCAGAAGAAGCGACCGCCCTGGCTCGAAGCGTTGCGGCACATACGACATCCGAGCATGACATCCTATCTCAACCGCTACGGCCACACCATCTTCGCACGCTATACCATCCCGGCCCAGCCACATGCGACCCCATGATGACGCCCGATCTGGCGACGCCCTGTCGTGCGACCTCGCCTATCTCGTCGCCGCCGGCAAACGCCGCTTCCGCTGGGCCGCCGCCACCGCCATCCGCTGCCTGCGTGGCCCCGGCGGCTTCACCGGCGAGATCCGCGTGTTCACCGACCGCCCCGCACGGATGCCCGGCGGGGCTCAGTGCATCGTGGTCGAGGACCCTGTCGATCGGGCCCAGCCGAAGTGGATGAAGATCCACGCCGCGCACTCGATCGATTTCACCGCCTACGATCGGGTCCTGTTCCTCGACAGCGACATCGTCGTCCGCGCACCGGTGGCACCGTTCCTCGATCGCTGCATCGCCGCGGATGCCCTGGTCGCCTGCGACGACCTCTGCCATCCGATCGGCCACGGCATGTGCGCCCGCTGCCTGAGCCCAAGGGAACTCGCCGAACACGGCGAGACCACTCCGGGTATCAACAGCGGTTTCTGGTGCGCGCCGGGGCGGCACCTGCCCGGCTGGCTGGCCGCCTGGGAGCGGATCCTCGTCGAGTGCGCCGACAGAGCCGGGCCCGGCTTCGATCAGCCGGGACTCAACGCTGCGATGCTCCGCGGCGCGATCCCGGTCTGCCGGGTCGACCGACAAATGTGGTTCCCCCGCCGCGATCCGGATCACCAGAGAGCCGACCAGGACGCGCCCATCGTCCACTTCCACGGCATCGGCCGGCATCTCAACCGCTACCTGCGCATGCGGCGCTACGCCCGCCGCCTGTTGCGCGCACATCCGCCCCATTGAGCAGACCATTTCCAGGGCGATGGGGCCCTGGCTATCGCCCTGGGGCCAAAGCGCCGGC
>CAZTGE010000159.1:0-6940 GCA_964612995.1 uncultured candidatus Brocadiaceae bacterium | reverse complement strand
TCGTGGCCTGGCGCTTTGGCCCCCTTCGGCTGGCCGATGGCTTTGAGGAGCTGGTCGAACCATTCCTGGTCGATGTCGAAGGGCTTGCCGCCCTTGATGCGATCGAACTCGATCGCGCGCAGACGGAATCCCTGGTCCTCGTCGTGACCGATGACCCCGCCTTCGCGGCGCAGCGCACAGTCGACAGCCAGGTCGGTGCAGCTCTTGATCAGGCGCAGGTCATCGACGTTGGCCGGAGCGCTGCGGCTGAAGTAGCCGGACTTCTGCACCAGCGTCTTCTCGGCCCCGATGCGCTGGCCGAACTGCCTGGCGAAGTACTGCCCGGGGTTGACCACGTCGAGCTTGACGTGACCGAAGGCGTCGCGCGGGACCTCTTCGCCGTCGGCCTCGAGCTGAGCGACGATCTCTTCGACACCCGCGCCCTCGGCAAGGAAGATGTTCACGCAGTCGATGTCGTCCATGACCTTGCGCAGGCGCTCGGCCTCCGCCTCGAGGTCGATGGTCATCTCCGGCACGTAGACCGCGTGGACCTCGTGCTCCTCCTCGTCGAAGGGGAAGCCCGGACAGAAGGGCTTGCTGTAGAGCATCTCGCGGTACTTCTCGGCAGTGGCGGCGGTCAGCCAGCCGCAGTGCCGGCCCATGACCTCGTGGACGATGAGCATGCGCGGGTTGGCGCTGTGCTCGGCGACCACGTTGGAGAAGTAACGCGCCCCCTGCTCAGCCGCGGTCCAGGCGCCGAGGCTCTGCCGGATGGGCACCACGTCGTTGTCGATGGTCTTGGGCAGACCGACCACCGTGAGCTGATAGTCGTTCTGCTCGAGGTAGGCGGCGAGGTCGGCAGCGGTGGTGTTGGTGTCGTCGCCGCCAACCGTGTGCAGCACGTCGACGCCGTGCTCGGTCAGGCGCTGGGCGGCGACCTTGAGCGGATCCTGTCCCTCTTCGATCAGGCCGCGCTTGAGGCAGTCCGCGACGTTGGTCAGCTTGACGCGACTGTTGCCGCAGGCGCTACCGCCGTGCTGGTGCAGCAGGTGGGCCTTGGAGCGCATATCGGGGGTCACCTCGATGTACTCGCTCTTGAGCAGGCCCTTGTAGCCACCGAGATAGCAGATCATCTCGACCTCGGGAGCGATCTCGGTATAGCGTTCGATCAGCCCGGCTACGGCGCTGGACAGGCACGGGGCCAGGCCGCCGGCGGTGAGCATTGCGACTTTGCGTACGGTCATGGTCAACCTCGCTTGAGTTCGGGTGGCATGCGGCGCCGAAGCCTAGGCAGCGCCGCGCGCAGGCCAGCCAAAACCCGAGCGAACCCGGGGCGGCGTAGCGCGCTCAGCGCCGCTCGCCGTCTTCGGCCGGCGCCTGGTCCACCGCGAAGGTGGTGCTGCGCAGCAGCTCGTTGATCTTCTCGAGCGGCAGACGCGATTCGATCAGCAGGTCCTGACCCGAAACCATGCGTGCGGCAACGTCCAGATCGAGCCCGCCACTGCGGGCCGTACCAGCGCGCATCGCATCCAGCCGGGCGAGGATGGCGTCGAGCTGCAGCCGCAGGACGGCGATCCCCGGCGCCCCGTGCGGCGAGCGGTCCTCTTCGAGAATGGTGCCCATGGTGGTGGCCGCCACGTTGGCCGCGGCCGCCTGGGCCGCGAGCGCGGCGACCAGATGGCGCTCGTGCGCGACCTTGAGCACCTCGGCTCCCTCGGTCTCCGACACCGGCCGCCGGTAGCTCACCTTCCCGCCCAGTGTTCCAAGATTGCCGACCTGGTGTTGGCTCAGCGCGGCGAAGAGCTGGTCGAGGGCCCGTTGCCCGCGCAGGAAGTCGTGCGGCAGCTGCTGCTCGCAAGCCATGCGCGAGACCAGCAGCGGCTGGCCCGAGGCGCCATCGTGCATCTCCCAGGCGGCGGCAAAGGCGCCGCGGCGGTCGAGCAAAGCGAAGTAGCTGCGGATCGCGCCCTCGCGCTCCGCATCGAGCACCGGCTCGGCCTCCTCCGGCGTCGGCGGCAACTCGGCGGCGATGCGTTCGAGCAGGCGGCGACCGAAGTCCTCGAGCTCGCCCTGCCACTGGATCGAGCCGTGGAGGTTGACGAGGTCGTCACGGCGCGTGACCACCGGCAACAGCCGACTGGCGCGGTTGTGCTGTCGGCCGATCCAGAAGGCCAGGGGAGTCTCGGCCCGGCCACGGATGTAGATCTGCGGCAGCGCGACGTCGTCCTCGGCGAGCAGGATCCGGCCACTGACGCTCTCGATCTGATCGATGTTGGCGCACCAGTGGTCGAGCAGGATGTTCTGCAGAGGATGCGTGAACAGCCCCGCCTCGATCGCGAGACGTTTGAGCGTGCCGAATCGCCCGGCAAAGACCCGCAGGATCGTGGGGCCGCGCGAGATGAAGGCGAGCGGCACCGCCGGATCGCGGACCTCGAGTTCGACCTGCGACAGCAGCTGGCATTCCTCTACGGTGCGCGCGAGACAAGCGTAACGATCGCGCACCAACAGGCGGTATTCCCACAGGCCCTGCATGGTGTTCTGGCTGTAGACGATGGTGCCGTTGAGCTCGTTGACACGCACCATCTGGTTGTCGAGCAGCCGAGCCTTGCCGAAGGACTTGAGGAAGGCGCGCCGGTCGCGCACCGGGATGATCGCCATCAGCGGCGCATCGCCGCCGCGATAGGCCAACAGGGCCGGACGGCCGAGGTCGATCCCCGCGAGCCGGCCGCTGTGGAACAGGCCCTCGGCGATAAGGGTACGCAGGAAGGCGATGCGCCCGCCGACCGAGCCGATCATCGCGTCGGTCTTCGTGACCAGCCATTCCGGGTTGTCGATCCGGACCACGATCTCGGTTTCTGCCGCCAGCTCCGGCGGCAGGACCTCGGTCAGGCCGACGGGTCGATCGGAGGCGTCCAGGGCGCTGCTACCCAGCAGCAACGCACCGGTCAGGAGGAGGACAGATGGACGAGGACGGATGGACATGGTGCGAGTCTACGACCGGCGCCGCGGCGGGGCAAGGCTCGGCGGCTCACTCCGCCGGCGGTTCGCCCAGCGTCCCCGCCTCCGGAGGCAGGATCCGCGCACCACGCAGGACCAGTACCGTCGCTCGCCGGGTCGGATCGCGCAACGGGCGCAGCTCGATCGACCAGTGGTCGCTGTGCGGCTCGCGGGCCGCGCTGGTGACCACGCCGAGCACCAGCCCGGGCGGTACCTGCCCCCGTCCCGGCGCGGTGACCACGTCGAGACCGGGGCGTACCTCCAGGCCCTCGCGATCCTCCACGAACAGCAGCTGCATGCGTTCGCGCGATCCGGTACCGGCACAGACCCCCAGGACCTCCCCGACCGGACGGCCGTCCTCGTCGGCGAGCACCAGCGAAGCCGGGACGCGGCTGTGACGATCTGTGACCAGCTGGACCAGCGAGGTGCCCGCCTGCTCGCCCGCGACCACGCCGACCAGGCTCTCGCCCACGACGACCGGCAGGCCAGCCACCACCCCGTCCATCACCCCGGCGTCGATGGTCACATGACAGCGGTTCCGGCGCAGGCTGCGGGCGATGATCTGCGCCCGGCCCAAGACCTTCTCGGCCACGATCTTGGCCCCCGCGGAGCCGGGGCCCAGTCGGCGTGACAGGTCCTCGTACTCGCGCAGCCGGCGCCGCAGAACCACGTTGCGCGCGTTGAGTCGGGCCAGGCGCTCGCGCAGGATCAGCTCGGCGTCGGCATCCTCGTCGAGGCCACCGGCGATATGTGCTCGCCACGGCGCTGCCACGCGCTCGAGCGGACTCCAGGCCCAGGCGAAGATGCCCGCCGCGCCGCCGAGCACGGCGAGCACGACGAGCACGACAACGAGCCGCACGGTCCGGTTTCCGATCGGCATATCCGCAGCAGCATGCGGCCGCGGCCATCAGCGCGCAAGCGTGCCCGGGGCCTGGGGCGCGTGGTGGACACACACCCGGCACCCAGGGCGACTCAAAGCTCGCCCCGGGAGCGCCGATCACCAGGTCGGCATGCCTTGCGTCGCCTCCACCTGCGTCAAACCGCCCGGCTCTCTTTGGTGCTTGGGCCGTAGTGACGCAGGTGGAGGCGAGGCAAGACCCTCATGTGCGAGCTTTGAGTCGCCCTGGCCTGGCACCGCCTTTGCCGGTTTGCCCGCTGCCCGGGCGGTCTATGGTCCTGGGCTACCGCCCACCACGCCCGCCCCGTCATCCGCTCCCATGTCGCACACCCTGGCCCACAACGTCCTCGATGCCCTGCCGGATATCGGCGTTTTCCTCATCGACACCGATGAGCGCATCGTCGCCTGGTACCGCGGAGCCCGACGCCTGCTCGGGTACGGTGCCGAGGAGGTCGTCGGTCGTCGGTCGCTGGGCGACCTGCTGCATGCGCAGGAGGCCATCCCCCACTCTGCGCCCTCGCAACCGGTCGCACTGCGCCGCCGCGACGGCGCCATCGTGCGCGCGCAGCTGGATATCGAGGCGCTGGGCGAGGAACTCTCCGGCACCCGCGTGATCGTCATCCGCGACAGCGACCGCCTGAGCCAGACCGAGCCGGCCGAGCCGGACCCCCTCGCCGCCTGGCGCGCCGCGCTCGACACGGTCGATTCCTGCGTGCTCATTCTCGAGCTCGACGGCACCATCCGCCACGCCAACCGCGCGACCCGCACCCGCTACGGCGACCGCCTGGCGGGCAAGGACGTCTGCCGCACCATCCGGCACCGACGCGACCCGGCGGTCGACCGGGCGCTCCAGCGCTGCCTGCTGCGCTTCGAGCCGGTGATGCTCGAACAACGCTTGCTGTCGACCAATCGCTCGGTCCAGGTCATCGTCGCCCCGCGGCTCGATGCCGACGGCCGCGCCCGCGGACTGATCCTCGTCGAGACGGACATCACCAACGAGCGCATGCTCGAACTCGAGGTCCGACTGCAGAACCGCCAGGTCAAGGACCACTCGCAGCGCCTGCAGCGCCAGGACCGGCTCAAGCGCCACTGGCTCAACGCGGTCAGCCACGAGCTGCGCAGCCCGCTGACCAGCATCCGCAGCTACAGCGAGCTGCTGCTCAGCTACCCGGACACCGAGCCGACCGAGCGCGAGGAATTCCTCTCCATCATCCTCACCGAGAGCGAACGCCTGTCACGCTTGATCAACGACCTGCTCGATCTGGCCCACATCGAGAGCGGTCGCCTGGCCTGGCAACCGAGCGAACATGACGCGGTCGCACTGCTGCACGACTGCGTCGAGGTGATGCGACCGCAGGCGCGCACGCTCGACATCGAGCTGATCTGCGTCTGCGCGATGGAGACCTGTCCGGTATTCGCCGACCGCGACCGCCTCAAGCAGGTGCTGGTCAACCTGTTGTCCAACGCGCTCAAGTTCGGCCGGCCCGGCAGCCCGGTCCGCGTCGAGCTGCAGGGCGACGCGCAAGACCTGACGGTGGCGGTGGAGGACGACGGCCCGGGTGTGCCGCCGGAGGACCGCGAGACCATCTTCGAGTTCTATGCCCGGCGCGACCAGCGGGTCGGCGAGTCCGCCCCGGCGGGCACCGGGCTCGGCCTGGCCATCAGCCGCCAGATCATCCGGCACCACGGCGGGGCGCTGGCCTGCCGCTCGGCCCGCCGCCTCGGCGGCGCGCGGTTCGAATTCACCATTCCCCGCTTCACCGGAGACAGTCATCCTTCGCGGTCTGCCGATCTGGAGACCGACGTCCCCTCCAGCAGCATGACCTGAATCGGAGACGCGATGAGCCGCATCCTGGTCGCCGACGACGAGCCGTTCATCCTGCGCTCGCTCTCCTTCGCCCTGCATCGCGAAGGACACGAGGTCTGCACCGCCCGCAACGGCACCGAAGCCCACACCGCACTCGCGAACACCGCCTTCGACCTCGCCTTCATCGACGTGGTCATGCCAGGGCTCAACGGCTTCGAGGTGGTCGAACGCCTGCGCACCGAGCAGGGCTGCCTGCGCACCCACGTGGTGTTCCTGACGGCCAAGGGCACCGACGAGGACCACAACCGCGGCCTCGCGCTCGGGGCCAGCGCCTACCTCAACAAGCCCTTCTCGCCCGCGGCGCTGGGGCGCCTGGTGAGCGAAGTACTCGCCGGACCACCGCCGGGGGCGCGATGAGCCTGCCGCAGCTGTACTGCGTCCAGGGCCAGCTGCGCGGACGTCGTTTCGAACTCGGCGCCGACAGTGCGACGGTCTTCGGCCGCCACCCCGGCGACAAGGGCATCGCGCTGACCGACTCGCTCGCCAGCCGGCGCCACGCCCGCTTCACCGCCGAGGGCGACCGGTTGGTGGTCGAGGACCTCGGCAGCAGCAACGGGACCTGGGTCAACGGGCAGCGTATCGGCGAAGCGTACGCGCTCGCACCGGGCGATCTGGTCACCATCGGTCTGAGCAGCCTGCTGGTCGAGGACCCGACCAGCCAACGCGCCCCGGCCGACACCGCAACACACCCGCCGCTCGAGGAACCCCCAGGCCCGACCGCACCGCAGGTACCGCTGCCGGCGCACCAGGAATCGGAATCCTCGGCCGTGCTCACTCCCGACTTCGCCGCCGAGGTCCTGCTCTCGCTCCTGGTGGCGATGCCACTGGCCCTGCTGCTGCTCGACCACGATGGCCGCCCGCTGCTGGTCAACGACGCGATGAAGGCGCTGTGCGGGCTCGACGTGAGCTCGATCCAGCCGGGGGCAGAGGTCCTGGCCATGCTCAGCGCCCGGCTCCAGCGGCCGCAGGAGCTGCACAACCTGATCACCGGCCACGATCAGGGTTTCCTCGAGCTCGCGACCACCGCGGGCGAACGCTGGCGGGCCTGGTATCGCCGCGTGGATCAGGGCGACATGCTCTTCGTCCTGCCCGAGGGCTGAGGCTTCTTTACACAGGGGGCGCTGCCCCCTCGCGGCTTCGCCGCACACCACGCGCCTCGGTCGTCGCTCGCCAGCTGCGCTGGCGTTTTCGGCGGCCCT
>CAZTGE010000158.1:0-9290 GCA_964612995.1 uncultured candidatus Brocadiaceae bacterium | reverse complement strand
GGAGCGAAGCGACCGCTGCCCACGCCCGGCGCAGCCGGGCGAGTCGCGACCGACGGTCGCCGGGGGGCCAGGGGGGCAGCGCCCCCCTAACTAAAGCCGATCACGAAGCGCCTCTTTGATCTTCTGTGCCCAGGCATCGAGAATATCGGTCAGCACGCATTCCACCCGCTCGATGCTCTCGCGGTCGATGAAATCGCCCGCCGTCTTGCCGTCGAGCTCCGGGCGTGCCACGGCCAATTCGTCGAGCAAGGCGCGGATGGCGTCCTCCACGTCGAGCAGGTCCTCGAGCTCGAGGTCGATGTCGACCTCCATCTCCTGGAGCTTGTCCTGCGACGCGATCTCGTTGATCACCCGCAGCAGACGGGTGGTGGTATTGAGGTTGCCGGGCTGGTCGGCGTCCTCGACGTCGAAACCGTCGCCGGATTCAGACTGCGCCATGTCGGCTCTCCACCGTACTCACCGCTCCGGATGCCCGCATGGAGGCCATTGTGAAGCGCCCGGCAGGGCGATTCCACCCAAAACAGCGCGTGACCCGGAAGCCAGGGCGGACCCGATGATGGCCCCATGGTCGCACGGCGCGCCGTGAGCCACGGCGCCTCACTGCGCAGAGCCATCGGGATCGAAGCGTTCGTTCAGCCGGCGATAGGCGTGATTGATCGCCGCCTCGATCTCGTCGGTGACCGACTCGCCGCGTTGGATGCAGCGTCCCCGGATGCGAGCGTGGTAGCCGCCGGTCCGGGCCGCCGCCGCCTGTGCGAGCAAGCGCTCGAAGAGCGCCTCCGATAACAGCGCCTCGATCTGGTCACAGTCGATCGCCTCGCCCTGCTGCAGGAGGTTGACCAGCAGCTCGCTATCGCTGAGCAGGCCGCGGCGATGACGGACGACGAGTGCAGCGGGATCCACGGACAATGCAGCCGCCGCTCAATCGGCGTCGAGCCGCGGAATGACCAGCTCCTGGCCGACGGTCAGGTCGGCGGGATCCAGGCCGGGGTTGGCCGCGACGATCTTGCGCCAGTGCCGCGACGTGCCGTAGAACACGGCCGCGATCTCGCCCAGGGTGTCGCCCTGCTGCAGGGTATAGGTGCGGGTTCCGCCAGTTGCCGGGCTGCCAGGCGGATCGTCGGCTGGGCTGTCGGCCGGGCTGTCGGCCACCTCGGCGACCTCTGCGGGTCTGGACGGTTCGCGCAGCGGCTGGATCGGCCCGCGGACCAGGGTCACCTGGATCGGAGTCGAGAACCGCTCGCGACAGGAGAGGAAATGGTCGCGCGCGCGCTGCTGCAGCGCCTCG
The DNA here is from genome assembly GCA_964612995.1 of uncultured candidatus Brocadiaceae bacterium. Lineage (GTDB taxonomy): Bacteria > Planctomycetota > UBA11346 > UBA11346 > UBA11346 > SLQH01. The sequence goes on along the minus strand of CAZTGE010000158.1, from coordinate 8,002 downwards.
GCATCGACCTGCTCGGAGACGGGCACGGTCACGGTGGCGGTGATCGTCTCGTAGAGCCACTGCCCCATGTCGAACTCGTCGGTGCTGTAGGCCGGCAGCTCGGCGATGACCACCCGGCTGGGCGCGATGCCGGCTGCGGCCAGCTCCTGCTCCAGCTCGTGGGCGTGGTGTCTGCGCATCCGCTCCGGGGTCTGACGCTGCCATTCGCCGTGCTCGTCCTGGTAGTAGGACAGGCGTGGACCGCCGAGGCAGCCGGCGAGCAGGAAGACGGTGAGCACGATCATCCAACGCATGGTCGATCCCCTGGGCCGGTGGGTCGGACACCTACAGGATGACGCACGGCGGGCCGGGGCAAGCGACGCGGCTACTCTGGCTGCGGCAGTCGCCGCGGGCGCGGGCCGACGGTATCGCTGACCTCGGTGGTCGGACCCTCACCGGCGATCCGGGTCCACCCGGTATCGGCCCACAACACCGGCTTCTCCAGGCCCTGCCAGCGGAAGGTGCCGATCGGCGTCTCCCGGGTCTCGCCCTTCTGCTTGCCGAGCACCGGCTTGCCGTCCTTCACCAGCATCCCGTGGCGGCTCTCGCTGCGGGTGCCCTTGTTTTCAAAGCGTACGCGGTACTCCCACTCCGCTGTGTCGTCGGTGCTCGCATCGGTGGCCTGCTTGGCATCGGAGGGCGCATCGGGCGAGGCACTCGGGCGCTCGCCCTCGCCGCTGGCCGCGCCGTTGCTGCAGCCGACGCAGAACAGGCAGAGCACGAGCGGGATCAGGATGACGGAGACACTGGACATGGTCGGCTCCCGGGATGACAGAAGGTGCAACCGAGTATGGCCACCCGCGCTCGCTGTACATGCGCGATCGCGAGGCGGCGACCTGGGGCGCTCGAACCTCGGCCCCCGGGAGCGCCAGGCACCAGCTCGGCATGGATACAGGATCCTCATCCCGAGCCGTGGGCGGCCCTGGCCCGGCGGCCAGGGTCGCCCAGCGGCCGGATTGCTCCGAGGGCAGCCCACTGCGCCACGCCGGACGGAACGGGGCGGCGTTGTCCACCGGCCGCGAACTCATAGAACCGCCCCCTCACGCGAGGGGCCGCGTCACCCCGGCCCCCTGAGGAGCAGTGCATGGCCAAGCGGCAATCGGACAACAAGGACGGGATCACCAGTCGTAGCGAGGACTACGCGCAGTGGTATCTCGACATCGTCAAGCGCGCCGAGCTGGCCGACCACAGCGACGTACGCGGCTGCATGGTCATCCGCCCCCACGGCTACACCATCTGGGAGAAGATGCAGCGCGAGCTCGACGACCGCTTCAAGGCCACCGGGCACGTCAACGCCTACTTCCCGCTGCTGATCCCCCTCTCGCTGCTCGAACGCGAGGAGCAACACGCCTCCGGCTTCGCCAAGGAATGCGCGGTGGTCACCCACCACCGGCTCAAGAGCGCGAACGGCAAGGTGGTGGTCGATCCCGAGTCGCAGCTGGAAGAACCGCTGATCGTCCGCCCGACCTCCGAGACCATCATCTGGAACCAATACCGCAACTGGATCCAGTCCTACCGCGACCTCCCGCTGTTGATCAACCAGTGGGCCAACGTGATGCGCTGGGAGATGCGCACCCGCCTGTTCCTGCGCACCGCGGAATTCCTGTGGCAGGAGGGGCACACCGCCCACGCCACCGAGGCCGAGGCACTCGAAGAGACCGAACGCATGCTCGGGGTCTACGCCGATTTCGCCGAAAACGTGATGGCGGTCCCGGTGATTCGCGGCGCCAAGACCCCGGGCGAACGCTTCGCCGGCGCGCTGGAGACCCTGACCATCGAAGGGATGATGCAGGACGGCAAGGCCCTGCAGATGGGCACCAGCCACTATCTCGGCCAGAACTTCGCCAAGGCGGCCGACGTCACCTTCCTCAACCGCGACAACGAACTCGAACACGTCTATGCCACCAGCTGGGGTGTCTCGACGCGTCTGATCGGCGCGCTGATCATGACCCACAGCGACGACGTCGGCCTGATCGTGCCGCCCAGACTCGCCCCGATCCACGTGGTGATCGTGCCGATCTACCGCAAGGAGGCGGAGCGCGAACGCGTCATCGCCGAGGCGCATGCGGTGGCCACTGAACTCGGCGGCCAGGGCCTGACCATCCGCGTCGACGACCGCGACGGCATGCAGCCCGGTGCGAAATACTATGAATGGGAGTGCAAGGGCGTACCCCTGCGCATCGAGATCGGCCCGCGCGACCTCGAACAGGGCTCGCTGTGTCTGGTGCGGCGCTTCCTGGTAAACGAGGACACGCTCGATCCCCAGGCTGCGCGCAAGGCCAAGAAGCAGTTCCTGCCGCGCGCGCAGGCCATCGCCGCCGTGCCTGAGCTGATGACCACCATGCAGCAGGAGTTGCTCGAACGCGCCCGCGCGCGACGCGACGAGCGGATGCGGGTCATCGACGACCTCGAGACCTTCGAGCGCTTCTTCGCCGAAGGGGGCGGCGGCTTCGCCTGGGTCCACTGGGCTGGCGACGAACAGGCCGAAGACACGATGGCCAAGCGCTACGAGACCTCGATCCGCTGCATTCCGCAGCCGGATCAGATCCCGGAAGCTGCGCGCGGGGACGGCCACTGCATCCTCACCGGCGCGCCCTCGACCCAGCGGGTGGTGATGGCCAAGGCCTACTGAGCGGGCCATCGCCCCGCCGCGCGCAGCCACCGACCGCCGCACACAGGGTGAGCGCACAAAAACGCCCGCCGCCTCTTCATCACAGAGGGCGGCGGGCGTCGGAACAGCCGCTGAGCCGGGCTGCTTCAGGCGCCGGGCTTGTGGCAGAGCACGGACGCAGGAATCTCCTCCTTGTCCCCGCCCGGGGCCTTCCACTCGACCTCCAGGCCATCGCCGCCGCCGCCCTGGAAGAAGTAGACCTCGAATTCATGCGGGCCAGGCTCGAGGGTCACGGTGCCCTTCTCTTCTTGCATGCCATGCCAGCCACCGTTCTCCACCACCTGCTCGCCATCGATGGAGAGGAAGCTGCCGTCGTCGGAGGTGGTGTAGAATGTATACTCGCCCGACTCCGCGACCACCAGCATGCCGGTGAAGCGCAGCGCGTAGTTTTCGCCGCGCTCGGCGAGATCGATGCCGATGGCATCGGTGGTACCGGTTGCGGTCGGCTCGACGTCCTTCAACCCTGCCTCCATCGCCTTCTTGTCCTTGGTCTCGTAGTAGGCGTACTGCAGACCGGGCACCCGGCTGTGGTAGGTGAACTCCGTGCTCAGGGTGGCGCTGTTCCCGGCTTCGGAGGCGTCGGCGATCTCACGCGCGGTGAGGCCGTAGGCGGCGCCATCGTTCAACGGCTGGGCAACCTCGATCACCGCCGAGGTCCCATCGGCATCGACCTCGGCGCCGACGATCTCGACCGACGGATTCAGCGCGTAGTTCGCCGGATTGCCGGCGCTGACGGGGTCGACCGGCTCGTTGAAGGCGACCCGCAGCAGATTCGTTCCCGCCGGATGCACCGCGACCAGCTGCGGCGGCTCGGTGTCCGCCACCGTGTTGACGGTCGCGGTCAACGGTCCGGTCGCGTCCTTACTGTCCTTGCCGACGTAGGTGAAGGTGTCGCTCCCGGTGTAACCCGGCTGGGAATGATAGATGAACGAATTGGGGCCGGTGCGCTCGAGCTTTCCGTGCTCGGGCTGCTGCTTCACCTCGATCTCGAGTTCGTCGACCACGTCATCGGTGTCGCTGATCGCGATCTCGATCGCGACCTGCTGGCCTTCGGTGCAGGTCACGCTGACCGTTTCCACCTCCGGCAGCGCGTTATCCTTCCGCACATTCTCGAGCGCCCGCTGGATCTCGCGGCGCATGTCGCGCTCCGACTCGGTGGCCAGCTGCTTGAGCGCCGGCACCGCGGCCGCGGCGTCCTCGCCGAGCCCGGCGAGCGTGGCGATCGCCTGGCGTCGCAGGGCCTCGTCTTCACCCTCGACCAGCTTGATCAACTCCGGCACCGCATCCTGGCCGCTGGCGGTGAGGGTCGAGGCCAAGGTGTCGAAGAGCGCGGGATCGTCCTCCTCCATCGCGGTTTTCATCATTACGAACAGATCCTCGAGCTCGTCTTCACGCTTGTCGGGGAACATCGCGACCACGGTGTTGCGCATCAAGCGATAGCGGCCGATGTCGCCCGACGTCAACGAGGCCTTGGCCTGTTCGACCAGTCCGGGAACGAGGCTCTGCGCCTGCGTGCCGATCGCCCCCAGGGCTCTGGCCGCGTGGACCTGGGTCTGCCAGTTGTCGGATTCCAGCAAGGTCTGCAGTTCTGAGATGACCTCTTCTTGTTTGTCCGCACCCGCCTTGGCGATGATCTCGACGCCCTGCTGGCGATCGCTGAGGTAGCGTGCCTGGATCAGCTCGAGGGCTTTGTTGACGCCAGGGCCCTCTGCGCTTGCAGCATCTGTCTCTGCCGCACCGAGGCCCGGAGCGGCGCCAGCCAGGGCGAGGGCTGTGAGGACGGTGTTCCGGATGGTGTTCATCGATTCTCCTTCTGGTGATTGTCTTCGCGGGCTGAAACGCTGGACCCGGCAGGCCGCGTCGCGCTGGGCGGCAGCAGCATGATCTGCTGGTCACCGGCGAGGGTTTCACACTACACCGTGCGAGAGTCCCTCTACCTGTCAATGGCGCACAGGGGCGATGGTGACAAGGCAACAAGAAACGCAACCACTCAGGGGCTTCGCCCCCTACGGTCCTCACATCAAGTGAGAACCTACCCCCCTGGCCTTGTCGTGGCTCGATTGTATCCGCCCACCACCACTCGGCGCCAGACCCCATCGCGTGCGATGGGGTCCACATGCGGCTGGTAACCACTCATGTCCGGTGGGCAGGGGTGGTTACCAAGAAACAACGCAGCGAATCGCCAGATGCTCCGTAACAGATGACTCTGGTCGCGACCTGCGCCCCGGCGGGCGCCCGGTACAGGTGCGCCACGAAATTACCTGCCTTGCTTCGCCTGAATCGGGGCGTAGGACGGGCTGCTGTGGCCATGATCTGGCCGCGCACCCATCCCGCCTGGAACCACCCAATGTTCACCGACGTTACCACCGCCGACCCCGCGACCGTCGTCATTCGCGGACGGGCCCGATTCACCGTGCTCACCGACCGCCTGATCCGACTCGAATACGCCGATGACGGTAATTTCGAGGACCGCCCGACGCTGGCGGTCTGCAACCGCCGTCTGCCGCCGGCCGCGTTCCGCACCGGGCAGGAGGATGACGGCACCCTGCGCATCGACACCGGCGCGGTGGTGCTGCGCTACCGCGACGACGGCCACGCCTTCTCGAGCGAGAACCTCAGCGTCACCTTCACCGTCGCCGGTTCGCCGGGCGTCTGGCGCCCCGGAATGAGCGCCAGCGGCAACCTCGGCGGAACCCTGCGGACGCTCGACGGAATGGACGGCCCGCTCAAACGGGAACATGAGCCGCACGGCCCCACCGGGCGTTGGACCCACCGGCCGCTCGGCCGCGGCCTGCTCTCGCGCGACGGCTGGGCGATCCACGACGATTCATGCACGGTGGTGCTCGATGCCGGCCAGACCGGCGACGATCGGCTCTGGCCCACCGCCCGGCCCGCCGGCCATCGACAAGACTGGTACCTGTTCGCCTACGGCCACGACTACCAGGCGGCACTGGGCGACGGCGCCCGGATCTTCGGCGCCCAACCGTTGCCCCCTCGTTACGCGCTCGGCTACTGGTACTCCCGCTACTGGGCCTACACCGATCGCGAGATCGAGGAGCTGGTCGCGCAGTTCGATGCGATGGACATCCCGCTCGACGTGATGGTGATCGACATGGACTGGCACCGCATCGGCTGGACCGGCTACTCGTGGTGCGAGCACTACTTCCCCGAGCCACAAGCCCACCTCGAATGGCTCAAGCACCGCGGGCTCAAGATCGCGCTCAACCTCCACCCCGCCTGCGGCGTCGGCGAGCACGAAGACATGCACGAGGCGATGGTCGCCGCCCTCGGCCAGGACCACGTCGACCGATTGGTGGCCGCGCACGGCCTGGCCGAACAGGTCAGGCACAAGTACCTAAAATTCTACGGCAAGGATGCCGACAACTACCATCATGTCCCGTTCGATATCACCGACCCGGCCTACATGCGGGCCTATTTCGAAGTGCTGCATCGCCCGCACGAGGCCGACGGGGTCGACATCTGGTGGATGGACTGGCAACAGGGCGAGAGCACCGCGGTTCCGGGGCTCGACACCCTGCCGTGGATCAACCAGCTGCACTGGGAGGACCAGGAGCGCAACCCGGCCAAGGCGCACCTGCGCCCGCTGTGCTTCAGCCGCTTCGGCGGGCTCGGCGCCGGCCGCTACCCGATCGGCTTCTCCGGCGACACCTTCATCACCTGGCAGTCATTGGCCTACCAGCCTCGCTTCACCGCCACCAGCGCCAACGTGCTCTACGGTTACTGGTCGCACGACATCGGCGGGCACTTCGGCGGCCGCAACACCCCTGAGCTCTATACTCGCTGGATGCAATTCGGCGTCTATTCGCCGATCCTGCGCACCCACGGCTGCAAGACCCCGGATACCGAGCGCCGGGTGTTCGAATATCCCTCGCCCTACCAGTGGATTCTGCGCGACTGTATCCGCCACCGCTACGAGCTGGTGCCCTACATCTACGGCGAAGACCGCAAGGGCTTCGACACCGGCGTTGCCTGCCTGCGCCCAATGTATTACGAGTGGCCCGAATGCGACGAGGCCTATACCGCCGACGGGCAGTACCGCTTCGGCGACGCCTACATCGTCGCTCCGGTCACCCGCCCCTGCGACCCGGTCGATGAGATGGCGGCGGTGACGGTCTGGCTGCCGCCGGGGCGCTGGTTCGACGTGGCCCATGGCGCGGTACTTACCGGCGGGGGATGGACCACCCGCCGCTACCGCATCGATGAGATCCCGGTATTCGCCCGTGCCGGGACCATCGTGCCGGGTCAGCAGCCGGTGCGTCGGCTCGAACCCGGCAGCTACCGCGATCTGATATTCACCGTCTATCCTGGCGGCGACGGGCGCGGGGAACTCTACGAGGATGACGGTATCAGCACCGCCTACCGCGACGGCGCCGCGGCCCGGATCGTCGTGACCCAGGCCACCACCGCCACCGGCCGCAGCGTGACCCTGCACCCGAGCAGCGGCGATTTCGCCGGATTCACCCCCGTCCGCAGCCTGGAGCTGCGCCTGCCCGGCAGCGTGCCGGCAACCGAGGTGACCGTCGACGGCCGCTGCCTGGACTGGCAGCGTGACCTGGACACCGAAGGTTGGACCTGGGACGGCGACACCGCGACCACCATCGTCCGCATCGCCGAGTGCGACGTCACGCGCGGCTGCATGGTGCGCATCGCCGAGGATCAGGGCGTGCGACCACGGCGGGTCGATGGGCTCGCCGGGCTCATGCGCCGGCTGATCGCCATCGGCCGGCTGGTGGCCGAGGCCTCGCCACCGGGCACCCTGTTCGTCGACGAACGTTTCGCCGTTCACCTCGCCCAGACCGGCAACCGCATCGGCCACGACCCATTGCGCGCACGCCAGGAACTCGACGCGCTTCACCGCGATCTCGAACTGCTGCCCGCCAACCTCGACACCTACCTCGCGATCTATCGTCGCGAACGCCCAGGCAGGTCCGGCATCGCCGCCCTCGAGCGCGCCCGGGCCCTGGTCACCAGTACGCTCGACCAGTTCAGCTGAGCCGATGGACACGCCGCGCCCCTGGGGTACAATGAAACTGCGCTCCTGCCCTGCGGCTCCGGCACTGCGTGCTCATGCACCGGGCCGTCGGCGGCGAGACGGCAGACGCCCGAGTGCCGCCAGACCCCCGGCTCCACACCGGGGGTCTGCGCGTTGGCGGCTCTGACGACCGGCTCGCCCGCCTGCACAGGCAGCCCCTTCCAGCCGCAATGCGAACCGGATGGCTCATCGGCCTGCGCTCCCGGCGGGCAGACATCGAGCGACCCCTGAACCCTGAC
>CAZTGE010000157.1:0-9343 GCA_964612995.1 uncultured candidatus Brocadiaceae bacterium | reverse complement strand
AGCGCCGCAGAAAACGCCAGCGCAGCTGGCGAGCGACGACAGAGGAGCGAGGGGGGACGCGGCGAAGCCGCGAGGGGGCAGCGCCCCCTCTGTAAAACGAAGCCCGGCCAGGCCTGGCCGGGCGACCGGCCGACAGAGGAGCGGTTTTCTGCAAAAATGGCGCGTAGCGCCGCAGAAAACGCCAGCGCAGCTGGCGAGCGACGACAGAGGAGCGAGGGGGTACGCGGCGAAGCCGCGAGGGGGCAGCGCCCCCTCTGTAAAAAGCGCCTGCTCTAGAGGAACCCTCAGGGAACATGGACCCATCCTTTGCCGCCGGGCACGAGACGGTCACGCAGGGCCGGCGGGGTGGTGAAGCGGACCTGGATGGTGAACACCCGCCGGGAATCGAGCGTCTGCGTACCGTGATCGCCGTCTTGGGCATCGTCGCTGCGGCGGAAGCGCCGCCCCACGCTGTGCACGCGCGCTCGAACCCGCACCCCCGGATGGCCGGTGAAGCCGACCTCCACCGGCAGACCCGGCCGCAGATCGCGATAGCGCGACTCGGGCAGCTCGAGCTCCATCCCCATCTCGCTGGTGTCGAGAATCTCGGCCAGCGCCAGTCCGCCCCAGACCAGGCTCTCCTCGTCGATCTTGGTCCAGGCCCGGGCGGCGTCGTTCCAGCCCTTGTTGTAGAAGATGCGCCCTGCGGTCATGGCACGGATGTGCCGGATCTGCGCGAACATCCGCTCGCGCCAGCTGCCGGCCATCGCCCGCTGCAGTCGGGCGGTGCTGACCATGCGCGCGACCTGTTCCTCGCGCCGGGCGATGGCCAGCGCCTGTTCGCGCAGGGCGAGCGCGTCGAGCGCGGCATGCCAGGCATCGCGCGCGGCGAGCATGTCGAGCACCGAGACCCGCCGCTGCTCGGCGACCTGCTCCAGCCGCGCGCGATCGTGCGCGAGTGCTGCGAGGCGGGCTGCATGCCGCGCCCGCGCGAGTTCACCGGGCGCAGCGACCCCGGCGAGCTGCAGGTCATCGGCGCGCTGCGCGAGGCGAGCGGCCTCCTCGCGCGCCTGGCGCAGGTCCTCGGCGCGCTCGGCCCGGACCAGGCTCCGAGGCCGGCGCAGGCGGGCGAGCTCGAGGCTGGTGCGACGCTCGGCGGATAGCTTGCGACGGTGTTCGAGCTGGGCCTGCACCGCTTTCTCGCGCCGCGTCTCGATCGCGACCAGGTGATCCTGCAAGGCCTTGACCTTGGCCTCGGCGGTGCGCTCGCGCTCGGACTCGAGCGAGGGGTTGTACAGGGTGATGACCAGCTGGCCCTCCTCCACCCGGCTGCCTTCGCTCACCAGGCTCTCCACCCGCCCCCACCAGTGGCTGAAGCCGACCTCGGTCTTGCGCCCGGCGACCACGGTCGCCGGATAGGTCTGCCCCGCATGCGGATCCGCGACCGTCCGATCCAGCGGCACCGCGGGCTGCGAACCCGGAGGCAGGCCGGCGAGCACGACGTAGTGTGCGCCAGCACGGAACCCGCGCACCGGGACCAGCTCGTCGGCGAGCAGGATCTGGTCGGCGCGCGGACCGCTGAGCACCTGGTGGCCGGGGAGCAGCCGCCCGGCCGGCGGCGGCGCGAGCCGGGCGCTGCATGCGATGCTCTGACCGTACCGGACCCGCTCGCGCGCCTCCGGCGGCAGCGCGATGGTCACGGCCCGGGCGACCAGATCGCGGCGATTGTCACTGCTGTTCGGATCCCAGCGGCTGCCGCGGGCGAAGGCGAGCGGGGTGCTGTCGATATGCTGCACCGTGCCCTGCGCGCGCAGCCCCGCGGCGCTGTGCAGCCTGACCGTCTGCGTCGCCATCGCCCGGCGGACCGCGGCGATGCGCTCGGCCATCGGGGCGTCTGGACCGGGGATGGCCTCTGGCGCAGGCTTTGTGCGCAGCAGGTGTACGTCACGCTGATGCACCAGCGTGCGGACCACGTAGTGCTCCGGATCGTAGAAGAAGGCCAGCGGATGGCTCTTGCGCCAGACCCGGGTGCCGACGGCGATCGTCGGCCAGCGCTGGATCACCGCCACGCCATCGGCGGGTGCGCGCATCGCCTTGGGATGATCGTCGCCGATCTCCAGCACCAGCCCCGGCTGATCGAGGGTGATCGTCTGCTCGATGACCCGCGGAGCCGACTCGAGCGCGCGGCAGGCGAGCACCGTCCCGGCATGACGCACCAGGCTACCCTGCCAGGGATGCCGCGCGCCCAGTCCCAGGCGCAGCTGCCAGGTGCCTGGCGGCAGATCGCAGCGCCAGCGACCGGCGGAGCGCACGATCAGCGCCCCGGCCTGCAGGCGCGCGGTCAGCCCGGCGTCCGCCGGCACGTCCTGCCAGTCGATCTGATCCGTGCGCGTATGCTGCCAGCCGAAGCCCCGCTCCGGGTCATAGGCGGCACCGTGATCGACCGCCCAACCGGCCGGCGCCGCGGTTCCGTCCGGCTGGAACACCACCCGCCGCACCGCTTCGCCGCTGGCGTCGTGCAGCTCGACGAAACTCACGGGGGTGTGGTCCCAGGTCTCGCGCAGGGCCTGTTGCAGCTCACGCTCGGAGCGCCGGACGGCGGCGTCGGCCTTGGCGCGCTCACTCGTGATCCGCGCGGTGAGCGCGGCGATCTGCTTGGCGAGACCGCGCTTCGGCGCCTCGGGCCCATCCGGCGCATCCGGATCGCTGCCCAAGCGGTCGAGCAGTTCGGTGACCGCCAGACGCGCCTCGTCGAGCGCGAGCGGATCCGGACCGGCCTGTGCGGCGGCCACCCGTTCCTGCGCGAGCGCGTGCTCACGCTCGAGCCGCCGCAACCGGGCGCGTGCGCTCGCCAGCTCGCGGGCGGCGATCTGGCCCAGAGCCTGCATCCGCGCCTGAGCCACCACCGTACGCCGCTGCCGCGCCAGCCGCTCGCCCAACGCGCGCGCCTCGGCCCGACACAAGCGCAGCTGCGCGGCGTCGTGACGTTCGATCCGGGCCAGACGTGCGCGCGCAACCGCGAGCTCGGCACGCAGGTCCTCGCGTTGTTCCTGCAGCGCGGCCAGCTCGCGGGCGAATTCGGCCTCGCGATGCGCCCGGCGACGACGCTCGAGTGCCAGGTCGCGCCGCCGACGCTCCAGCCGCTGACGCAGATATCCGTTGTCGAACACGATCAGCGGATCGCCGTGGCGCAGCCGCCGGCCGGACTCGCACAGCCCGGTGATGACCAGATCCTCGGCCGGCGGCTCGAGTTCGGTGACATGGCGACGATCGGCGTGCACCGTGCCCGCGAATCGCAGCACCGGCGCTTCGGTGGCTCCGAGCGTGGCCGCCAGGCAGCAGCACAGCCACCACCCTCCGGAACGGCGCCGTCGTCGCAGCGCGGCGGCGATCATCGCTCCAGCTCCATCCACGCGCCGATGCCCGGCGGGATCCGACGCGTGCGGCACAGCTCCGGATCGAGTTCGATGGTGAGGGTAAACACCCGACCGACCGGGGCCCCGTCCCCGGCGGTGGTCTCGCGCGGGCGGTGGAAGTGGCGCGCGACCGCGCTGACGCGGCCCGCGACCGGCCGGGTGCCGAGCAACGGCACCCGCAGCGGGATCGGATCGCCGAGCGCGTAATCGCCGTAGCGATGCGCCGGCACCGCGAAGCGGACCTGTCGGCGATGGTCGACCGGCATGAAGAAGGGGCGGGTGGTGCGCAGGCGCTCACCCAGCTGCAGGGGCTCACCGCGCACGTTGCGGTAATAGACCCGACCAGCGAAGGGTGCGCGGACCGCCGTCTGTTCGGCCGCGCGCTCCCAGCGATGCGCGCGGTCGTAGCTGCGCCGATGCGCGAGCTCGGCGGCGTGCAATTCCTGTTGATGATGCAGGCGCGCCGCCGCCAGGTCACGCCGCGCGGCGTCTGCCTGATCGCGCGCGGCGCGCAGCTCGGCGGTCAGGCTCCAGAGCTCGAGGCGGTCGACGGCGCGCCGCGCAGCGACCTCGGCCAGCCGGGCGGCGGCGTGGGTCCGCTGCGCCCGCTCTACCGCCAGCTCGGCCGCGCGCAGGTCATGGGTGGACAGGGTACCGGCGCGATGCTGCAACCGGGCGTCGCGACGCTCGGCCTCGGCGCGTTGCCGGGCCCGCTGGGCCGCGGCAGTGGCTTCGACCGCCCGGATGACCGCGGCCGGATCGACCGCTGCGCGCGCGGCGAGCAGGTCGAGCCGACGCCGTTGGGCCGCGATCACCGCCTTGCGCCAGGCGAGCCGTGCGGCGACCAACCGAGCGGTGGCCTCGATCCGGGCGATGCCGTAGGCCGCGTCCGCCTTCTCGCGCTCGAAGGCGGCCTCTTCGAGCGGATCGACCGCGCCGCCGCGGCGGCCGTCGCCGATCACCGCCACCACCTGCCCACGCTCGACCGCGCTACCATCGCGCACCATGTCGAGGATCTCACGCCGCCACGGAATCTCGAGATCGCGCGACGCGACCGGTTCAACGGTGCTGTGCAACCGCTGCGGCGCCGGACCTGCACTTGCGCTCCGGCGCCGGATCGCGGTACCGGGCTCGAGGCCGTCGGCGACCACGAATCGCGATCCGATGAGTCGGCCGCTGATCGCCTGGCGACGTCCGTCGGCGAGCACCACCGCCGGATCCAGACGGTCGACCAGGCACCACACGGGGACGACCGGCGCGCGTGCTGCGACCGGCACCAGCAGGCGGCAGTCGACGCGCATGCCCTCGCTCAGGCCGGGTTGCGGCGCATCGAGCGCAATGGTGGTGCGGTAGGTGCTGCCGTGCGGGCCGTCGAGCGGCACCGCGGCGACGGCGTCGATGTGACCTGGCAGGTCACGCAGGCCGAGCGGGGGGATATCGACCAGCACCCGCCCGCGTTCCGGCTCGGCGGGGCTGGCCGGATGCAGCAGGTCGCGCCAGCGTTCGGGCACATCGACGACGAACCCCATGTCACGATCGCGCAGCACGAACAACACGGTGGCGGTATCGAAGCGCGCGTTCGGGCCGATACGTTGACCGGCGTGGCGTACCCGCCCGTGGCTGCGCGCGCGCACCGCCGGGGTGTCGAGCAGCGTGGCGTCCTGCTCGCTCTCGCGTTCCAGGCGGCGCATGCGGTTGCCCTCGTCGACCGCTTCGAGTTCGAGCCGCTGCGCGATCGTTGCGATCTCGTCGTAGTCGCTCGCCGGTTCGTCGAGCCCGAGTTCGCTGCGCACCAGCTCGCGATCGAGCTCGAGCCGCGCCCGTTCCAACGCGCGGCTGTTCGAACGCAGCAGCGCGAGCTCGGCCTCGGCCACGCGCAGGCGACCGCGTTCGCGCTCCAGGTTGTCGCGCGCCCGCCGCCTGGCCGAGGGATCGTCGCCCGGGCGTCCCGTGAGCGCGTCGAGCCGGGCGAAGCGCTCGCGCTCCAGCGCGGGCGCGGCCGCTCGGTGCGCGGTCGTGCGCTCGGCGATGGCCAGGGCCTCGGCATCGCGGCTGCGGGTGCGTTCGATACCGGCTTCGATCACCTGCAGGCGTTCGCGTGTGGCTGCGCGCCAGGCGCGCCGCTCGACCAGTTGCTGTTCCAGACCCAGCTGACGCCGCCGCTGGCGCTGACGGTGGATCACCAGCTCGCGCTCGCGCCGCTCGCGACGTGCGCCGAGGTACTGCGCATCGACCTGCCACAGGGGATCGCCCGGCTCCACCGCCAGGCCTTCTTCGGCCACCGCGACGGTGGGGATGTCACGACCACGACCGGCGTAGCCCTCGGGCGCGCGGTTGGCCACCAGTCCGGCCAGACGCAGGCTCAGATACGGCCGCTCGACGCGCCCGACGCGATGCAGCGCCGATGGACCGGCCGCGGGCGGGGGGTCGGCACAGGCGGCGAGGCCCAGCAGCAGAGCGCTCAGGGCCAGGGCCCGGCGCGGCTCACCGCGCGGCATCGTCCGGCTCCGGTGGCGCGGGAAGGAAGGAATGGTAACGCGCCTCGGCGACGATGCGCGCGATCCGCGCTTCGAGCAGCGCGAGCTCGGAACGATCGAGATCCTCCTTGGCCCGGGTGACCTCGAGGTTGCCGATGGTACCGGCCTCATAGCGCTCGAGGGTGGCCGCGAGCCGGGCCCGCTCGGCCTCCACCCGCCGCGCGAGCAGATCCTCGGTCGTCTCGAGCCGGACCACCGCCCGGTGCTGAGCCCGCAGCTCGCCCTCCAGCTCGTCGCGGGTCTCGGCGAGTTCGAGCAGCTGTTGGCGCAGACGCAGGCGGCGCTCGGCAAGGCCGGCCCGTTCCGCGGCCCAACCGTCGAGCGGCAAGGCGAGATCCAGCCGCAGCTCGATCCCGCTGGTGTCGCGCTGGCTGTCGTCGAAGGGCGCGTCGCCGCCGTACTCCTGACGCAGGGCGACGGTCGCGCCGAGGTCGGGACGCAGGTCGTCTCGGGCGATGAGCATCTCCCGACGCAATACCTCCATCGACAGCAGACTGTTGAGCACGCGTTCGTGCCGGGCGCGCACCAGCGCGATGTCGCGGTCGAGGTCGAGCGCCGGCGGCGGCATGGCGGCGATCTCCTCGGCGACCAGGCTCAGCGGCAGCGAGAGCGGCAGGCCGAAGAGCCGCAGCAGGTCCTCACGGGCGCCCTGCAGATTGGCCTCCTCGGCGAGGAGATCGGCCTCGGCCTGATTGAGGCTGATCTCGGCATTGGTCCGCTGGACCGGCGCGGCGAAGCCGTTGTCGACCTTGGCGCCGACCGCTGCGAGGAAGGCGCGGGAGTCCGCGACCCGCGCCTGGCGGATCGCCACCCGCCGTCGGTAGCGTTGGATGTCGTAGTACGAGCGGACCACCGCCAGGCGCAACGCCCGCAGCTCGAGCAGGCGGCGGTTGACCGCGATGTGGAAGTCGCGGTTGGCCCGGGTCAGCGGCAGGCGATCGCGCAGATGCTCGTTGAAGCGGAACACCCGTCGCGAGACGGCGAGCTCGAGGCCGGTGGTGTACTCGCCGCCGGCGGCGTCGCGATCGTGATCGATGATGATCGCCGGCTCCACGCCGAAGCCGAGCAGGCGGCCGCCGGCGCGGAGGGTGGCGCGGCCGTTGGCCTCGTCGTCCAGATTCTCCTCGTCGTCATCGCCGATGTCCTCGCCCCAGCGGTAGTCGGCCGCCAGACGCGGGTCGAACACCGCCCGGCGCGCGGCCACGCGCAGATGGCGCTCGCGGCGACAGTCCAACGCAGCTCGCTGCAGGTCACGATTGCGCGCGATGGCCAGCTCGAGGCAGTCACCCAGACCGAGACCGACAAGTTCGCGCGGCGCCGGAGCGGGTCGCACCGCGGGCACCGGCGGCGCCGCGTCGTCGGCAGGATCGCCGATCGGATGCAGCGGACAATCGGGATCGAAGCCGGCAGGGAAACGTGCCTGCGACGCACAGGCCACCAGCCCGAGCAACAGCGCCAGAAGGGAAAATGAACATGTACGCAGCAAGGTGGTCGACATGGATTGCATCCGGATGACCCGCTACGATCGCGCAACCTGCATGAAAGCAACCGTTGGCACTGTAGGCGTATGCAACGCGCGCACTGCCGCGCGCTGGCACCGATGCACCGCAGCGACACAATCGGCGCGCATGGACATGCGCCCCCTGCCTCTCGACCCGGCGACCTACCGCGAGCGGCGAGCCACGGCCGCGCGCATCTGCGCAGAGCACCACGGCCGGGTCCCGCTGCTGGTGCTCGGGGTGGACGACGCCACGCTGCAGTCCGGGCTCACCCCGATCGCTTCGCGACCGCGCCAAGACGCCTGGTTCGACTGGTTCACCGGCTGTCGCGAGCCCGACGCGGCCCTGCTGGTCGAGCCCGGTACCCACGCCCACGACACCCTGTTCCTGCCCAGGCGCGATCCCAGACGTGAAGCCTGGGAGGGCCCGCGCGCGGTACCCGGGCCAGACGCCCAACGCCACTTCGCCGTCGACGCCACCGCCGCGAGCGACGAACTCAAGCGGCGGGTGCGCGACGCCGCCGACCGCTGCGGCGGCCAGATCGCGGTCATCGCCAAGGGCCAGGGCTTCCAGTCGCGCGCGGCCTCGCTCTGGCGCAGCCGGCTGCGCGGTATCCGCGTGATCGATGTCGGCGCGCAGCTGATCCCCTGCCGGATGGTCAAGACCCCGGCCGAGATCGCGCTGCATCGGCGCGCGGTGCGCATCACCGCGGCCGGGCTCAAGGCGGTGCTGCCGCGCATCCCCCACCTGCGGCGCGAGGCGGAGATCGCCAGCGCGCTGGTCGCTCACTACCTCGCGCCGGCCAGCGATCCGCTCGCCTTCCCACCGATCGTCGCCGCCGGCGCCAACGCCGCCACCCTACACTACCCCCACAACGACCAGCCGCTGGTCAAGCGCGGCTGCATCCTGCTCGACACCGGCGCCAGCTGGCAGGGGTATTGCGCCGATGTCACCCGCACCGTGCCGCAGCACGGCCGGTTCGACGATGCGCGGCTGCGCGAGGTCTACGAGCTGGTGCTGCGCTGCAACCGGCTCGGCACCCGCCATGCGCGTCCGGGCATCACGCTCCAGGAACTCGACGAGATCGCCTGGCGCCCGATCGTCGACGCCGGCTTCGCCAGGCTGCATCGCCTCAGCCATCACATCGGCCTCGACGTCCACGACGCCGCCGACCGCACCGTGCCGCTCGAGGCCGGAATGCTCATCAGCAACGAACCGGGCATCTACCTGCGCGATGAAGGCATCGGCGTGCGCATCGAGGACGACCTGCTGATCACCGGGAACGGTTGCGAGGTCACCACCAGGGCGATCCCCAAGTCGGTGGCGGGGATCGAGAGGCTGATGCGTCCGGCCTGACCCCCCAGGGGGACTCAAAGCTCGCAAGTGGGGCCATGCCTCGCTTCCACCTGCGTCACCATGGCCCACGCGCCCAAGAAAGCCGGGCGGTTAGACCGGACATCGCGGCCCATTTGACCATAGCCCCAGTCTCCAACGCCGGTTATTCCATTCCCCTGTAAAAGTGCGCATGGTCATGCGCGCTTTTACAGGGGAATGGAATGGGGGCGTAGCGGGGGCGGCTGCGCGAAGCGCAGAGGAGAGCCCCCGCGAACAAGAGCCGCGCAGACTAAGGCCACCATCATGAGACCCTGGGCTGCGGGCGGAGCCTGCGCTAAGCAGGGGAAGGACACCTGGCCGTATACCAAAGCGTTCGCAGGCTTCGCGAATCATCTCAACTTGTTCCAGATACGAACCTGTGCGGACGTGCGCGATCAATGAGTTCCAAGGTGATGCACTTACTGGCTGAATGTGCAGATACTGTTTCAACCTGGATTGGGCGCCTGTCCACCGCTTCCCGGCTGTCTTCCAGCACCGGGATGCCGAGCGGTCTGCGCCCGCCGTCCCCCTTGGGTAT
>CAZTGE010000156.1:0-9345 GCA_964612995.1 uncultured candidatus Brocadiaceae bacterium | reverse complement strand
CCCTCCGGCGGCACTTGCTCCTCGGCCTGACGGCCTGCGGGGCTGCGCTTGCGCTCCACGGGCCGCTGGCCCCACTGGGGCCAGTCATCACCTGCGGCGATACCCGCTTCGCCCACCACTCGACGCCAGACCCCATCGCGTACGATGGGGCTCCGAAAAAAACGCCGAGGTAACCACTCATGCCCGATGGGCCTGAGTGGTCGCCGGCGGTCATGATGGCATGCTGGGCGCTGCTGCTCAATGGGAGTCGAGCTTGCCGTCCCTGTCTGAGGGAAGACACTGACAACCGATGCGCTTCCTGATCTTGACTCAGTACTTCCCACCTGAGGTCGGAGCGGCTCAGGTGCGTCTGGCGAGTCTGGTGCGCGAGCTCGTCCGGTGCGGGCATGAGGTCGAGGTGGTGACGGCGTTGCCGAACTACCCGAGCGGGCGGATCCTGCCGGAGTGGCGCGGTCGATTCCAGCGCTGCGATCGTTGGGACGGCATTCCTGTGCGCCGGGTCTGGTTGCATCCGGCGACGGGTTCCGGCCTGTGGCGGTTGATCAGCTATCTCTCGTTCACCCTCACCGCCTGGTGTCCGCTGTTGCGTGCACGTCGGCCGGATGTCCTGTTCGTCGAGTCGCCACCGTTGTTTCTCGGCTTGACCGCGATCGCCTACCGCCGTTGGCGTGGTCGGCGCACCCGGGTGCTGTTCAATGTCGCGGACCTGTGGCCGGACAGCGTGGTGCGCCTGGGGCTGATGACCAACCGGCGCTTCCTGCACCTCGCCTACAGGCTCGAGCGGTGGTGCTATGCCCGCAGCGATGGCGTGGTGGCCGTCACCGAAGGCCTACGCGCAACGCTGACCGGTGCCAAGCGTGTGGCACCCGAGCGGGTGAGCTACCTGCCCAATGGGGTCGACACCAGACTCTTCGCCCCTGGCCCGGAGCCCGCGGGCTTGCGGGAGGAGCTCGGCCTCGACGAGCGCCCCGTGGTGCTCTACGCCGGCACCCATGGCTTTGCGCATGGCATCGAGACAGCGTTGGCTGCGGCGCGCCTGTTGAGCGGTCGCCAGGTCCAGTTCCTTTTCGTCGGCGATGGTTCCGAGAAGGCGCGGTTGACGGAGCGTGCTCGGGGGATGGGCAACGTGGTCTTTCGCGAGCCGATGCCGCCAGAACGGATCGCGTTGCTCTACCGTATGAGCGTTGCCGGGCTCTCGACCCTGCGCGACAATCCGCTGTTCGCTGCAACACGCCCGGCAAAGATCTTTGCAGCCATGGCATGTGCGCGACCAGTGATCTATTCTGGGGCGGGCGAGGGAGCACGGCTTGTCGGCGAGGTCGAGGCGGGGCCGGTGATTCCACCGGAAGATCCGGCGGCACTGGCAGATGCCGTGTGCACCGTGCTCGACGAGCCCGCACGTGCGCGTGCCTGGGGTGAGAACGGCCGCAGACACGTGGTCAGCCACTATGCCTGGTCGATGCTCGTGCGCCGCTGGCTGCAGCAGCAGCGGATACCGGAGCACCGATGAACGAGGATCAGCGCGGCGAAGTACATCGCATCCGACAGGCCTACGCCGAGCGGTCGCTCACGGGTCGTGGCAAGCTGTATCATTGGTCGCGCGCTGACGTGCACCTCAACGTGTGGGGTCGCGACCACGCCATCGCGATGCTGCTCGCGGCAGACGGATGGGATGATCTTGCCGATCGCCAGATCCTGGATGTCGGCTGTGGTTACGGCGCCTGGCTGCGGCGGTTGGCGGACTGGGGCGCGGATCCGGCATGCCTTCATGGTGTGGATCTGGTCGAGGAGCGCATCGGACATGCACGCCGGTTGAGCCCGGCCGGGGTCGACCTGCGGGTGGATAGCGGCTATGGTCTGCCTTACGGTGATGCATCGATGGATCTGGTCGCCGCGCAGACGGTGTTTTCGTCCATCCTCGATGAGGCGCGGCGCCGGGAGCTCGCCGCTGAGATGCGTCGGGTGACCCGGCCTGGGGGGCGGGCGCTGATCTACGATTTTCGCTACGACAATCCGCGCAATCCCGATGTGCGAGCGCTGCGCGCATCGAGCCTGCGCCAGCTCTTCCCCGGCTGGCGGCTCCGGCGCCGCTCCCTGACCCTGCTGCCTCCGCTCGCGCGGCGCCTGGCTGGTCGGGCTCCGGCCCTGGCGGTGCTGCTCGAACGTGGCCTGCCGCCATTGCGCAGCCACCTGCTCGCCCTGCTCCATCGCCCGGAGGTCGGCGATGCGTGACGAATTCCTGCCCTTCGCTCCGCCGTTCTACGACGAGCGCGAGGTCGCGGCGGTGGCCGAGGCCCTGCGTTCGGGCTGGATCACCACCGGTCCGCGGACGCGCGACTTCGAGTCGCGATTCGCCGCCGCCTGTGCCGCGCCGGCGGCGCTCGGGTGCAGCTCGTGTACGGCCGGTCTGCATCTCGCGCTGCTCGGTGCGGGGGTCGGCCCCGGCGACGAGGTGATCGTGCCGAGCATGACCTTCTGTGCCACGGCCAACGTGGTGGTGCACGTTGGCGCGCGCCCCGTGATCGTGGATGTCTGCCCCACCACTTTGTGCATCGCCCCGGCGGCGATCGATGCTGCGATGAACGAGCGGACCCGTGCGGTGATGGTGGTCCACTACGCCGGCCACCCGGCCGAGCTCGATGCGCTGCAGGCCGTGTGTCGGGCGCGTGGTGTGACCCTGATCGAGGACGCCGCGCACGCCATCGGCGCGCGTTATCGCGGGGTGGCCATCGGCGGCGCGGGCAATCCGGCTGCCTTCAGTTTCTATGCGACCAAGAACCTGGCCACCGGCGAAGGCGGGATGCTCACCGGGCAGCCCGCGCTGATCGAGCGGGCCCGTCTGCTCGCGCTGCACGGCATGAGCAACGACGCCTGGAAGCGCTACGATAAGGCCGGCAGCTGGCAGTACGACGTGCCGCAGCCGGGATTCAAATACAACATGACCGATGTCCAGGCCGCGCTCGGGCTGGTGCAACTCGACAAGCTCCCCGTCATGCAGGCGCGGCGCCGGGCGGTGGCAGCGCGCTATGCCGCGGGTCTGGCTGATTGCGCGGCGGTGTCGCTGCCGCCGTGCGCCGGGCACGTGGAGCACGCCTGGCATCTCTACGTGATCCGTTTGCGTCGCACGGCCCTGTGCATCGATCGCGATCGCTTCGTCGAGGAGCTGCGGCGGCGCAACATCGGCGCTTCGGTCCATTTCATCCCCTTGCACCGGCAGTCGTATTATCGCCGTGCCTGTGGGGTCGATGCTGCGACCTGTCCGCAGGCGGATGCGGCCTTCCACGAGATCGTCTCCCTGCCGCTGCATCCAGGGCTGAGCGATGCCGACTGCGATGACGTGATCGCGGCGGTGCACGACGTGGCACGGGAGTTCCGCCGGTGAGCGGTGGGCGGGGGCAGGTGGCGGTCGATCGGGATGGCTGCGGGCGCAGCCGGTTGCAGGCCGCGCGGTACGCAGACCCCTTTCCCCGACGGGTGCCGGGCAAGCGCGGGCTCGATCTGCTGGTGGCTGCGGCGGCCTTGGTGTTCGCCGCTCCGGCGATGCTCGTGATCGCCTGGCTGATCCGGCGCGAGGACGGGCCGCCGGCGCTCTTCCGCCAGGAGCGGATCGGCCGCCACGGCCGATCCTTCACGATCCTCAAATTCCGCACCATGCGCCGTGACCCCGACCCGCAGGGGCGTCAGGTGACCATCGGTCGCGACCGCCGCGTGACCCGGATCGGGGCGTGCTTGCGGGCCAGTCGGCTCGACGAGCTGCCGCAGTTGATCAACATCCTGCGCGGCGACATGCATCTGGTCGGCCTCCGGCCCGAGGTGCCGCGGTACGTCGCCGGGTACTCCCCGCGGCACCGTCGCATGCTCACGCGCCGGCCCGGCTTGACCGACCCGGCCTCGCTCGCGTTCAGCGATGAGGCCGCGCTGCTCGCTCGCGCGCCCGACGGCGAGGATTTCTACCTCCGGCGGCTGATGCCGGCCAAGGTCGAGCGCGCGCTGCGCTTCGCGGCCGGTGAGACGCTCGGCTGGGACCTGCGCATCCTGCTGCGTACGTTGTGCCCGCGCAGGAGGACGCGGTGAAGCGTCTGTCCCGCTATCGCTGGCAGCTGGCCTGGCTGGTGCTCGACCTGCTGCTCTTCCTGGTGGTGGCGTTGTGCACCGTGGGGATTCTCGGCCGGGTGCCACCGGTGGGTGCGATCGTCGTGTTGGCGGTGATCGCGTTGGTGCGGGTGCTGTTCTTCATCCACGCCGGCATGTACCGCGCGGTCATCCGCTACAGCGACGTGCACACCTTGGTCAACCTCGCGGCCGGAGTGGTGACGGGCTCGGTCGTGGGTTCGCTGTTCGGGTTCTTCTTCCAGCTCGAAGCGACGCTCGAGGTCGGCCGGGCCTTCTGGATCCTCGAGTCGTTGCTCGCGCTGGCCGCGGTCGGCGGTAGCCGTTTCGCGGTGCGCTACCGCCACGAGGTCGGCAGCCGGACCCAGGGCGAGAAACTGCTGATCTACGGCGCCGGGCTGACCGGCGCGACCACCGCGGCCGCGTTGATGCGCGGCGAGGAGTACCGGGTGGTCGGCTTTCTCGACGACGATCCCGACCGCAGCCGCGCCCTGCTGCGCGGGGTGCGGGTGCTCGGGCGCATCGAGGATCTCGAACGGGTGGCCCGGGAGACCGGCGCGACCGCGGTGATCGTGGCCTTCGACCTCGAGCAGGATCGCCTGCGCCAGCTCTTCCGCCGGGCGATGGAACTGGGCCTGCGGATCAAGGTGGTCCGCGGTGTCGACAAACAGATCGGCAGCGAGGCGCGGGTGGAACTGGCCGATCTCGCGCTCGAGGACCTGTTGCGTCGACCGCCGCGCCGGCTCGACGACCAGCCGGTGCGCACGCTGCTCGCCGGTCGCCGGGTGCTGGTCACCGGCGGCGGCGGCAGCATCGGCCGGGACCTGTGTCTGCAGATCGCGGAGCACGGCGCTGGGCGACTGGTCGTGCTCGACCACTCCGAGGCCGACCTCTACCGCAGCGAACTCGCCTTGCGCGAGCGCTTTCCCGATTGCCCCGTGGTGCCGGTGCTGCTGTCGATGCGCGATGCGCCGGGGCTCGATGCATGTCTGGCGCAGGAGCGGCCCGAGCTGGTGTTTCACGCCGCGGCCTACAAGCACGTACCGCTGGTCGAGGCCAACCCCCTGCAGGGGGTGCGCAACAACGTGGAGGCTTTCCGCAATCTGGTACGCAGTGGCAACCGCCACGGCGTGGAACGGCTGGTGCTGATCTCGACCGACAAGGTGGTGCGGCCGACCAACGTCATGGGCGCCTCGAAACGGGTCTGCGAGCTGTTGTTGCAGGAGGTGGCGCCGCCGATGGTGGCCTGCGCTGTGCGCTTCGGCAACGTGCTCGGGTCCTCGGGCAGCGTGGTGCCGTTGTTCCTGCGCCAGATCGCCGCCGGCGGACCGGTAACGGTGACCGATCCCGAGGTCACTCGCTACTTCATGCTCATCCCCGAGGCGGTGGAGCTGGTGCTGCAGGCCTCGGCCCTGGCCGAAGGCGGGGAGATCTTCCTGCTCGACATGGGCGAGCCGGTGAAGATCGATCACCTCGCGCGGCAGCTGATCTACATGACCGGCAACGTGCCGGACAAGACCGTGGCCATCCGCTACACCGGCCTGCGGCCGGGCGAGAAGCGCTACGAGGAACTGCTCAGCGATGGCAGCGATGTCGAGACGCCGGTCCCGGGGCTGCTGCGCAGCCGCGGTGAGTCCCTGGCCGCGGGCGGGCAGGTCGCCGATGTCGACGCGCTGCTGGCCGCCGGTCGGGAGGGCGATGCGGATCGGCTGCGCTCAGAGCTCGCGCGCCTGGTCCCGAGCTGGAGCGGTGCCGGGCTGGGGCAGGAGGCCGTAGCGACGGGCCCGGCCGCAGATCACCGCGACGGTGAGGGCGAGTGAGCCCTTGTGGCTCTGCAGACGTCTGCCCGGTTCGAGCACGTTCTTGCCGAGCAGCCAGCGGCGCAGCAGCTGTGGGTGCAACGCACGGATGACGTCGAGCGCGGCCGCGACCTCGGGCGGATAGTAGGCGCTGGCGAGGGTTTCGATGTAGGGGCGGTGGGACCTGATGCCGCGGGCGAGCTGGGCGCGGTAGCTGTCGATCCAGGCGAAGGCGGATGCATCGAGCGCGGCCTCGATGTGGGCCTTGATCGCCAGGTTGGCGATGTCGGGGATGTCGCCGTAGCGTTCGACCAGCGCGTGCAGCGCGCGGTCGATCGGCGCCCAGTCGCTGCCCGTCTGCTCGCGGTTGGCGATGTGCCATACGATCGCGCCGAAGAGGTCGGCCGCGGTCTGGACGTTGTCCGGCGCGATGTCGATGCGCGGCGGCGGCAGATCGGGACGGCCGCTGAGGTAGTTGATCCGCGTGCCCAGTCGTGGCGGCATGGCTTCGAGCGCGGGGTGGCCCGGCGGGATCGGCATCTTGGCGATGAGGCTGTAGACGCGATGGTTGAAGGGGTACATCGCGAGCAGACGGACGGCGAGCGGTACCACCGCCGCCGGATCGCCGTTGGTCTCCCGTGCCCGGAGCATCAGCTGCATGGTCAGGATGTTGGACCACGGACCGACGCGCGGCGCGGCGAGATCGAAGAAGGTCCGCGCGTCGCCGATGCGGTTGCCGCGGATCATCGGCGGCAGGTTGCCCACGGTCAGGCTCTCGGCCGCCATGAACTCGTAGCAGTGGCCCATCGGTACGATCACGTCGTGCGGCTGCTCGATCTTGCGGTGCATACCGGTGGCCGGTAGTTGGATCACCGTCAGCAGTATCCAGGGCGCGACGACCAGCCCGCTCGCAAGTCGGGCCACCGGAGCGCCCCTGCGTAGCGGGACCTGATCGTCGCGCAGGCACAGCCCGACGAACACGCCGATGACCACCATGCCCGTCGGCATGCTCAGGCTGTTGTCGAGCAGGAAAGGCGGTGCGAGCGCGACGAGGAACACGACCGGCGTGAGGGTGCGCTCGTTACGGGCCCAACGGAACAGGCGGTGGATGACGAAGGCGAAGAGCAGGATGAACACGACGAAACCGGGCAGGCCGCCATCGAACAGGGTGTCGGCCAATTCGTTGTGCGCGTCGGCCATCTTGTGGCCCGCGGCGGTGTAGTGGCGCGCCCACTCGCCCTCGCCGTATTGGATGTGCAGCGCACCGTATTGCCCGAAACCCCAGGGCAGGGCCTCGTTGAGCGTATCGCCCACGGCCATGAGCATGGTCTTGCGGATCGCGCGTGGGGTGCCCAACGGCTGGGACCAGAGCCACCACAGGAACAGGCCGA
The DNA here is from genome assembly GCA_964612995.1 of uncultured candidatus Brocadiaceae bacterium. Taxonomy (GTDB): domain Bacteria; phylum Planctomycetota; class UBA11346; order UBA11346; family UBA11346; genus SLQH01. Next base: position 2,045 of record CAZTGE010000156.1, on the reverse strand, counting down.
CGACCGCGCAGGAGCCGGCGAGCAGGCTCGCGGCGAGCAGCTTGCGCCGGGGCCAGAGCCGGCAGAGGGTCAGCAGGAGTGCGACCGCGGCGACGGCCAGCACCACCGAGCGCCGTCCGCTGCCGACGGTGAAGACCAGCAGCGCGGCGAAGCCCAGCACCAGCAGGGCACGCAGCAAGCGGGCGTTGCGGGCTGGTTCACGGCGTTCGCGCCATTCCGCCCAGGCCCAGGCGAGCAGGCAGGGCGTGGCGATGTTGACCAGATAGTTGACATTGCCCAGTCCATGGCCCCAGGAATCGCGCAGCAGGCACAGCGGCAGCGCGCTGAGCAGGGCCAGGGCGGCGGCCGCGCCGAGATGGCGGATGACCGTGGGGCGGGGAGTGGTGTCGACCGCGACGAGATAGACGGTGGCGATGGCGCCGAGTTGGGCCGCGGTGCGGCCCAGCGCGCTGAACAGCGGAAAGGGCTGCATCCAGGTGCGGGTCTGCCAGTAGGCCACCAGGGCTGCGGCGGCTGCGAGCCAGCACCAGGCCGCAGGCTCGAGGCTGCGGCGCGGATGGCTGGCGATCCACACCACGAAGATGCTCACCGCCACGGCGGCGTTGGCCGCCATACCCGGAACCCCTCTTTCCATGCCGAAGGCGAGCAGATAGCCCGCGATCGCCCAGAACAGCGCCGGGGCCAGGGTCAACGCCGGAGTGGCGACGGGGCCATCCGGGACAGGAGCTGGGTTGGTTGGTTGGGGCGGCATCGATTCTCGCCAGAGCGGTTTCCGGTCTACCTCAGGATGGCGCAGAGCGGTAGGGGGTGCAAGTGCAGGTGGTGCCCAACGAAGCAGCCCCGTGGCCGTGGCCACGGGGCTGCGGAACCCGGTCCGGGTCTGGTCTGATGCCGATCAGTTGCCGGCCAGCGGCGCCCAGTTCGGATCGCGGTTGCTCGAGGTGCAGGCATTTGCCACATCACCATCGAAGCAGTCCTCAAGGGCAGCTTGGCCATCGGCTAGCGCTTCCTGCGCCGCCTTGGTCATCACCGTCTTGGTGTTGGTGATGATGAAGGTGCGCCGGCCGCTGTCACCGAACTCGTCGGGCCAGGCGACGCAGCACCAGTAGTTCTCGGCGTTCTTGATCTCGTCCGAGGCAGCGGACGCCACGGTGCTACCGTCGGCCACGCCGCCGATATCGATGACCATACCGAACATGTAGCCGGACTTGGTGTCCGTGGTCGATTCGAGGGTCGCTGCGGTGTAGTCGCCATCGTCTTCGAACGCGGTATCGATCTGGTTCACTTCGACGGCCGAGGCGGTGTAGGGCGAGGCGGTGCCGGCCATCTGGCCGAGGTAGCCGGCTTCGCCGCTGTTGTCCTCGTCGAGGTCGTTGAAGGCGCTGCCCATGTAGGTGACCTCGCCGGCGTAGACGCCCGAGGAGAGCGAGTTGGCCGCGGCCGACTCGTTGGCGGTGATCTTGTTCTCGAGCAGCGACGGGATCGCGATCGCTGCGATGATGGCGATGATCGCGATGACGATCATCAGCTCGATGAGGGTGAAGCCCTTGCGCATGGGTAGCTCCTTGTGGTCAGGGTGTGAAAGGAAACTGGGTGTTTCGGTTGGAAAGAACGAGCAGTTAGCGTGCCACTGACGGGGGCGGTGGACGATGCGACCAGAATACGGCTCCGGCTTCTCTAAGCAACTGCAAGCTGGTGATTTAGGCCATCGCTGGACTCTGGCGGTGTCGCAGGCGGGACGTAGCCGGGGGTGACACGAGTTGGAGGTGACACAATCTGTCGCCAGCCTGTGTCAGGGGGCGGGGGACGGGCCTCTCGAAGAGCCAAGACCGCCCATCCGCTGTCGGCGGCCGATCGTCAAAGCTGACCGGCGCCGAAGGCGCCCGGTTGAGCGCCTTGGTCGATCATTTTTGACGGGTCCCTCACAGCTCGCAGTGAAGCGATCGCACGGCACACATGCACCTTCTCGACCGACTTTGGGAAGGTCAATTGTAACTACTCAGGCCCAACGGGCATGAGTGGTTACCTCGCCCTTTTTCGGGGCC
>CAZTGE010000155.1:0-9367 GCA_964612995.1 uncultured candidatus Brocadiaceae bacterium | reverse complement strand
GACGCAGGTGGAGGCGAGGCATGGCCCTCATGTGCGAGCTTTGAGTCGCCCTGGGGCTTCGACGGTTGCCGGTTGACACGCACCACCTTGAGGCCATCGTCCGCGTCCATTTCGGCCTGACCGGCCCCGGCGATGGTCGCCCGGACCGGCACGACGAGGCAACCAGATCACGGCGTTGACGGCCGATCCGTGATCGCAACCCGGCCTGTGAACCGTACAGCGCTACCCGTACAGCGCTCAGCGCTGCGGCGGAACGGACCGGTCAGGACAGCAACCAATGGTCAATCCGACGAAACCGATCAATGTGGTCGACGATCAGCTCATGGCACAGGAGCTCGAAGCCGCCGGCTGCGACAAGGCCGAGCAGCTGCTCACCGAGAGCCTCGAGGCCTCCAAGAACCTGTTCTCCGTACGTTCGATCGTGCCCGGCATCATCGTCGGCCACCAGGGCGACGAGGTGGTCATCGACATCGGCTACAAGTCCGAGGGCTACGTCGACGCGGTCGAGTTCGACGAGGGCGAAGACGAGCTCGGCGCGCGCGTGCAGGTGATGATCGTCGATGTCGAGCCCAACGGCGGGGTGATCCTCTCCAAGCGTCAAGCCGACCTCGAGCTCGGCTGGCAGCGCGTGCTCGGCGACAACAACGAGGGCGACCGCGTCCGCGGCCGCGTGACGCGCAAGATCAAGGGCGGTCTGCTGGTCGACATCGGCGTGCCGGTGTTCCTGCCTGCCTCGCAGATCGACATCCGCCGGGCGGCGGACGTTGGCGAGTACATCGGTCAGGAGATCGACGCCGAGATCATCAAGATCGACATCGAACGGCGCAACATCGTCATCTCGCGTCGGCGCGTGCTCGAAGAGGAGCGCAAGAAGAACCGCGAGCAGCTGGTCAGCCAGCTCCAGGTCGGCGATCTGCGGCGTGGCGTGGTCAAGAACATCACCGACTTCGGTGCCTTCATCGATCTCGGCGGCCTCGACGGCCTGCTGCACATCACCGACATGAGCTGGGGCCGGGTCAACCACCCCAGCGAGGTGGTCAGCCTCAACCAGGAGATCGAGGTCGTGGTCCTCGATTACGACGCCGAGCGCAACCGCATCAGCCTCGGTCTCAAGCAGAAGACCCGCAACCCCTGGGAAGACATCGAGATCCGTTACCCGGCCAACACCATCCACGATGGCGAAGTGGTCAACGTGATGAACTACGGCGTCTTCGTGAAGCTCGAGGACGGCATCGAGGGCCTGGTCCACATCAGCGAGCTGACCTGGGGCAAGCAGCCGGCGCATCCGTCCGAGATGTTCAAGCCGGGCGACGAGGTGCGGGTGATGATCCTCGAGATCAACCACGAGAAGCAGGAGATCTCGCTCGGTATCAAGCAGGCCGAGAAGAACCCCTGGGAGGACATCGTCGACCGCTACCCCGTGGGCACCAGGATCAGCGGCGAGGTCAAGTCGATCACCAACTACGGCGCCTTTGTTGAGATCGAGGAGGGCATCGAGGGCCTGCTGCATGTCAACGACATCAGCTGGACCAAGAAGCTGACCCACCCTTCGCCCGAGGTGAACAAGGGCGACACGGTGGAATGCATGGTCCTGGGCATCGACCAGGAGCGCCAGCGGGTCTCACTGGGCATGAAGCAGCTGCAGGACGATCCCTGGGAGTCGGAGATCCCGGAGAAGCTCAAGCGCGGCGACGTGGTCGACGGCAAGGTCTCCAAGATCACCAACTTCGGTGTGTTCGTCGAGATCCTCGATGGCCTCGAGGGCCTGCTGCATGTCAGCGAGCTGCCCGATGAGGCCCACGGCAACCCCGAGGGCTTCCTCGAGGAGGGCCAGGAGGTCAAGGTCTGGGTCATCAACATCGACACCGAGGAGCGCAAGATCGGCCTGTCGATGAAGGACTGATCCACTTCCGGCACCTGCCAGGATCCCGCACGACCCCGCCCTCGACCGGCGGGGTCGTGTTGTGTCATGGCGGTGCCATGGCGTAGGCCTGGATCATGCAGGTCGGGTGAGGGGCGGCATTTGCCACTCAACCGTACGGTGTGCAGGTCGATGATTGGGACATGGACGAGACCCGTCCCCTCAACGGTCTGCCGAGCGATGCCGGCGCCTATCGCCTCTTGCGGGAGAGCGCGGCGAGCTCGAACGATCTCGAGGATCACGGCGGCGACGGCGGCGCCGGCGGCGCACTGGTGCCGCGGCGTCGGCGGCGGAATCCGGACGGCGGCGAGCCCCGCCGCCCGGATTCCGCGCGGCCGTCCGAGTCGGACCCGGACACCGATACCACCCCGGCGCTGGTCCAGGCCCTCGATCGCCTGCGTACCACCCACGAAGGCAGCCAGGTCGACACCGATCGGATCCAGGCCCTGCGCGGGGTGCGTCATTACGCCGAGGCGCCGGAGACACGCGGTTTCAAACGTGATCCGACCACTGCGCACATCGCCCGGACTCAAGAAGAAGCACAGCGACGGTGTGACGACGCGGCGCAGCCAGAGGCAGCTCCCGGCCTTGACGAGGACGAGGACGAGGACGAAGACGAGGACCCTTTCGCCGGGATCTGAGCGCCGGTCGCCCAATACGCCCAGACCCGGCCCTCGCCGCCGGCGCTGCCGGGCGACGCGAACCGGGTCCGCCATCGGTCGGAGAACAGGTTTCCGGCGGTCTACTTCTCGACGAGGACCAGGCCGAACGGCTCGTCGTCCTTGGTCATCACGATGTGGTCGTCAGCGACAATGACCTTGCCGGTCTGGGACTCGCCCTCGTCATCCTTGAATTCGATGTGGACCGCATCGCCCGCGGTCTTGGTGACCGTGTAGTTCACGCTCTCGGCTTCGGCCTGTTCGTTGCCCGGATCGATGGTCATCGTATCCGCAGAGAAGGTGATGGTGGCCTGGCTCATGACGCCGCGCAGCATCCCGAGAACGAACTTGATCTGTTCCTCGATGCCATCGCAAGTGCATGCGATTCTGGGCCGTGTCTCAGGGCTTGTCCAGGCGTGTTTCGCCTTGGTCGACCGTGCTACGCCGGATCGGGCGGCGTGCCGGGTCAGGAGCCACGGATGTCGGGCAGTTCCTCGGTGTCGAGGGTGTCCCAGACATCGACCGCAACCGGCGTGCTGGGTTCGCCCTGGCGGCTCTCGCCAGCATGTTCCGCGGCGCTCTCGATGGGCGCCGGCAGGACCTCGGCGGGTGGCGTCGTAGCGGGATCGGCGGGGGCGGTGTCTATCGAGGTCGGAGCCGGTTCCGGCGGCGGGAGGTCGGCCGGCGCCTGTGCCGCGAGCAAGCCCTTGACCTTGCGGGCGAGGACGAACTTCTCCATGCCCACCTTGCGGATCGGCGTTTCCGGGGTGATCTCGCCCGCCTCGACCATCCGCTTGAGCTCCACCGCGGTCAGCGGCTCGCTGGGCTTGCCGTCGATCGCGATCTCCCACTGCGCAGCGGTGGAAGAAGAGTCGGTGGCCTTGGGCTGGTCGCCGTTGGTTGCAGGATCCGGGCTGGCGGTACGGGACTGCTCGGAGCTAGCCTGTCGGGTTCTTCTGCGCGCCGAACTCCGCCGTCTCCTGCTCATGCCGCCTCCCGCTGCCCGGTATCGTGGGCCGCTGTAACTACTCAGGGGCTTCGCCCCTCCGGGTCCTCACTGCGTGAGGACCTACCCCCCGGCTTCGCCGTGGTTCGCCTGCATCTGCATGCAGATGCAGGCGTGGGCGGATCGGCTGCGCCGATTGTATCCGCCCACCACCACTCGCCGCCAGACCCCATCGAGTACGATGGGGGCCCAGGATATGGCTGGTAACCACTCATGCCCGATGGGCCTGAGTGATTACCAGCTGCTTTCACCATCCGGCGACAGAACGGGAAGCAAGCATGGATGGATCGAAACTGTACAGTATGGCGCGCCTGCGCGTCAGAGCGTGCGCCGGTTCTTGATGCAACCGTAGCGGAACATGTGCGCGCGGGTGGCGGCCTCTTCGTTGCCGACCTCGTAGTAGAGATCGCGCGCCTTGCTGAACAGCGGAATGGCCTTGGAGTAGAGCTCATCGCGCTCGGCACAGACGCCCATCGCATTCGCCTGACGGTAGAGGTCGCTGGCCTGCTGCATCAGGGAGTCGGCCTCGCTGCTGTCGCCATTGCCCGTCGGCACTGGAGCTGCAGCCAGTTCCTCCTCCTGCTCGCGGGCCTGGGCGCGGATGCGTTCGGCGGCCTGCTCGTCGCGCAGCGCCTCGGCGCGCTTGAGTCGCTCCTGTTCGCGTTGCTTGATGCGCTCGCGTTCGCGGTCGGCGGCCTCGGTACGGGCCAGGCGCAGGGTGGCGAGCTCGCGCTTGTAGTAGGCTTCTGCCTGAGCAAAGACGTTGGTGTCCTCGTACAGGCGGCGCAGCTGCGACATCCGCGCGTTGACCGCGGCGTCGTTACCCTGCTCGCGCGAGGCGACCATACCGAGATAGAGCTCCTTGGCCTTGTCCTCCTTGATCGTGCTCGCCAGCAGGGGATCGAGTTCGATCGCCTGCTCGAGCATCGGGACCACCTGTTCATCGAGCCGATGGCGATAGGCGTACTTTGCTGCCTCGTACCAGGCCAGGGGATCGTCGCTGAGGTTCGGATCGGACTGCAGGCGTTGCGTCTGCCGCTCGAGCACCGAGCGGGCCTCCTCCATGATCCGCTGGCGGTCGGCGGGGCGGATCCGGCTGCGGATCTGGTTCTGCTTGAACTCGGTGCTGCCGCCCTTGACCAGCTGCATCGCGACCTTGCCATCCTCGGTCAGCCGGGCCTCGACCCACGCGACCGGATCCTCGGTGTCGGGAGCCTCGTCGCTGGTGAGGGCGGTCAGCGGATAGGCCTCGACCGGTCCGCCGACGCCGTCGAAGCTGACCAGCAGCGGGTGGGTGCGGTTGTTGCGGGTGAGCTCGTCGCGCAGCTCGAGGCGGGCGAAGAGCTCTTCGAGGCTGCGGGCGTTGAGGATGATGCGCTTGGCCGTGGTCATCGCATCGGCGTCGACGGCCATGCTGGCGACCTCGGCCGCGCGGGATTCGGCTTCGCCCCAGCGAAAGGCTTCGAGCAGCGCGCGCGCATCGGCGATCGCCGCTTCGGCATAGACCGCGTCCTTGCTCTGGGCCTGGGTCTGCGCCAGCTTGTTCGCGGCGGTCTCGCGATCGTCGGTCTGCTGGGCGTCGGCGGCCTCACGCCTGGCCTGGGTGTCGACCGCGACCTCGCGCGCCGCGGTGTCGGTCTCGCGTGCATGGGTGTCGACCGAGGCGCCGCGCGCCGGCAGCTCCATCTCGCCGTCGCGCAGGCCGCCGGCGTCGCGGATGCCGATCGCTTCACGCAGGGCCTGGGGCGCGAAGATGAACAGGCAGAAGGCGCCGCCGATGATCAGGAAGAGGATCAGCCAGCTGATCCCCTTGCGTTTCGGCGGTCGCTGTCGGTTTGTGCGTGCCATGCCAGAGCGCTCCTCGTTGCCCAGGGTCGACGCGTAGCCTAAGCGTTGGCGGCTCGCGGTGCCACCGCCAACCGCCGGGCGTGCGCCCCGGCTTCTCAGACAATGTATGTGTCGGCCTTGCCAGGACGCGACGCGATACGTAGAGTCATAGCCAGTAAGGCCGAATGTGTTTCGCCGCGATCTATGGCGATGTGCGCTTTCGGCTGCAGGGGAGCGCGTGATGTCGGAAGTGGTCAAAGAGGCTTTGGTGCTGGTGCTGGTGTTGTTCACCGGCGGCGGCGACGGCGATGGCGAAATGGCCAGGGTCTTCGCCGAGGACCTGCAACGACAGGCCGGCGAACGGGTCGAGGTCGTGTCCGGCCAGGAGGCGGCCGCGCGACTCGAGGAGTATGGTATCAGCCGTCAGGATCTGCTGGCCTCGCCGCGGCTGGGACGCCAGCTGACGCGCACGGGCGATGCGGTGTTCATTCTCGTCGATGCCCACGGGGTCCAGGGCGATCAGGTGCTCGAGGGCCAGCTGTGGTTCGACGGCCGCCACGAACGCCACACCGTGATCGCCGGTGCGGGCGCCGACCCGGTCCCCGCCTTCGTCCGCGGGGTGACCGATCTGCTCGGTGAGGGGATCGCTTCCGGCGGGTCCGCGCCGGAAGCGTCCGACAAGCCACACCTGGCCCTGAGCACCCTGGTCCAGCGCGAGGAATGGATCCAGGTGCTCGGGCGGCTCGCTGGCCAGGAGGAACCGTCGGTGCGCGAGAGCTACTATCGGGTCCTGGCCTACGTCAACCTCGCGCGCCGCGACGCGGCGGTCGAGGCGCTCAATGCGATGCGCGCGCGTCATGGCGACCACATCCTGGTCACTGCGGCGGCCGAGTTGATCCCGCCGGCGCATGCCGCTGACGACGGGCAGGACGCGCTGCCGGACTTGCCCGAGAGCGATACTCTCTCCGACGGCGCGATCGAGGATGCCGCTGCGTCCCCGCTGCAGGATGGCCCGCGAAGGCCGCAGGAGCCGGAGGGGCCGGCCGGGAAGGAGGGCGATGGGCCGACGGTGACCCCCGACGACGCCGCTGTCGACTCCGCGGCCGACGCGGAGCCGTCGGCCGACGATCCGGACGCGGAGCCGTCGGCCGACGATCCGGACGCCAGCCCACCTGCGGAATGATGGCCCCACCCTGCCTGGGCCCGTAACGCAGAGATCCGCCATCGACGATGGCGGATCTCTGCGTTACGGCTTGGATCGGTCCGATCAGCGAGCGTAGAACTCGATCACCTTCTGGATGTCGATGTCCACCGGTACCTGTTCCCGGCTGGGCAGGGTCTCGACTTCGACGCCGAGCTTGTCGAGGTCGATCTTCAGCCCCGGAGGCGGCTCGAGCACGGGGTTGTTGACGCTGACGCGGATATCCTCGCGGTTGAGCGCCTTGGTGCGGAGCGAGAACCGCATGCCGGGCGCCATCCGTTGGCTGGGTGCCTTGGCCCGATGCTCGCCGACGTTGACGTGCCCGTGGCTGACCAGCTGCCGCGCCGCAGGAATGGTGCGCGCGAAGCCGGAGCGCCAGACCAGATTGTCGAGGCGCGACTCGAGCAGCGCGAGCATGTTCGAGCCGGTGTCGCCCTTCATGCCGGTGGCGGTCTGGTAGATCCGGCGCAGCTGGCGTTCGTTGAGACCGTAATGGAAGCGCAGCTTCTGCTTCTCGCGCAGGCGCAAGGCATGCTCGGAGAGCTTGGGGAAGCGGCGGCTCATGGCGGCGGCGTGACCGGGGGGGGTGGGCCGGCGCGACATGGTTTTGGTGCTGAATCCGGGCAGGTCGCAGCCCAGTCGGCGCATGACCTTGACGCGGGGACCAGTGTGGTGAGCCATAGACGACAACTCCTTGGCGGCGCGCCCTTCGCGGGCGCCCTATAACACGAGCGGGCGCGAATGATGGCGAGCAGAAGCGGAATGCAACCGTCGATTGTGTCCGACGCTCAGGCGGCGTCCGTCGGCGAGCCCGGCAGAGGCATGCCGGGCAGCCAGACCACGCGTTCCGGCGCCACCGGGCGGCCCTGGAGGACCGCGACCGCGTTCTCGGCCGCACCGAACTCCATCGCATGGCGCCCCTCGAAACTGCACGAGCCCTGGTGGCAGCAGAGGAAGATGTTCGGCAGGTCGCGCAGCGGGCCGGTGTACGGTTCGCGATCGTAGACGTCGAGCGCCGCTCCGGCGAGGTGGTTGCTGGCGAGCGCCGCATGCAGCGCGGCTTCATCGATGACGTCGCCGCGACAGGTGTTGATCAGGTAGCTGCCCGGCCGCATGCGCGCGAGACGTGCGGCATCGATCATGCGGAACGTCGCCGGCGTGCTGGGCACGTGCAGGCTCACCGCGTGGCTGCGCTCGAGCAGGTCGTGGAGTCCGACGTATTCCACGCCCTGGGCTCGCGCCCAGGGCTGGTCAAAAACGATATCGTGGGCCAGTACCCGCATACCGTAGGCCCGCGCCAGTACTGCCACCTGCTTGCCGATACGCCCGCAGCCGACGATGCCGAGGGTCCGGCCCTGCCACAGCGGGCCGGTGAGCCGGAGCCATTCGCCGCGCCGCAACCCCTCGTGGGCCTCGATCAGCCGGCGCGAGATCCCGATCAGCAGCGCGAAGACCTCTTCGACCACGCTGCGCGCGGGAGCATCGGGGGTGTAGGTCACCGCGATGCCGTTGCGGGCGCACCAGGCGACATCGAAATGATCGAGACCGACGCCGACCCGGGCGACCTGCTTGAGCCGTGGCAGACCTGCGCTCAGGGCGCTGCCGGGTAGCGGCTCAGTTCCGGCGATGAGGATGTCCACGTCGCCGAGCAGGGCGGTGGTCTCTTCGGTGGTGTGTTTGCGGCCGTGCGGGGAAAGCCGCACTTCGATCCCCGCCTGTGCAAGGAGGTCGAGCGGGTCGGGTGAGTGGACGCCGAAGGGGTAGGTGGTGACCTGGGCGATGAGCGACATGCGCGGAGCATGACGTTTCACATGCGTGTACAAGCTCGCGCCGGCCGCGTGCCCGCTTGTGTGGCGGAAGCGATGCGGTGGACCGATGACGCACGGACGCCCCGCAACGAACGGTTGCGGGGCATCACGAGCGGTGCGGCGCGGAAGTGGCGCCGATGGCCCCACTTCCGCGCGGTCAGGCGATCGGCGCGATCAGCGACGCCTGGTCGTCTTCTTGGCCGCAGCCTTCTTGGCCGCGGTCTTCTTCACCGCTTTCTTGGGTGCGGCCTTCTTGGCGGTCTTCTTGGCCGCGGTCTTCTTCACCGCTTTCTTGGGTGCGGTCTTCTTGGCGGTCTTCTTGGCCGCAGCCTTCTTGGCCGCCTTCTTCACCGTCTTCTTGGGTGCGGCCTTCTTGGCGGTCTTCTTGGCCGCGGTCTTCTTTGCGGCCTTCTTCACTGTCTTCTTGGGCGCGGCCTTCTTGGCGGTCTTCTTGGCTGCGCTCTTCTTCGCAGCCTTCTTCGTGGTCGCGCCGGCCGTCTTGCGCGGGCGGCCCGGGCGCGGGGCGCCGGGCTGGAGCTTCTCTTCCTCGATCTGCGCCCGCATCTGGGTCACCGGACGCTTGAGGAGCTTCGCGTATTTGCGGATGGAGCGCTCGTTGGGTAGGGATTTGCCGTGGACTGCCGAAGCGAAGGCTTGGTAGGAGATACCGGTCTTGCGGGCGCCGGCGGCGATGCTCAGCCCGAGTTGGTCGAGCCGTTGTTTGAGGTCATCGCTGAGAGACATAGGGGTTTCCTCCCGATATGCGGTGGGAATGATTACGTCGATCCGGTCGAATTATTGCAGCCGTGAATATGCTGTCCACATCTTTTTCGGCGATAATGCTCCTGCGGATGTTTTTTCGCCGAGCTGGTGAGGATTATCGCTTTCTTCAGAGGGGGCGCTGCCCCCTCGCGCCTTCGGCGCACCCCGGCTTCCTCGCTGTCG
>CAZTGE010000154.1:0-9385 GCA_964612995.1 uncultured candidatus Brocadiaceae bacterium | reverse complement strand
TTACGATCGAACAAGGCGGTGAACTGGACGCCGCTTCGCGGCGCCAGTTACCTTGCGCGATCGCTGGCCCTGCAGGCCTGAGCTTGGGCGATCGCGCTACGCCAGCGCGCTGGCGGGTCAGCGTCTGCGGCGAGCTCGCGCCCGGCTGTGCTCGCCGCCGGCGAATCGGGGCGAACCGGCACTTGCCCCGCCCGCCTCGAGGCTCGAGACTCCCGCGTATGGACAGCCAGCCTCCCTACGACCTCGCGACCATTCCGCCCCATCCGCAACTCGTGGCCAACTATGCCCGCTTCGACGTCCGTTTCGTCAGCGGCGAGGGCTGCTGGCTGGTCGATGATCGCGGTCGGCGTTTCCTCGATTGCCTCTCGGGCATCGCGGTCAACGCGCTCGGGCACCGGCATCCGGGTCTGACCCGGGCGATCTGCGCCCAGGCCGAACAGTTGCTGCACACGTCCAATCTGTTCCACATCGCGCCGCAGGAGCAGCTCGCCGAGCGCATCTGCGCCAACTGCTTCGGCGAGCAGGTCTATTTCTGCAATTCCGGCGCCGAAGCCAATGAGAGCGCGCTCAAGCTGGTGCGCCTGTGGGGCAACAAGCGCCACGGCGGGAGCAAGAGCCGGGTGATCGCCGCCGAGGGCTCGTTCCACGGCCGGACCATGGGCGCGCTCTCGCTGACCGGCAATCCCGCGCATCAGGCCGGGTTCGAGCCGCTGCTGCCGGTCGACTTTGTCCCTTATGGCGACGCCGCGGCCCTCGCGCAGGCCATGGGCCCTGACGTGGCCGGCCTGTTCCTTGAGCCGATGCAGGGTGAGAGCGGCGTCAATCCGGCGCCCGACGGCTATCTGGCCGCGGCGCGCGAGCTCTGCGATGCCAACGGCAGCCTGCTCTGCTTCGACGAGGTCCAGGTCGGCACCGGCCGCACCGGCCGGATGTACTCTCATCAGTGGGACGGGGTCGCACCGGACTGCATGACCCTGGCCAAGGCCCTGGGCGGCGGCGTGCCGATCGGCGCGCTGGTCACCGCTGGCGAGCTCGGCGATCTGCTCGCGCCGGGCACCCACGCCTCGACCTTCGGCGGCAATCACCTCGCCTGCGCCGCCGGCGTTGCGGTGATGGACGCCCTCGCCGCCCCCGGGTTCCTCGATGCCGTCGCCATGCGCGGGGAGCGGCTCATGCAGGGCCTGCGCGAACTCTTCGGCGAGCGCGCACTCGACGTCCGCGGTCGCGGCATGCTCGTCGGCGTCCAGCTGCCGGAGAGCCCCAAGCCGCTGATGGCCGCCTGTCTGCGCCAGGGCCTGGTCTGCGGGTTGGCCGGCGGCAACGTGCTGCGTCTCGCCCCGCCGCTGGTGATCGATGACGCCGAGATCGACGAACTGCTCGGCCGGCTCGCCGCGGCGCTCGACTAGCCCGGGTCCCTCATGAGGATCGTCGCGAAAAGTCGTAGCGTGCTGTCAGTACAGGGCAGCGCGACCGAGGCGAACCGGAGCGTAGCCGCGCTACGTGAGGATCCGCCGACCGAGCGAAGTCCTGTAATGGCGGTGCGATACGGCTTTGCAGCAGATCTCTCATGAGGGATCCGGGCTAGCGCGCGATCCAGGGGCCTGGCGCCTTCGGTGCGTACTCCCGCCCCAGCCAGGGGCTGTCCGGGCGCGGTCCCGGTCGCCTTGACGCTTCGGGGGTGCTGCTTACCATGCTGCGCCCTTTCTTACTCCTAGAGGAGCATCTGGAGCCAACATGCCTGCAGCGACCTTGCCCAAGAGTGCCGAACCCCTTGCCGGAGGCGAACGCCCCGGTTTCGGTGCCATCCGCAATCTGCGCTGCCTCGCGCAGCAGAACGTCTATGAGTGCAAGGAGTTGACCGACCTGTACCAGAAGGGGGTCGGTGGGTCGGACAAGCAGATGCGCCAGGCCGCCCTCGCCTACGCGCTCGACTTCTGCGCCGATGCCGACGAGATGCTCGCGGGCAACGACGATCCCTACGCCCGTACCCTCCACGGCATGGTACTCGCCGCGGTCGGGGAGTACGACGATGCGCTCGTCGCGCTGCGCGCGGGCGCCGACGCGTCGCAGGAGGCCAGGCAGGAGCTGGTGCGGGTGCTGATCGACAGCGGCGACCTCGACGGGGCCGATGCACTGATCGACGAGCTGCAGGGCGCCAACGCCAACTACATCGCCGGCCTCTATTACAATGGCCGCAACGAGATCGAGCGCGCGATCGGCAGCTTCGAGATGGCGCTGGAGCAGGACCCCGAGCACATCGAAGCGGCGTTCCAGCTCGGCGTGCTGCTCGATCGCATCGGCGACGACGACATGGCCTTGGAGCACTTCCTGATCTGCGCCGATGTCTGGCCGCACTACCTGCCCGGCGTGATGAACCTCGGCGTGCTCTACGACGAGCGTGGCGAATCCAACGCCGCGGTCGACTGCTTCCGCCAGGTCCTGGCTCACAATCCCCAGAGCCGTCGTGCGACCCTGTTGATGCGCGACGCCAGCGCCTCGCGCTCGATGTACTACGACGAGAAGGAGGAGCGCGAGCGCGAGCAGATGCAGAAGATCCTCAAGACCTCGGTCAACGACTTCGAGCTCAGCGTGCGTTCGCGCAACTGCCTGGCGAAGATGAACATCTTCACCCTTGGCGACCTGATCAGCATCACCGAGCAGGAGATGCTGAACTACAAGAATTTCGGCGAGACCTCGCTCAAGGAGGTCCGTGAGATGCTCGATGCCCGTGGCCTGCGGCTGGGCATGCTGCGCGAAGACGAGGAACGCGGGCTGAGCAAGGCGGATCAGAAGATGCTCGGCGAGCCGATCGAGAAGCTCGAGCTCTCCAGCCGGTCGGCCCAGGTGCTCGAATCGATCGGCTGCAAGCGCATCGGCGATGTGGCCCAGCGCTCCGACCTCGAGCTCTACCGCGTGCCCGGCTCCGGCCAGAGCGTGGTCCAGGAGGTCTTCACCGCGCTTGGCGCCTTCAGCATGAAGCTGCAGCGCCCCGAGCTGCGCTGAAACCATCGCGCCCCGCCGCTGGCGTCGTGTCGGCGGGGCGTTTGCCGTCAGGCCTGGTCTGCGCCGCGAGCGCGCGGACTCTGGCCTTGCTGGCCGCCGGCCTTGGGCGAGCTATTCCGCCGGTGCCGGTTCGTCGGGGTCGCTGTAGTCGGGGCCGCCGAGCATGCCGGACGCGCGGATCTGTTCGCGCATGGTCTCGCGCACCATCTTGACCGCGTCGACCATACCCGGGCTGGCGCCCTGGGTCGCGACCAGCCATCGGGCCATCGCCTGCAGCGCATTGAGCCCGGTGGGGCTGAGCACGGCCTGCACCGCCTGCGGCGGCAGCGCTTGCGGCAAGACCTGCAGCAGCACCGCAGCGAACTCCTGGTCGCTGAGGTCGCTCAGCGGCGCGCGTACCGCCTGCAGCGACAGCTGTTCGAGCATCGGCCCGAAACGCGTGATCATCTGCTCCGCGCTGGGGTCGAGGTCTGCGGCCTGGGGGCTGCTGGCGAAGCCGGACCAGTCGATCGGCGGTGCAGCGGCCAGGTCCGCGTCGTCTGTCGCTTCGTCGTCGGCCATCTCCGGCACCTCGGGTCCGGCGTGGTCTGCGGCGATGTCTTCCGGTGCGCTCGCGGCGGCCTCCTCCTCCTCCTCCGGCTCGGCGAGGTCGTCGGCGAAAATGGTGCTCCACGGTCCGGTGAGCGCGTCGCGGGTCTCCTGATCGCAGCCGCGGTCGGCCATCGCCTTGGCCAGGCGCTGCAGCTCGTAGCGATCGCAGTAGGGGTCGTCGGCCAGGGTGCGCTCGATGCAGGGCCCGGCCGCCTCGGCGCCGGCGGTGGCCAGGGCGCGGCAGGCGTGCTCGCCCAGACCGGTGCGGCCGGCGGCGGCACGCTGCAGTTCCATCTCGTGGCAACCGGTCACTCCGGCAGTGAAGCCGTCGTCGGCGAGGCCGTTGGCGGCTATGCCGGCAAGCGCGGCATAGCCGTTCTCGCGCGTGTCCAGCCCTCCGTCGCGGATCGCGGCGAGCACGGGCTCCTGGGCCGGGAGCCGGCCCAGGGCCCAGCCCGCGGCACGCCCGGGCAGGCCATCCTCGTCCAGCAGCGCGACCAGTTCGGGGATGATCTCGGCGCAGGCGGTGCGGCCGGCGATGATCGCCAGGGCAGCGCGGACGGCGGGGTCGTTCGTGGCAGCGAGCGCGGCCTTCAATTCTGCGGGGCTGGGGGCGGCGGCATCGATCGCGGGCGCCAGCAGGCGCCCATCGGCGACGAGTCGGTCGGTATCCATGGGCTCACTCTTCGTTGGCGGCGGTTCCGGACGCCTCGGCGTCCGCCTCGTTCTTCTTCTTTTTCTTCTTCTTGGGCGCGCCTTCGGCTTCGGCAGCGGCGTCGTCCTTGGTTTCCGTGATCAACTGCCGCAGGACCTCGAGCGCCTTGTGCTGGCGGATGTCGTCGGCCACCTCGTGGATCCGGCCGGTCTCCTGGAGCTGCTTGGCGATCTCGTCCGGTTTGCGGCCGCTCTGGTAGGCGGCCATCATCAGCTGCTGCTGAAAGTCTTGGTTGGTGACCTTGACGTCGTAGGTTTCGGCGACGTGATGCATGATCAGCAGCTCGCGCAACATGCGTTCGGCCTGTTCGCGGGCTTCGCGTTCGGCCTGCGCCTTGTCGTCGCCTTCCTTCCCGATGTTCTCGGGCCTGGCCATGGCCACCTGGGTGCGCTGGTCGACCACGGTCTCGAGCAGCTGCTGCGGGAGGTCGAAGCTGCAGCGTTCGATCAGCTGGGTGACCATCGCGGTGTTCTGCTGCTCGATCAGCGCGTTGATCTTGCGGCCCTCGATTGATTGGGCCACGCGCTCGCGGAGCTCCTCCGGGCTTCCGGCGCCGAGGCGGGTGGCGAAGGCCTCGTCGATCGTGGCCGGGGTGAGGCGCTGGGCCTGCTGGATGCTCACGCTCACATGCGCCGCCTTGCCGGCCCATTCCTCGGGCTTGAAGTTCTCGGGCAGGGTGGTGTCGAAGGCGATCTCGTCGCCGACGGTCTTGCCCGCGGCCTTCTCGACCATGTCGGCCGCTTCCACGCCGAAGAGGGGGTAGCTGCCGAGGATGTGGTGCAGGTCCTGGACCTCGCGCACGGTCTCATCGCCGGCGGTGATGCGGCCGCTGAGGATCAGCACGTCCTCGGCCGCGACCGGCGTCTCGCCGTCGAGGTCAGTGTAGCTGCCCATCCGGCGGCTGAGCTGATCGAGTTCCTGCTGGACCTCCTCCTCGCTCGCATCGGTGTCCTCTTGCGGCAGGTCGAGGCTCTTGGGGTCGGGCAGCTCGAAGGTCGGGCGTACGTCGAAGACGATCGTGTGGGACAGGCCGTTCTCCTCGGAGGTCGCTTCGACCTCGGTCGGACCGATCGGCTGAAGGCCCTTCTCATCGACGGCGCTCTCGAACCCTTCCTTGATCAGCTGCTCGCGCGCTTCGGACTTCACCGCCTTGCCGTAGCGCGACCTGACCACCGATTGCGGGGTCTTGCCGGGGCGGAAGCCCTTCATCCGCACCTGGCCGGCATAGCGCTGAAGCAGTTCCTGCTCGCGTGCGGCGATTTCCTGCGGTTCATAGGAGACGGTGACGCGCTTGCGGAGGGGGCCGCAATCTTCGACTGTTGCCTGCATGTGTTTCTCTCGCCTTGTCCTTCGGCGGGCGCCGGCCGTGGGCGGCGGCGACCCGTAAATGGGCGAGGATGCTAGGGCCACGGGCCGCGGCGACAAGTGGGGGCCGGCCGGCGGGCGCGGTGGCGCGCGCTCAGACCTGCTCGAACTCCTGCAGCAGGTCGCGCAGGCCCTGGGCGTCGGTGCACTGGCGCAGGAATTCGCAGAAGTGCTCCTTGCGGATCTGGGCCGCGAAGCTCTTCATCAGGCGCACGTGCTCTTCCTTGTGATCTGGCGGGGTCAGCAGGAAGAAGGCGCTGTGCACCGGCTCGCCGTCGAGGCTGTCGAAGTTGACCCCGTCGGGGCAGCGCCCGTAGGCGCAATTGATCTTCTTGACGACATCGGTGCGACAGTGGGGGATGGCGATGCCATGGCCGATGCCGGTCGAGCCTATCGCTTCGCGTGCGAGCGCGCCCTCGACCACCGTATCGACATCTGCCGCCTTCAGCCGGCGGGCGGTCGCCAGTGAACGGGCCAACGTGGCGATGACCGTCTGTTTGTCCATGTCCGGGGAGAGCTCGCAGAAAGCCTTCTCCACGATGACGTCCGACATGCGCGGTCCATCCATGTGCGCTCCCCAGCTGCAGGCCCGATCCAGCGGCCCATTAAGAAGAAGTGCGGAAGGTAGATTCCTTCCGCACGGGGGTCAATGGGTGGGCGAGGTGGCATTGCACAACGCGCCCCACGGCGAGAATATCGCCATGCTGCCGTCGCTTGCAAGCCCCGCGAATCCGGAGGTCAAGCGCCTGGTCCGCCTGCACCGCGGTGCCGAGCGCCGGGCGCAGGGCGCCTTCCTCGCCGAGGGGCGCCGGGTGATCCAGGGTTTTCTGGATCACGGGTGGGTGCCGCGCTGCCTCTACCTGCGCGAGGACCTGGACCCCCCGCCGGGGTGGAGCGGGGTCATGCGTCTGATCTCGCAACGGGTGCTCGAACGGGTGAGCCAGAGCCGGACCCCGTCCGGCTACCTCGCCGAGTTCCCGCTGCCCATGGCCCGCGACAGCAACACCGTCGACCTCTCCGGCGGCGGGCTGGTGCTGGCCGGATTGACCGATCCCGGCAATGTGGGCAGCTTGATCCGCACCGCCGTGGCGCTCGGCTTCACCCAGGTGGCGATGATCGGCGGAGTCGATCCCTATGCCGGCAAGGTGGTCCAGGCCAGCGCCGGCGCCCTGGCCGCGGTCCGGCTGTTCCCGCTGCCGGCCGCGCGCGACGTCGAGACGCTGGCCAGCGTCGCGCCGGTGGTCGCCCTGGTGGTCGCCGGCGGCGATCGCCTGGAGGATCTGGCTCCCGGGCCCCGTTGGGTGGTGGTCGGCAGTGAAGCCCACGGCATCCCTCCGGCGGTGCTCGACCGCTGCACCCATCGCGCGACCCTGCCCATGGCCCCGGAGAGCGAGAGCCTCAACGCTGCCGCCGCCGGCGCCATCGCGCTCTTCCTCAGCTCGCCCCTGCGCCGGGGCTGAGCGGGTCAGCGGCTCGCACGCATCCCGGCCGACCGTGGCAGCCGCGCGTTCCGCCGCGTTCCGTCCTTGTCCAACCCCGATGCGCGGCGCAGAATGCCTCGCATGGACCAGCGATCCGGATCGACGGCCGCACGCGATCGTATCATCGCCCTGCTCGAGCAGCGGGCGCGGGTCCTGGCGCCTTCGCCGACGCTGGTCGAGCAGGCCCTGCAACGTTGTCTGGGTCAGGTCGCGCGCGAGAGCGAGGTCGCTGACGAGATCGTGGCCGCAGGGGTGCCCGATCAGCTGCGGATCGAGAGTTCCGGGTCTGGCGGTCCGCCCGGCAGCCGCGGCACGGCGGAGGAGCCCGCAGCCGCGGTCGACCTCCAGGCGCCGACCGCGCCCGGTTCACGGGTCGAGCGCGATGCCGAGGTTTTCGCCCGCAATCGTTCACGCAGTCGCAAACAAGTGCTTGCACCGGGCCAGGAGATCGCCGGCTACCGCATCGAGAGTCTGATCGGCAAGGGCGGGATGGGGCAGGTCTACAAGGCGCTGCAGCTGAGCATGAACCGCCATGTCGCCTTCAAGGTCCTGGCCCCGCGGCTGGCACGTGATGAGAATTTCCGATCACGCTTCCTGCGCGAGGCACGCAACGCGGGCAAGCTGCAGCACCCGAACCTGATCGGAGTCCACGACGTCGGCGAGGCCGACAACCTGCTTTTCTTCAGCATGGAGCTGGTCGAGGGGCGCAGCGTGCGCGAGATCCTGCGCGACGAGGGCCCCTTCGACGAGGATCGCGCGCGGGAGATCTGTGGCCAGGTGCTCGAGGCGTTGAAGTTCGCCCACGCCAACGGCCTGGTCCACCGCGACATCAAGCCGGACAACGTGATGATCACCGCGGCCGGCGTGGTCAAGGTCGGCGACCTCGGCCTGTCCCGCGGCGTCGGCCGCGAAGAGGACAGCCGCGGGACCCGCACCGGGGCCTTCATGGGCACGCCCTATTACATGCCGCCGGAGCAGGGGCGCGATGCGCGCAATGTCGACCACCGCGCCGACATCTACGCCGTCGGCGCGACGCTCTACCACATGGTCTGCGGTCGGGTGCCCTTCTCCGGTCGGACGCCGATGGACGTGCTGATCCGCGCCAGCACCCAGCCCTTGACCTTCCCCGACGATGGCCCCAGCGCGGTGGTGCGTCGGGTGATCGCCCGGCTGATGGCCCGTGATCCCGCCGGCCGCCCGGCCAGCGCCGAGGAAGCACAGATGCTGGTGCTCGGCAAGCGCCTCACCCTGCAGAACTCGGGGCGGATCTTCGGCGAGCGTTCGGGGCAGCGTCTGCGCCGGCGACGTTCACGCAGCATGTTGCCGCTGGTGCTGGTGCTGGTGGTGCTGGCCGCGCTCGGTGCGGTGGCCTCGGTGGCCATCTCCGGCTACCGCAGCAAGGCGCGCTGGCGCAATCTGCGCGGTGAGGTCGAGCAGTTGCTCGCGCGTGACTCCTTCGCGGCTGCCTACGATCGGCTCGATGCCCACCTCCGGAGCCATCCGGAAACGGGCGAGCGTGTCGCAGGCCTGCGCGAACAGGTCACCGCGGCCTGGGATGCCCATGTCCGCGACACAGCGCGGCCCCTGTTCGGGCAGATCGAGAGTTTGCGTCGTAAGGGCGAATACGCGCAGGCGCGCACCGTGCTGGCCCGCGCACGCGCCCAGCTCCAGCCGATCAGCCCGTCGGTCCAGGCGGAGCTCGACGCGCTTGCCGAGAGCCTGGCCAACGAGTCGACCCTCGCATGGGTCAGCGGGATCGATTTCATCCCGGCGGCCCGGGCGCGACCGGTCGGTCCGGGGACCTATCGCCTCGAGGGTTTCGGTCGCGGCCACCTGCCGGTGGCCCGCACCATGTCCGCCGGCGCGGTGATCGACCTCAGGCTCGCACTCGCCGGCGCCGGTAGCATCACCTTCAGCCTGCCCGGCGAGGATCCGGCGCGGCAGATCGTGATCGACCGCAGCGAGACCCGCGTGCGCGCCAGGGCGGGCGCTGACGGCATGGACGTGATCGCCGCCCGGCCCCATCGCGGCCCCGCCCGTCTGAGCCTGCTGCGCCGTGGCGACGGCACCGTCGCCCTGTGCCTGGCCGGCGAACCGCAGAGCGCGCTGGTGCTCTCTGCCGACGAACTGGCGCGCGGATTCGCCTTCACCTGGAGGCTGGACGACAGCAGCGCCATCCTGGCCTTCGGCGAGGGCGAGGGCGAGGGCGAGGGCGAGGGCGAGGGCGAGG
>CAZTGE010000153.1:0-9398 GCA_964612995.1 uncultured candidatus Brocadiaceae bacterium | reverse complement strand
TTCCCCTGGAAAAGTGCGCATGGTCATGCGCACTTTTCCAGGGGAATGGAATAGCCATGGGCGAGCACGTTGCGGAAACCGATGATCATCGCCCAATCAGGAATCATTGCCGCAACTACTCAGGGCTAAGCCCTTGAGTGGTTACGGGCAGTATCGGCATCTGGGGTGTTGTCACCGCGGGCCAGACTACCGGCTATATTTTCTGATCGAGTACTCACGCCCGTTGGGCGCTGAGCAGTTACAGCGAGCGCTGCACAGCGCTCGCCCGCATCCCTCACGATACAACTGCTGCAAAGCCGTATCGCACCGCCACTACAGGACTTCGCTCGGTCGGCGGATCCTCACGTAGCGCTGCTACGCTCCGGTCCGCCTCGATCGCGAAGCCCTGCATTGACAGCACGCTACGACTTTTCGCGACGTTGCTCATGAGGGATCCGGGCTAGTCGGCCGGCCCGACCCTGCACCCCATGAGGGCTCGGGGTCAGAGGCGTTGCTTGCGAAGCAGTTCCACATCGGCCAAGTCCTTGGCTCGCCCTGTCGCGAGCTTGTTCTTGATGAGGCTGTCGATGCCGAGGACCCGAACCGGGGTGTCGCCAAGGGTGCAGTCGACGCTTGTGGCAAAGGCATCGTCGAAATCCACCTCGCCCGAAATCTCGGTGAGGATATCTATGCGGCATGGCGCGACGCCGATCTGGTAGACAACGCCTGGGCGGGTGAAAGTGTGAGCGGTGATGCCCTGCAGGGGCGCGCCAAATTCGACAAGGGCTTGGTATGCCTTGCGGGCGTTGTCTGAATCCGGCTTGATCCAGATGTCGATGTCAGCGGTGCTGCGTGGGAACCCGTGAGCAGCCAGGGCGTAGGCCCCAACCACGAGATGCCTCACTCCGTGCCGCTCGAAGCACTGCAACATCTCGCTGTAGTCTTGATTCAGCACCGATCTTGCCTTTGGTTGAGACCGACCACAGAGCCACGGTGATATCCCAGACTGAATCGATTCTGTCTGCAGGAGACGCCTGCACATAACCATCGTCTGTATCGCCGGTCAGGGAGGTGAGCCTGGAGGCTTTCCGGTCCAGTCGCAGCATGGAATTATTGTACGCAAATCGTGAATGTGGGCAAGCCCCGCATCCCGCACGAGGCAGCTGCTGCACATGCGTATCGCACTGCCATCCCGGCACTTCACTCGGCTGACCTCCAGTTCGTGATGGACCGGAGTCGACCACCGCGATCACCTGCTACAACATCTCGCGGTGCTGGCCGGTGGAGACGACCACGGGCTCCAAGCCATCGTCGGCCTCCAGAGCCTCGATGAACACCACCAGCAGATCGAGATCACCATCGGGACCAGCGCCGCCGACGGCATGCGAGCCGAAAAGCACGATGCGCTGCGGGTGCAGCTCCCGCTTCAGGCGCTCGATGATCCGACCACTCATCGCGATCCGCGCTGTGGACAGGGCTTACCAGGTGAGCCCTGTCTACCGCCCCACCACCTGCCTCGCCTCATCCGGTGAGCAGACCGTCACTCGATCGGCGAGAGGATATCCGCTCAAGCTGCGGCAGATCACGTAACCCGGCTCGCGGCAGTGCTCACCGAGAATGTCCATGACCGCCATCACCTGCTTGGCGTCGCGCTGGGTCGGTTGTTCGGCCCACTTCGCATCGGCCACGGTCAGGCGACCGGCACGGTGGTAGCAGAAGTCAAGCTCGCGCGTCCGATTGCGGAAATATTGCAGGTCCCACCGCTCGCCGCGATTGATCTGAGCCTTGCGCAACTCGGCGAACACCGCGCTCTCCCAGATTCCGCCGATCATCGGCGAGTCCAGGAGATCGCCGGGGCTGCGATGGGCCGTCAGGAACGAGGCGATCCCCGAATCACAACAGTGCAGCTTCGGGCTTTTCGTCAGCCCGGTGACATGATTGCTGAACCACGGTTCGAGCAGTGCGATCTGCCCGCTGCGCTCGAGAACCGAGATCCACGACTTGGCGGTCGGGGCGGTGATGCCAACGTCTCTGCCGAGATCGGCCATATTCAGGAGGCCTGCGGTGCGCCCCGCTGCCGCACGCAAGAAGCGGGCGAAATCCCTCAGGCTCCCGACCTGGAGCAGGTTGCGAAGATCCCGTTCGAGGTAGGTGGCCACGTAGGCGGCATGGTAGCCGGCAACGTCGATCGCCGGGTTGGCATACAGCTCCGGAAAACCACCGCGCCAGAGAAGGTCCTCGATCGAGGCGTTCGGCAGGGCTTGACGGCACTCGCGCCAGCTCAGGCCCTCCAGTTGCAACACCGCGACGCGACCGGCGAGGGAATCGCCGATCCCCTGCATCAACTCGAAGGGCTGCGATCCAGTCAGCAGGAACTGACCCGCGGTCTCGCGATCGCTATCGATGACCTGTTTGAGATGGCGGAACAACGACGGCGCGTACTGCACTTCGTCGACAATCAGCGGTCGCGGGTGCTGGCCCAGAAACGCCGCGGGCGACCGTTCGGCGAGTTCAGCAGCAGCAGGCAGATCCAGCGAGACATAACCATGGTCAGGGAAAGTCCGGCGCACGAGTGCCGACTTTCCCGTCTGGCGCGCTCCGGTCAGCACCACTGCAGGTCGCGTCGCCACCGCGGTACGCAACGCGTCTGTGATCTCTCTCTGGATCCACATGTGCAGATTATAAAGTCGCGCTTTACTTATTGCAAGCCGCGGGGCTTTCTGCCTCGGCAATCTTGGGGCTCCCTCCCAGAGGAGGCGCTGCCCCCCTCGCGCCTTCGGCGCACCCCAGCTTCCTCGCTATCGCTCGTCGCGTTCCACCGGCCGCAGGCCCCACCGGGGCCTGCTATCGCTGCGCGATGCCGGCTCCGCCCCCCACGCGCCTCGGTCGTCACTCGCCAGCTGCGCTGGCGTTTTCGGCGGCCCTGCGGGCCATTTTCGCCGAAAACCGTTCCTCGGTCGGCCGGTCGCCCAGCCAAGCCTGGCTGGGCTCCGGACGCTGCGGGTGGACGGTTCAGGCGCTTTGAAGGGCTCGGCAATCTTGGGGCCATAACCCCAAGCCACTGCGCAGTCCTATCTTACAGCTCCTCGACGTTCCGTGTGGTCGTGTCGGCGCCGACCTGCTGTGTGCCGTGCGAACGCTTCATTGCGAGCCGTGAGGGTCCCGTCAGAAATACCCCTCCCGCTTCTTCATCTCCATGCTCGCGGCCGTGTCGCTGTCGATCAGCCGGCCGCTGCGTTCGGAGGTGGTCGCGATGAGCATCTCCTCGACGATCTTCGGTAGCGTGTCCGCCTGGGATTCCATCGCGCCGGTGAGCGGGTAGCAGCCGAGCGTGCGGAAGCGCACCCGACGCAGCTCTGGTTCCTCGCCGGGCTCGAGTGGCATGCGATCGTCGTCGATCATGATCCAGGTGCCGTCGCGACGCACCACCGGGCGTTCGGCCGGGTAATAGAGCGGCACGATCGGGATGTCCTCCTGGTGGATGTAGAGCCAGATGTCGAGCTCGGTCCAGTTGGACAAAGGGAACACGCGGATGCTCTCGCCCTTGCGGATCCGGGCGTTGTAGAGATTCCACAGCTCCGGGCGTTGGTTCTTCGGGTCCCACTGGTGGTTGGGATCGCGGAAGGAGAACACGCGCTCCTTGGCCCGGCTCTTCTCCTCGTCGCGTCGTGCGCCGCCGAAAGCGGCATCGAAGCCGTGCGCGTTCAAGGCCTGCTTGAGCGCCTCGGTCTTCATGATCCGGGTGTATTCGTCGCTGCCATGGGTGAAGGGCGTGATCTCCCCGTGGGCGCCGGCCGGGTTGGTGTAGCTGATCAGATCGAAGCCGTGCTCCTTGGCATAGGCATCGCGGAACGCGATCATCTCGCGGAATTTCCAGGTGGTATTGACGTGCATCAACGGAAACGGCACTGGCGCGGGATGGAAGGCCTTGCGCGCCAGGTGGGCCATCACACCCGAGTCCTTGCCGACGGAATACAGCATTACCGGGTTGTCGAACTCGGCCGCGACCTCGCGGATGATATGGATCGACTCGGCTTCGAGCTGTTGCAGATGGGTCAGCAGATATGAGGTCATCGCGCGCAAAGCTCCCGTTCAGATACCGGCGCCGGCATCGTGTTCGGCCTGCCAGGGATCGAGGATGCCTCGATCCACCATGTAGGCGAGCAGGTCCTGCACGCAGGCATCGGAGCTGCGCGCATCGGTGTCGATGGCCAACTCGGGCGCTGTCGGTGGCTCGTAGGGCGCGTTGATGCCGGTGAAATCGGCGATCTCGCCCGCGCGCGCCCTGGCGTAAAGCCCTTTGACATCGCGGTGTTCGCAGGTCGCGAGCGAGGTCGCGATGAAAACCTCGTGGAAGTCCCCCGCCGGCACCAAGGCCCGCGCAGCGGCACGATCGGCCCGATACGGGGAGATGAAGGCCGTCAACGTGATCGCACCGGCATCGGCGAACAGCGCCGCAACGTGGCCGATCCGTCGCAGGTTCTCGTGCCGATCCGCAGGGCTGAAGCCGAGATCGCCGTTCAGACCGTGACGCACGTTGTCGCCGTCGAGCACGTAGGCCCACCGACCCGTCGCGATCAGCCGCTGCTCCACGGCCTTCGCGATGGTCGACTTGCCCGAACCGGACAAACCGGTGAACCAGAACACGCCGCCCCGTTGCCGCTGGATCCCCTCACGCTCCCGCCGCGACACCAGCGACTCGGACCAGACGATGTTTTCAGAAGTCGGCATGGGCTGAATAGGGCTTTCGCACCTGCAAGGCAACTCAGCGCGGCTCTACGATGAAGTGCGGGTTGTGCAGGTCGGGCTTGTTGTAGCGCAGCTCACGCCCGTCGAGATCATGGACGCTGCCGCCGGCGGCGCGGACCACCGCGTGCGCGGCGGCGGTATCCCACTCCATCGTCGGTCCGAGCCGGGGATAGATATGGGCCGCGCCTTCGGCGACCAGGCAGAGCTTGAGGCTCGAACCCATGGCGACGCATTCGTGCGCTCCGAGTCCGGCAAGATAGGCCTCGGTCTCTGCGTTGCGATGCGAGCGGCTCGCGACCACCTGCCACGGCTCTCCCGGCCGATGCGCGCGGACGTGGATGCTACGCGCTGAGGCGGCACTCCCGACCCCGTCGACGCGCCGCGCACCGTCAGGCCCGCCGATGTAGCTGCGGGCGAGCATCGGCGCGTGAACCACTCCGAGCACCGGCATGCCATGGTCGATCAGAGCGATGTTGACGGTGAACTCGCCGTTGCGCTTGAGAAACTCCTTGGTGCCGTCGAGTGGATCGACGAGCCAGAAGCGCTGCCAATCCACCCGCTGCGCGTGGGGGATAGCGGCCGACTCCTCGCTGAGCACCGGGATTGCAGGATCGAGCGTGTCCAGCTGCTTACAGATCAGCGTATGGCTGGCGAGATCGGCGGTGGTCAGCGGCGAGTCGTCGGCCTTGGTCTGATGCGCGCCCGTATGGGTGGCATAGATCTCGGCGATGCGCTGCCCGGCGGCATGTGCGATCGCGGTCACGGATTCAAGGTCGGGCGTTACTGACATGGCTTGGCGTTCGTTTCGCACCCCGTGGCACGATGCTCACCGCGGGGCAGGTACAACCTGGCGCGGAGATCCGGATCTCAGAACCAACCGCGCTCGGCCATCCGCCGATACACCGCCTCGGCCGCGGCACCGGGATCGAGCTCGTGGGTCGGCAGCTCGAGGTCGGGCGCATCCGGCGGCTCATAGGGCGCGCTGATGCCCGTGAAGTTCTGCAGTTCGCCGGCCCGGGCGCGGGCGTAGACGCCGCGGTCGTCGTGAGCCTCGCACCAGTCCAGCGGCGCGCTGCAGTGGACTTCGCAGAAGCGCGCGCTACCGATGTGCTCGCGAGCCGCGTCGCGGGCACTGCGATAGGGCGAGGCCGAGGCGACGATGACCAGCAGGCCGGCATCGGCCATCACGGCGCCGAGAGCCGCCAGGCGCCGCGTCTGCTCGCCGCGATCCTCGGGGCTGAAACCGAGATCGCGACTCAGATCGGCGCGCACCCGCGAGCCGTCGAGCACCGCTGCGGCGTGACCAGACTCGATCAACGATCGCTCCAGTTCCGCTGCGACCATGCTCTTGCCGGCCATCGGCAGGCCGGTGAGCCAGACCACCCCGCCGGTCTGGCCGAGCAGAGCCCGCCGCTGTTCGGCGCTGACCAGGCTGGTCCCGGCCGCGGTGGCCGGGGTCCGTTCGCCGGCGGCGACTCCCACCTCGCGCACCATGCCGCCAGCGAGGGTGTGACAGGAGGCGCGATCGACGAGGATGAAGGCGCCGGTGGCGCGGCTGCGGTCGTAACCATCGAGCACCAGCGGCCGGACGCAGCTGATCCGCACCCGGCCGATCTCGTTGAGCGCGAGGGCATCGGCCTCATCGCGATGGAGGGTGTTGACATCGATCCGATAGCGCAGCGCGCTCACCGTGGCCGGCACGCTGCCGGCCACGGTGCGGACCAGGACCTGCTGCCCCCGGCGCAGGGGCTCGGGATGCATCCACACCAGCATCGCCTCGAACTCGCTGGCCACGTGCGGCTGGTTGTTCGGATGGACGATCACATCACCGCGCGAGGCGTCTACCTCGTCGGCGAGGGTCAGGGTCACCGCCTGCGGCGCGAAGGCCTCGTCGCGATCGCCGTCGAAGGTGACCACCCGTTCGACGCGGGTCCGCACCCGGCTGGGCAGGACCATCACCTCTTGACCCGGGCGGACCGTGCCCGCGGCGATGGAACCGGCGTAACCGCGGAAGGTGGTGTCGGGCCGGACGATGCACTGCACCGGGAAGCGGAAATCGACCAGGTTGCGATCGGAGGCGACGTGGACCGACTCGAGCTGCTCGAGCACCGAGGGTCCGGCATACCACGGCATGGCCGCGCTCGACGCGGTGATGTTGTCGCCACGCAGGGCCGAGATCGGCACGAAACGGATATCGCCGAGATCGAGCTTGGCCGCGAACTCGATGTAGTCGCGGCGGATACCGTTGAACACCGCCTCGTCGTAGTCGACCAGGTCCATCTTGTTGACCGCTACGAGCACGTGCTTGATGCCCAACAGGCTGACGATGAAGCTGTGCCGCTTGGTCTGGGTGATCACGCCATGGCGCGCATCGATCAGGATCACCGCCAGGTTGCAGGTACTCGCACCGGTGGCCATGTTGCGCGTGTATTGCTCGTGGCCAGGACAGTCAGCGACGATGAAGGTGCGCCGGGCGGTCGAGAAATACCGGTAGGCGACATCGATGGTGATGCCCTGTTCGCGCTCGGACTTGAGCCCGTCGCAGAGCAGCGCGTAGTCGACCTCGCCCTTGCCCGCCTTGCCGTGCCGCTCGCTGTCTCGGCGCAGCGCCTCGAGATGGTCCTCGTAGACCAGCTTGGTGTCGTGCAGCAGACGGCCGATGAGCGTCGACTTGCCGTCATCGACGCTGCCGCAGGTCAGCAAGCGCAGCTGATCCTTGCGGTTGTGGCTGGCGAGGTAGTCCTCGACCGAATCGTAGGTTTCTCCAGAAATTAGCATGTACTGCCCTGGTCAGGTGGCGTAGTAATCACGGTACCAGGTGACGAAGCGCTCGATACCGGTGGCCAGCGGGGTGTCGGGGCTGAAGTCGTAGTCGCGACGCAGCGCGGTGACGTCGGCCCAGGTGGCTTCGACATCGCCCGGCTGGGCCGGGACCAGCTCCCTGGTCGCCGTGGCGCCCAGGGCCTGTTCGATGCAGGCGATGAAGTCCAGCAACTGGACCGGCTGATCGTTGCCGATGTTGTAGATCCGGGCGCGCGGTGAACCATCGGCGCCGAGCGGGGTCGCCGGCTCGTCGACCAGGGTGGCGACCACGCCGGTGACGATGTCGTCGATGTAGGTGAAATCGCGCTTGCAGTTGCCGTTGTTGAACACCCGGATCGGCTCGCCGCGCAGGATCTGCTCGGTGAAATGCCAATAGGCCATGTCGGGCCGGCCGAAGGGGCCATAGACGGTGAAGAAACGCAGGCCGATCGCGGCGATGCCATAGAGATGGCTGTAGGTGTAGGCCATCAGTTCGTTGGCGCGTTTGGTCGCCGCGTAGAGGCTGACCGGCCCCTCGACCGGGTCGCTCTCCGCAAAGGGGATCTTGCGGTTGTTGCCGTAGACCGAGCTCGAGCTGGCATAGACCAGGTGGTCGATGCCGTGATGGCGACAGCCCTCGAGGATGGTGATGAAGCCGTCGAGATTGGCGTCGATGTAGGCGTACGGGTTCTGCAGCGAGTAGCGCACCCCGGCCTGGGCCGCGAGATGACACACGCGGTCGAAGCGGCCATCGGCGAACAGCGCGGCCATGCCGTCGCGATCAGCGCAATCGAGTCGCTCGAAGCGGAAGCCCACCACGTCGGTCATCGCCGCGAGCCGCGCGCGTTTGAGCGCGGGGTCGTAGTAGTCGTTACAGGTGTCGATGCCGACGACGCTGTGGCCCTGCGCACACAGGCGCTGAGCGACGTGGTGACCGATGAAGCCAGCGGCGCCGGTTACGAGGATTTTCACAGCGAGATGCTCGACCGTTCGGTTCGTTCAGGTTGACAGGTGGCGATATGCCGTGGAGCCGCGCGGGATGTCCCGGTCGGGGTTTGGGCGTTCGAGGGCCTTGGGGCCAGCGATGGCGAGGGCGGCTTCGAGCAGCTGCTCGTGCAGGACGAGACGCTCGTACGGTGTCATGGCGGCACACTCACGTAGGCGCGCACGCTCGACACCATCATGGCGCCAGACATCGTTGCTCATTCCGCATCCATGGCATCGAGCGCTGCGAGATCACCGAGATCCTGCGGCCTCGCCGCCGCGCGCTTCATCGCCTTGAGCCGTTCAATGTCGACGATGCGCATGGGGGTGCCGTCTGGCAGATCGATGACCGTGGCCGCGGCGTAGGCCTCTGCGAACGCGAAGGGATATTGCAGAAACACGTCGACCTCGCTATGCGCGATCCCGTCGCCGCGCACGACGGTGAAGACCTGGGCGCCCTTGTCTTCCAGCCATGCACGACGGCGCTCACTGTTTGCGAAATCCGCCAGCGGGACCGGGGCGCGCGGCCGATAGCCGAGCTGATCGAGAACGGCCACCACCCTCCCTGGCTGATCCCCTTCGAGATCCACCACCAGATCGAGATCCAGGGTCGTGCGCACGTGGCCGTGACCGATCACGGCATAGCCGCCAACGATCAGGTAGCGAACGTGGGCGGCTTCGAATGCAGCAAGGATTTCAACGAGGTCTGCGAGGCGCATGGTTGAGGACCGAGCCTCTGTGCGCGATCGGCGCACTACGGGCAGTGAGCGACATTTCCCGCAGAGAGACTGGTCTCACCCTGTGCAGGTCCCGTCAGGACTGAGGCTTCCTTCCTTCAGAGGGGGCGCTGCCCCCTCGCGGCTTCGCCGCGTACCCCCACGGCC
>CAZTGE010000152.1:0-9527 GCA_964612995.1 uncultured candidatus Brocadiaceae bacterium | reverse complement strand
GAGGCGCGAGGGGGTGTGCGCCGAAGGCGCGAGGGGGCAGCGCCCCCTCTGAAAAAAGCTTCAGGTCTGGGCCATGTTCAGCAGCTGCTTGGCGTTGTCGACCTCGTCGTTGATCACCGAGAGCACATCGACCAGCGCGGTCTTGTCGAAACCGAGATGGTGCCAGATCAGCGGGTCGAGCTTCGGTTCGTTGCACTGACCGGGAATGCGCAGGCGCTTGAGGCCGCAGAGGTATTCGCTGAACATGCAGATCGCGACCAGGCGGCGGTCGCTGCCGGCCTCGATGTCGTGCTGGTTGCGTACGGTGTCGATGATCACCGGGTCGAGGCCCCAGCGTTCACATAACCAGGCCCCGATCTCGACGTGATCGGTGTCGATGACCTTGCGCGTCGCCTGGCGCAGGTCGAGGCGGTACTCGCGGGCCAGGGCGATGATGCCGCGCGTCTCTTCGGGTGCATGTTCGACCAGGATCAGCACGCCGATGTCCTTGATCAGCCCGATCACAAAACCGAGTTCTGGGTCCTCGACGTGGGCCTTGCCGGCGAGCAGGCGGCCGATGCAGGCGCAGACCGACGAGTGCATCCAGAAATGCCGCATGTTGAACTGGGCGTCCTTCTGCTGGAAGGCATTGATCACCGAGATCGACAGTGCGATCGAACGGATGGTCTTGAAACCGAGGATCATGATCGCCTGCTCGAGGTTGTGCACCGGTTCCTGCAAGCCGTAGTAGACCGAGTTGACCATGCGCAGGATCTTCGCCGCCATGCCCGGGTCCTTGGACATGATATCGTTGATCTGCGAGGCGTCGGACTTGGGATCGTTGACCAGACGCACCACCTGGGTCACCACCTCGGGAAGCGACGGGACGGTATGGATGCGGTCGATGATCTCTTCGAAGGAGGTCCGGGTGATGCTCACGTTTGCTTCTCCTTGCCGGAATCGGCACCCGGGGCTGTGGCAGATGTGCGTGTTCCGATGCGCAACCCCGCGATCAGGTCGGCGGCCGCTTGATCGGCCATGGCGTTGCGATTGCTGTGGCGCACCTCGTCGAGCAGCTCGCCGCGGTAGATGCGATAGCGCCGGGGTGCGGTGATGCCCAGCCGGACCTGACCGTTGCGCTCGCTCGCGCACACCGAGATCACGATCTCGCTGCCCGGTTCATCCCCGCGGATGACCACGCTCTGATCCGGTTTGCGGGTCAGGATCAGCATCAGCCCTGCTCCGCGGCAGTGAGCACCGCCTTGAGCGGGTAGCAGATCGGCAACTCCGGGTCGTCGAGGATCACCTGAGTGGCGAGGTTCGACTGGCGGCCGACGAGGATCGGCGCCCGCAGGTTGGTGCGGACCTTGTCCAGGTCGCGATCGAGCACCACCAGGGTGTAGACGTCGATGTCGCCTTCGCCCGGGCTGCGGATCGCGGCCGCGTCGTCGGGGTCGATGCTCATCTCCGGGTCGATCCCGGCGGCAAAGGGGGCGACGACACAGAAGGCGATCTCGCAATCGTCGACCGATTGCAGCCAGAACAGCGGACCGTGATCGCGTTGGTAGATGACGAAACGGGCGAGATGATCGAAGCCGACCAGCGGGCTGACGAAGGTGATGATCCGGGAATCCGGCACCTCGATCTCGCCATCGAACACGGTTTTCAGACGCACGGCGTTCTCCGCAGACAACAGGTGGTGACGTGTCCAATTAGCCATCGTCATGCCAGACGCGACGAACTGATCGGTTATACCAGCAGCGGGTGGCACTGTCGAGCGGGGGTCGGGTGGCAAATGCCTGGCATGCCCCGAGCGCTCGGGCACAGTGGGTGCTACGGGAGTGCCATGCGTCTGCTGTTGGTGGAAGATGAAGACGCGATCCGGTTTGCGGTATCGCGCGCCCTGAACAACTGGGGCCACGAGGTCGCCGCGGCCGCGAGCCTGGCCGCCGGACGCGAAGCCGCGCGGGCGACCGCGCCGGCGGCCCTGGTGACCGATCTCAAGCTGCCCGATGGCGGCGGGCTGGAGCTGGCGCGCGAGCTGGGCGTGCCGTTCGTGGTCATGAGCGGGTACGCCTCGTTCGACGATGCGGTCGATGCCTTGCGCCTCGGCTGTGTCGATTTTCTCACCAAGCCTGTGGCGATGAAGACCTTGCAGGCCAGCGTCGCCCGGCTCGCCGATCGCTGCAGCGCCTGGGACATGTGCGTCATCGCGCCGGGGCGCAGCCGGCTCGCGCTGGCCCGGCCGGGGCCGGCCGGTGTGGAGGCGCAAGACATTGCAGCTCAAGAGCTCACGTGGTCCGACCGATCTCAGGCGAGGGAGCGCTTTTCCGCCGCCGACCATCTCCTGCCCACGATTCGGGAACGCCAATTGCTTGCCGAGCTCTTGCAGGCGGCCGAGGCCGGTCGTCTGGTGGTCAACCGCGGGCCCACCTGGTGGCGGGCCTGGCTCGAAGCGACTGTCGACTGGCAGGCGGACGAGACGGCCTGCGATCGCCAGCGGCTGATCAGGGACCTGGCCGATCGGGTCCTGTTCACGGAGGAGGGAACGGTCGTGGAGTGCAGCCATGCAGCAGGATGAACCGGCCGTGGCCCACTGGCAGGGCGAGCTGCTCTGGCCGTGCGATCTGCGTGCGGCACTGGTGATCGACATGAGCGGGGTCGCCTGCGTCGGCGCGTGGACCCACGCCTGGTTCCGGCGCCATCCCCGGCAGGCGGTCGTCGGCGCCACCCGCTGTGTGCGCCAGCAGCTCCAGCGCGCGGAGCTGCCCATCCTGTGGTACGCCACGGCCGCGGAGGCGCTCGACCCGGCCGGCGGCGTGACGCCGACCGAGCGCGAGATGCTCTGGGAGTGATCTGGCATGGCCGATGACGATCCGCGTCCGATGAGCCAGGAGGAGATCGACGCCCTGTTCGCGCAGGTCGGCGGCACCGGCTCGATCGACGCGGATCCGGTTCCCGCGCCGGAGGCGGAGCCTGGTTCGGCCGGGCCGGATGCCGCGACTCCCGATGCCGCCGGGCAGGACAGCGGGCCGGAATCGGAGGAGCCGATGGTTCCCGCGGCCGGCGCGACCCTCGGCGACGGGCCGCTGAGCCAGAGTTCCATCGATGAACTGCTCTCACAAATGAACGCGGGCGAACCCGCCGCGGCGCCGGCGCAAACCGAGCCGCCCGCCGCGCAGGGAGCGAGCGGATCCGCCGGCGCCGATCCCGGACCGATGAGTCAGAGCTCGATCGACGATCTGCTCGCCGAGATGGGCGCTGGCGATGGCGATGCGCCGGAGCCGGAAGCGACGGCCAGCCCGGCCGCCACCGCTGGGTCCGGTGGCAAGGAGACGGCCGCCGCGGCTGCCGATGGCCCCCTGGACCAGAACGCGATCGATGATCTCGTCGGCCAGATGCTCGGTGTCAGCGACGGCGCGCAATCGCAACCGGAACCGGAGCCCGCCGCAGCGGATCCCGAGCGCACGCTCGATCAGAGCGAGATCGACGCGATGCTCGCAGCCGGCGGCGGCGGCGGTGGCGATGGCGGCACCGGTGTGGCGAGCTCGCAGGCGGGGACCCGCGATCTGACCGCGAGCGAAGCCGACATGACCGGCGCGCGTGAGGAGGAGTCAGACGCGCTCGAGGGTGGCACCGGGCTCGCCGGGGCTGCCATCAGCCAGGGCGACATCGACAAGATGCTCGCCGAGCTCGCTGGCGGCGGGGCGGACGACAGCGAACCAGAGGAACCGGGTTCCGCGGTCGGTGTCGGCCCACAGACCAACACCATCACCGCCGATGCCCTGCAGGAACTGGTGCAGAAACACGCCACCGCCGACGAGGACGGCGGTGGCATCGGCTCGTCCTCGGTGATCAACCAGGACGATATCCAGGCCCTGGTCGAGCAGATGACCCAGGCCACCGGCGAGGTGCCGGGGCGCGAACAGATCGGCGCGATCCTCTCCGAGCGCGAAGAGGACATCGACGCCATCCTCGACAACGCCGCCAACGACCAGACCATCTCCGATGCGGTCCAGCCGAGCATGGTCGGCAGCGGCCCGCCGCAGTACGGTGGGCCCGGGATCGATCCGGCGCAGGTGCTCAGCCCGGAGGAGCTGCGCGGCACGCGATACATCCTCGTCGCCGGGGTGATCCTGCTGGCGATGTGCGCGGTCACGCTGGTGCTGGTGGTCAGCGCGATCAACCGCCTGACCGTCGAGCTCGAGAGCGGACGTGAATCGCAGCTCGAGCCGACCTCCGATTTCGCGACCGATTTCCGCGATGGCGAGATCTACCTGCAATCTGCCGATCCCGACGAGGTCGACAAGGGCATCCGCTTCTTCCGCCGTCTCAAGCAGCGCTACCGCAACAACCTCGATCATCGTGACCAGATCGACTGGCGTCTGGCGCGGCACTATCGGGCGCACGGGGCGCACAGCAAGGCGGTCGACGAGTATCGTGCGATCAGGTCGCGTTCGAGCGGTCTGATCGATGATCCCAGGTTCTACGTCGAGTTCGCCGACAGCCTGATGGCGGTCGATCGCAACGAACAGGCCCTGGAGACGATCTACGATCTGATCGCAAACGAGTCGTATTACCTCTCCGGCGGTGGCGAGGAGACCCAGGTCCGTGATCCGGCGGTGGTGGCGCGCAACCAACGGGCGGTCAAGGAGGCCTTCCTGCTGCTCGGTCAGATCTACATGGGGCGTGCCGATCCCGGCCTCGCGGCCCATGCGACGGAGGTGACGCTGTGAGACGCCTGGTCACGGCGCTGGCGCTCACCCTATCGGGCCTGGCCGGGGCGCCGGCCGAGGAAGGGCCCGAGCCGCTGCCGTCGCTGCCCCCGAGCGAGCGACCGCTGGCCATCGACCCGCGACCGGGCGGCATCGCCACCTCCGAGCCAGAGGCTCGCGTCCCGGTCGATCGGTCCGGCCTGATCGCCGACATCACCGCGATGAACCGGGCGCGGGAACGGCTGCGTCGCTTGCTCGAGGCCGGTGAGATCGCCGGAGTCGAGCGCCCGCGCGAAGCACTGGAGCCCGCAGCGCCGATGTTCGATGACGGCGACGCGCAGGACGCGGGCGAGCCGGTCGCGGTGCTCACCGCCGACCGGCTCGGCGAGAACCAGCTCCTGCGCCTGGCTCGTTTCCGCGGGGATCAGGCCTGGGTCACCGCCCGTATCACCAACTTGCGGGTGGAGGTGGTCTATCGCGAGCTGATGAGCCTGCTCGAACGCAGCGTCGATGATCAGCAGATCGGCTCGACCCGACGGATGGTCGATCTGCACGTGCGCGATCTCGCCTGGCAGGAGGCGCTGACGCGCCTGCTTGGGCAGGTCGGTCTGGGCTGGCACGAAGGTCCGGATGCGAAGATCATGATCCACGAACTCACGGAGCGTACGCGCGATCCCGCGCGCCTGCGCGCCCTCGCGCAGCGTGCCTTCCGCAACGCCGCTCGCGACGCCGACGATCCCTACAGCGCCGAGGCCATCTACCGCATGGCCGCCTACGAGCATCGCCTCGCTCGACGCGAGAACGAGGCCTCACGCTACTGGGCTGCGATGGAGCGCTATCTCGATGTGATCGAGAACTTCGACCGCAACAACGCCGCCTTCCGCCCTGCCCGACCCTGGGTCCGGCGTGCCATCCGGGGCTACGGCGAGGCTTTGATGGAGCTCGAGCAGTACCGCGACGCGCGTGGCGTGTTCATGCGCTACATCAGCAAGGCCGAATCGGACGACCCGCATCTGCCCGAGGTCTACTTCGCCGCGGCCAAGGCCAGCCGCAAGATCTACCAGCGTTCGGTCGCCGTCGGGCGCAGCGACGAGTCGGCGCGGATCCAGGCCGTCGACCTGCTCGAGGTCCTGCTCAACCGCTTCGCCGCAGCAGGCGAGGACCAGGGTCTGGCCGGCGAAGCGCAGCTGATGCTCGGCCGCCTGCTGCTCGATCGTGGCGAATACGCCGCGGCCAAGGACTACCTCGCGCGACACCTCGCACGCAGCGGCGACGAGCACGCCGGCGACGCGATCCGTTTCGATATCGCGGAATGCGATTACAACATCGCTCTGCGCCGCCGACGGCAGGGCGAGTTCGCGGCCGCGGACAACGCGCTGGATGCGGCCCTCCAGGGCTACCGCTTCCTGACCGAGCAGGCCCAGGCCGAAGAGCAGGACGAACTCGCGGATTCAAACATCTACCGCACCGCCTTCTTTCGCATCGGGCAATGTCATCTGCTATGGTCGGAGCCGGATTACGTCAAGGCGCTGTTCGCCTTCCTCCGGGCACAGCGACGCTACCGCAACAGCCCGATCGACGAGGATCTGGTGGTCCACATCGCGCGCTGCTACAGCGAATTGCAGAGTCGCGAGCAGCTGGTCGACGAGCTCTACCGTCTGCTCGAGTCCGACCGCCTGCACGACGACCGTGCCGGCGTGGTCCAGATCGAACAGTTGCTCGGCGATATCAAGGGCAACCTCACCGATTACGGCGCCAACGTCCGGGCCAAGGTGTTGTTCTACATCGCCCAGGCGAAGTACGCCGCGGCGATGCAGCACCCGCGGCATCGCGCCGGCCTGCTCAAGCAGGCGATCCACGAATACGAGCGGGTGATCCGCGAACTCGATGGCAGTGGGTCGCTGGCGGTGTCGGCCAAGCTCGGGTTGGCCCGCGCCGCGTTGCAGGCGGGCGACGAGATCCGGGGCGAGCAGGCGCTCAAGGAGATCCTCCGCGCGCACCGCTCCGGTCAGCCGAATCGCGATGTGATGTACGCGGCCCAGCTGCTCGGCGATCACTACCAACGTCAGGGCAAGTTCCGACGCGCGATCAGCGCCTACCGCGCGGAGGTCGACGATGTGCAGCAATAGCTCGGGGCTGGCGCCGATGCTGCTGGTGCTGGTGCTCGCCGGGGCCCTGGCCGCGGCCGAGGTGCCGGTGCACCAGCCGCTCGGGCCGCAGGACCTCGACAGCCCGTTGGTGCCCGGTGAAGGCGGACGCAACGTCGCCGACCCGCGCGAGGTCATGGCCGAGGATCTGCAGCGGCGGCTGCGTCAGGTCGACGCGCGCATCGCCGACCTGCGTTCCGAGTTCGATGGCCAGACGCCGGCTCTGGATCTCGGCTATGTCAACGATCTCGAGCAGGAGCGTGCGATACGCGACGGCGCCTGGCGCAAGCTGGCCGAGGTGCTGGGGTCGGCCGCGCGGCAGGCGGCGACCGAACGTGAAGACGTCCTCGATCGGCCGGCCGCAGCCGCCAACGAGGAGGTACGAACGGAGTTGGCCAACGCCAACCAGCTGATGATCGCGCAATGCTACCAGAAGCTCTGCGCCGAAGCCGCGACCCCCGCCGAACGCCGTGGCTTCCTCGCCCAGGGCGCGAGCGCGCTCGATGCGGTCACGGTCGATGCGCTGCCGGTGACCCATCGCGCCCGCTACCACTATCAGCAGGTGTGGTTCGCAGTCGAACGCGCACGGTTGGCCGAAGGCGCCGCCGCGCGTTCACAGCTGGTCACGCAGGCGCAGCAGCATCTGGAACTGCTCGAACAGCGGCACCCGGCGAGCCTGTTGCTGACCCCGGCGCGCGAACAGATGCGAAGCCTCAGCCCGGTCGCCAGCGACGAGGAGGAGGAGACATGAGCGCGGTGAGTGACGCCATCGTCGGCTATAGCGCAGTCGCGGAGCGCTATCGTCGCCAGCTCGAGCTGCTCGCGGCGCAGGAGCCGGACCTCGACGCGCTGCTGGAATTGGCCCGCGACATCGACGCGCGTCTGGCCGATCTGCCTTCGGCGGCGCAGCTGCAGCCGCCTGCCGATGCGGCCGGGCGGTTGCTCGCCGCGGCACAAGCGGCCGAGGCAGCCCGGGCGCGGGTCTGCGAACGTTTGCGCCAGCGCCGCGACGCGCTCGGGCTCGACCGCGGGCGTATGGAGCGCGGCGCACGGGCGTTGAAGTCGTACATCTGCCCGCCCACCGGGCCCGCGCGGTATTGCGATGCCGAGGGCTGAGGCGCGCGGTGCGGCGATGAACGATCAGACGCCCCTGCCGGACATCCAGGCCGCGCTGCGCCTGTTCGACGAGACCACTCGCGCGCTCGAAGCCCGCGCCCGGCGGCTCGAGGAGGTGCTCACGGTCAAGCAGGCCGAGCTGCTGCAGGCCAACGCCGAACTCGAGGAGAAGGTCGAGCAGTTGGCGCGTCTGCGGGCCTATACCGATCTGGTCCTCGCCAGCGTGCCGGCAGGCGTGGTCGCGGTGGATCGCGACGGCATCATCACCACCTGCAACCCGGTGGCCGTACGGGTGCTCGCGCACGATCGTGGCGCGATCGAGGGTGCCGACTACCGTGCGGTCCTCGGCGATGGCCCGCTGCTCGCGGTCCTGCGTAGCGGGGCGGCGCGTGGAGGCTACGAACACTTTCTGGATGCAGGTGACGGGGGGCGCCGCGTGCTCGCAGCCCATGCGGCGCCGATCTGCAGAGGCGACGAGATCATCGGCGCGGTCGAGACCTTCGAGGATGTGACGGAACTGCGTCGACTCGAGGACCAGCTCGAGCGCAACGAACGGCTCAAGGCGCTCGGCGAGATGGCCGCGGGGGTGGCGCACGAGATCCGCAACCCGCTCAACGGTATCGAGGGTTTCGCCTCGTTGCTCAAGCGTGATCTGCCGGCGACCGGGCGCAACCATCACTACATCGACGCGATCATCGGCGGCGTGCGGCATCTCAACCATACGGTCACCGGGCTGCTGGAGTTCACGCGTCCGCGGCCGCCGCGGCTGCGCGCGTGCCCGCCAGGCGAGCTCGCCCGGTCCTGCGTCGAACTGGTCACGGCCGAGGCTGCCGCTGGCGAGGGGCCCGCGGCCCGGGTGGAATGCGAATCGCTCTGGGACGATGGCCGACGGGTGGCGATGGATCCGGGACAGATCCGCCAGGTGCTGCTCAATCTTATCCAGAACGCGGCTCAGGTCAGCACGCAGCACCGCCCGGCCGGCGGGCGGGTGCGGGTGCGGGTGGAGCCGGATGAGGCGGGGATGCTGGTGTTCCGCGTCGACGACGATGGACCTGGGGTCGATCCCGCCGAGCGTCATCGCATCTTCACGCCGTTCTACACCACGCGTGACGAGGGCACCGGCCTGGGCCTGGCGGTGGCCCACACCATCGTCGGGCTGCATGGCGGTGAGCTCACAGTCGACGATGGAGAACTCGGCGGGGCGTGCTTCACCGTGCGGTTGCCGTGCGATGTGCGCCTGCCGCCGCATTAGTGCCTCGACTGCGCGTTACGGCTATGAAAAACGAAAAGTGACGCGCGATCGAGGCACGGGGTCCTAGGGGCAGCGCCCCTGGATGTAAGAGCAGAAAGGCGGGGCGGAGCCCAATAATGGCAACCTTGGGTTGCGGGCGGAGCCCCGCCTTGGTCCCTTGGCCGTTTGCGTCAGCGATCTTTTCGAAGATCGAATCGGAATCGGTGATGCAAGCGACTAGGGGGCAGGGGGTTCGGGGGACGAAGTCCCCTGATGAAAAAGCAGAGTAACTACTCAGGCCTATTCCTGTGCTCTCATAAACCACAGAGAACACAGAGA
>CAZTGE010000151.1:0-9571 GCA_964612995.1 uncultured candidatus Brocadiaceae bacterium | reverse complement strand
TTCCTCGGTCGGCCGGTCGCCCAGCCAGGCCTGGCTGGGCTCCGGTTGACAGAGGAGGGGGACGCTGCTCCCTCTGCAGGAAGCCTCGCTGTTCCATCTCGGCCCGGATCGCACCGTGTTCGCGTCCTCGCTCCAGGAGCGCCGGCTCGAGAGCCGGCATCCGCCGACGGCCCAGGTACGCCTGTCGATCATCGCCCGGGCCCATCCCGAAGATGCCAGCGGCAAGACCTGCTCACTGGATCTCGGCCTGGGCATGAGTGCCCGTGAGCCCGCCGCGTCGCCGCTGATGTTCGATCTCAGTCTCGATCCGGCCTGCTGCTCGGGGGCCTGTTCGATCGCCTCACGCCGCCCGCAGAGGCCGCCCAGCGCGAAAGCGCTGGGCCAGCCCCGCCCGACGGATTATAGTGAAAGCCTGCGCCCACCTTGCGTGGGTATCAGAGCACATTCACTGCGCATACCAGCCAGCAATGGACGCGACATGATCTACCTCGCCAGCCAGAGTCCCCAGCGCGCCTTCCTCCTCGCCAAGGCCGGCATCGATTACGAGATCGTCCCCATCCCCGACAACGAGGCGAGCGTCAACGCGGCCACGCCCCAGGCCACCGCCCTCGAACGGGCCTGCGCCAAAGCCGATTCGATCGACCTGCAGGCCCTCCCGCATACCTGGAACGACGGCGACTGCATCCTCAGCGCCGATACCGTGACCTCGCTCGGCGCCGAGCTGTTCGGCAAACCGGACGACCACGACGACGCGGTGCGCATCCTCAGCGCGCTCCAGGGCACCACCCATACCGTGACCACCGCACATTGCTGTCTGGTCCCGGCCAAGGATGGCAGCGATCCGGTCCGCGCGCTGTCGGTGAGCATGGCCCAGGTGACCATGCGCGCCATGAGCACCGAGGAGATCGAAGCCTACGTCCAGACCGGCGAGAGCGCCGGGCGCTCGGGCGCCTACGCCCTCCAGGCGAAGGGCGACCGCTATGTGGTCGACCTGCAGGGCAGCTACGACACGGTCATCGGCCTGCACGTGGCCACGGTGGTGCGTCTCTACCGTGAATGCACCGGCCGTGAGCTGCTGCCGGAGGGCCGCGAGGCATGATCGCCGTCCTTTCCGACATCCACGCCAACCTCGCAGCGCTCGAGGCGGTGATCGACCGCTGCGAATCCCTCGGTGTCACCGACTACTGGTGCCTGGGCGACGTCATCGGCTACGGCCCCGACCCGATCGAGGTCACCCGCCTGGCGATGGAGCGCTTCTCCACCAGCCTGCTGGGCAACCACGAAGAGGCGCTGATCACCGGTCGCCACCGCTTCAACCCCTACGCCTCGCAGGCCATCGATTGGACCCGCGACCAGCTGCGGGCCGACAACCCCACCCGCCTGTTCAAACGCGGAGCCAACCCCTGGACCTGGCACAAGAATCGCAAGGCGTTCAACCTGCAGGCCAAGCGGCTGATGGTCCATGGGTCGATCTACGACCCGGTCCACGACTACGTCGACGAACCAGAGAACCCGATCGAATACAACCAGATGATCGACACCCTGAACAAGGACTTCACGGGCTTCGACCTCTGCTTCGCCGGCCACAACCACACCCCCTTCATCGCCACCGCGATGGGGGTGATCATCCCCCATGATGGGCACAACACCTTCCGCATGCCCAAAGGCCACAAGATGTACATCTGTGTCGGCAGCGTCGGCCAGCCCCGCGACCAGGACACCCGCGCCAGCTTCGCCACCCTCGATGACGAATGCATCGTGTTCCACCGCGTGCCCTACGACATCCAGCAGACCCAGAGCCGCATCCTCGCCTGCGGCCTGCACCCCTTCCTCGCCGAACGCATCGGCATCGGCATGTAGCGCGATCCGCGCGCATCCGCGCGGATGCGGTTGACCGGGCCCGCGCTGCGCTAATGTTCATGGCAGTGGTGGGCCGCAAGAGGTCGAGACTTCGCCCATCCGGGCCCGTACTGCGCCCGACCGTCGGCCATCGCCCCCTGCCACGAGCGAGGACAGCTACCGCGCCATGATGTCCTACCTGCTGACGGCGATCGAATCCGTACTCGGCATGGGCCTGGGATTCCTCGGCGTCGCGTTCATCCTCGAATACCTGCATGGCGGAGTCGGCGAAGACCGTCGCGGCCGCTGGGGTCCGATCCTGCTCGCGCTGCCGGTGATCGCGCTGTTGATCCTCACGGCGCTCTACCTCGAACGCTACACCGCGCTGTGGTTCGCCCTCACCGGGGCCATGGGCCTGACGGCCATCGACCTCCATCTCTGCCTCCAGACCCGCTACCTGCGCCGCCACCAGCGAGCGAGCCAGGAGTCCGCCATGCCCGAAGCGGGACAGGGCGACGACCACGCAAGCGACTCCGCGACGTGACCCGGCATGACCAGTGATCCGACCACCCCCGCCGCGCTGATCGCGACCGCACGATCGCTGGTCCATCCGCTCACCCTCTCCCGCCCCGACATGAACGCTGCGACCGTGGGCTGTGCGCTGTGCGCCTGCAACAACCGGGTCTACCATGGCGTGTGCATCCATCTCTCCTGCGGACTGGGCTTCTGCGCCGAGGCGGCGGCCATGGCCAACATGGTCAAGGATGGCGAGACCCGCATCCGCACCATCGTCGCCGCTGCAGCCGATGGGATCCTCAGCCCCTGCGGCCGCTGCCGCGAGATGATGGTCCAGGTCGATTCTGCCAACCTGGACGCGGCGGTGATCCTCAGCGAGAGCTCGGTGGTCAGCCTGCGTTCGCTGCTGCCGGCGCACTGGCTCGGCGACAGCGACTCGTGATGCCCTGCTCGTGCAGCGCCATCCCCTCCACCAGGCTCACGGTCCCCGGGCAACGACGGGCTGTCCACCTGACATCGCGCTGCACCCGCCACCCCCTCATCACCCCAGCCAGGAGACGGCCATGGATCTGATGCACCGTGCCGAACACGAAAGAGCCCTGGCCGAACTCGACGGCGAGACCGTGGTCGAATGCCCGCCCTACGGTTCGGCCCCCCTGCGCCATCGCACCGGCCGCGGCATCGCCAGCTGGTTCCGCACCGCGCCCGCCCAGATCCGGCAATGCTGGGAGCGCTACTGGTCGCAGCTGCTCGCCGGCGCGCGCCAGGTACTCGAGCCGCCGGATCTCGACCGCCTGCTGCGTGAGCCGTTCCGACTGCATCTGGTCAAGCCCGGCGGATTGTTGAGCAGCAAGCGACGATTCATGGTCACCTTCAGCCCGAGCGCGACCGACAAGCGCCGTCCGCCCCTGCTGATTCTCGACTTCACCGGTGAGGAACTCCAGCACGCACAGGCGCTGTTCTGATCGCCGGATCCCGCTGCAGCGACATCCGCCACCGGATCCTGCTTGTCGCACCGGAGCCCAGTCATGCTGGCCGCGCCGCGCTGACCGGCGGCGGCTGCTGCCGTTTCGTGGAGACGTTGGCATTTGACCCAGCCGGTCCCGAGTGACCTTCCCATCAAAGCCCCGCCGGCCCTGTGGGCCGGCGGCGAAGAGCCAGGAACTCGGGTGTCGCGGCCACCTGTCGCAATGACCCGATATAGCCCACGGATGCGTCGTATGGGCACATTGGCGCAGGGAGTTCCTGGGAAGGGGCGCTGCCCCTTTGGATCCCCGAGTCGGCCCGCATTGCGGGCCTCGCGCGCCTCCGTCGCGGTTGGTGGCTTCGCCGCGTTTTCCGCGGGCCTACAGCCCATTGTCGCGGAAAACCGCCGCTCGGTCTGACGGTCGCTCCACTGCGCTGGCTCCAGCCTGAGTCCATCAGTGGACCTTTGAGGGACGCGTCCCGAGTGACGCTTCCCTCAGAGCCCCCGCCGGCCCTGTGGGCCGGCTGCAAAGAGCCAGGAACTGGTCGCCACGGCCTTTTGTCGCAATGACGCGATCCGGGGCACCAACGTGTCGAATGGGCGTGATGCCGCGAGGAGTTCCTGCGAAGAAGCGCGAGGGGGCAGCGCCTCCTCTGAAGACAGGAAGCCCCCTCAACGATAGCGCCTGCGCCAGGCACCCGGGGCCATGCCATGCAGTCCGGAGAACGCACGCGAAAAGGCCGAAACCGACCGATAGCCGCATTGCGCAGCGATCTGTTCCAGACCGTCTGCGGTGCTGATGAGCAGGTGACAGGCCTGGGCCATCCGTTCCTCGCGGATGAAGTAGCCCGGCGACATGCCGGTGACACGACGGAAGTGGCGCGTGAAGTGCACCCGGCTGTAGCCACAGGCATCGGCCAGGTCGCCGACGTCGATGCCGAGGCCGAGGCGCTCGTGGACCAGGTCGCGACATTGCTGGTGCAGGCCATGTCCGGTGGCGCGGTTCTCCACCGGTCGACGGCTGTAGATGACGTAGTCCATCAGCCAGGCGCCGAGAGAAGCGTTGGCCTGGGCATGGAAGTGGTCGTTCCGCCACCACAGCGCCGTGCAGTCGCGCAAGAGCTGGATTGCTCCCGCTCGAAGGAACCTCGGCACCACCGTGGGCGGAGTGGAACCCCAGATCGCTTGCGGACCGGGTTGCTCCACCGGTCCGTCGTGACACCAGGCTTGCGAACGCGCCCGGCGCCGACGCGGTTGCTGCACCACATCGAAGCGGAGGAAGTACCACTGCGAGCCCGCCGACACCGTCACGATATGATCCGGACCCGGGCGGATGAATACGACAGCCGGACCCGACATGCGTTCGGGTTCGGCGCCCTCTTCCACGGCGACGGACATCATCCCGTCCAGCGTGGCCCACAGCCCGAAGGTGTCCGGGTGCGCATGCGCCAAGCTCTTGCCACCGCTGTTGCGCCCACCCGCATGGATGAAGGGGCCGTAGACCGAAGACATCATCAGCAATTCGCCCATGCTACACCTGAGCATATACGAGCCAGAAGAGCATGACAATGATTTGCGTGCCCCTGCCTATGCACTTGCAGCTGACACCACTGCATCACCGCGTATACTCGAAGGGCGCTGCCGCGCGCATCATTCATACCTTCGAACAATGCGCCTTTCCATGCGCTTGACGCGCATCTCGGTTGCATCATACTGCAATCCGCTCGGAGTTCCGATGGCATCTACTCGCGAATACGCCCGCTCACTGGCGCTCTGCCTGCT
Organism: uncultured candidatus Brocadiaceae bacterium; assembly: GCA_964612995.1. Taxonomy (GTDB): domain Bacteria; phylum Planctomycetota; class UBA11346; order UBA11346; family UBA11346; genus SLQH01. The sequence continues at coordinate 4,467 of CAZTGE010000151.1, read as the reverse complement.
GACGGCCTGGATCCTGACCAGCCCCGCTTCCGAAACCGGCGAGCAGCCGTTCATCGGCTTCCGTAACGACGGCACCGGTGTGTTCCCGCCAGACTGCGAACCGGTCACCACCTGGCGTGAGATGCGCTGGGACAAGGGCGAGTACGAAAACAGGGGCAAGATGAAGTCCGGCCTGGTCCCGGTAGAACACGACCCGCAGAACATCGTGTGGAAACAAGAGATGCAGATGTGGTGCAACGGCGGCATGATCGTCGCCGGGGGCAAGCTGTTCCTGATGCGCGACCGCGGCGGGGTCGGGTTCGCCTACGATCACACCCCGTCCTTCCTCGGTGAAGAGCTGGTGTGTCTCGATCCGGCCGACGGCTCGATACTGTGGCGGGCCGACCTGCACCACGTCGACCTGCTGCCCGAGGATGTCCGGGACACGGTTGAGACCGCCTTACGCGAACAGATCGAATACTACCCGCGCGTCTTCGGCGCCCACCAACGCTGGTACCGCGCCTGCTGGCAACGCACCAAGGCGCCGCCGCCGCCGAAGGAGGAGCACGAGCAGCTCTATGCCGAGGCTGCGGCGGAATACCGCAAGTACGTGCCCGCAGTCCCCGCCACCCTGGCCGAGCAACGCGCCAACAAGAAGTGGAAGGCCAGTGGCTACATCCAGACCATGTTCTGGAACATCGAGAAGAAATACCTGCCCGAGAGCGGGGAGCGCCGGAAACTGCTGAACAAGTACGGCTATGGCACCTGGAACGCATGGTTCGGGCAGGGCTCCTTCGTCGGCAGCGCCATGGCGACGCCGGTGTCCGACGGCGAGCACATCTACATGAACACCATGCACGGCGACGCCTTCTGCTACACCCTCGACGGGGAACTGGTCTGGAAGCAGTGGTATGGCTACGACATGACCCGCGGCGAACCGATCACCTCGCCGATCCTGGTCGGCGATCTGCTGATCATGCGCGGCCGCATGGCCACCAAGCCAGGCGGCAAGCCCAAGACGCATTGCTGGATGGCGGTCGACAAGAATACCGGCGAGGTGGTGTGGCAGACCCCCAAACGCGGCGGGCGCTCCTACACCGACGCCTCGCCGACCCACCACCGGCTCCCCATCGGCGGCGACGAGACGCAGATGCTCGACGTGCTGTGGTTCCCCACCGGTCAGGTCCTACGGGTCGACGACGGCAAGGAACTGGCCTCCGAGCTCGGCTGTCACGGCAACGGCCGGCCCTGGGGGGTCCAGGGCGACATCCTCGCGATCGCCAATGGTTCGAGTGACGGCGGCCGCGGCCAGCCCCAGACCTGGGACGCCGGCCTGCTCGCCTTCCGCCTGCAGGCGTCCGACCGCGACACGGTCACCGCCGAACTGCTGTGGCACAACGGCAAGAAGAACCAGCCGGGCCGGCTGACGGCCCACAACGGCGTGCTCTACGGCACCGACCGCAGCCGCGCCTACGCGCTCGACCTGATGACCGGTGCGGAGCTGTCGACCATCGGCCTCGGCCGTTTTGTCCAGCATGTGCATCACTTCACCGCCATCGCCGGCGGCCACCTCTTCGGTCTGAGCCACGTCAACGATTGCCACGTCGTGGCAATCGGCCCGGATGGCAAGCAACTCACGGATCATCGCGTCAACCGGCTCGGCGAGCGCAGGTACGACAAGTACGACTTCTTCAATGAAGGCGCCCAGATCTTCCTCAGCGGCAACCGGCTCTTCATCCGCAGCTATACCGACATCTACTGCATCGGCGATCCGCAGGCGGAGATGGCACTCAGCGCCGCGCATCGCTGAGGCCCGCGGTCGCCGGCGATGTGGTCGGCGCGGGCGACCAGAGGTTACACAAAAGCATCGATGATCCGATCTGACATAGCAATGCCGTCGCCCATTCGGCCTATTCACTAACGTGAGCCTGATCCCATCATCCCGCTCCTTGATCAGGGAGCTTCGCCCCGCGACGCCTCTGACCAATACCGGTCGAAGAGCTGTCGGCGTCGCGGTCGCAGCGATCGCGCCACCACCGATCAGATGGGTACATGCCCGCAGGGCGGCATCCGCCGTTGGCGCCGCCCCGTCCCACGCCACCGGGCTGCCGTACGGTCGGCAGACCGGCCACCCTGGCTCCGGAGGCCACCAATGACACCACGTTCCGTCGCTCTGCTGTCGATCATCGCCCTGGCCATGCCGGCGGCAACGGCCACCGAGAGCCAGCCGTTCATCGGCTTTCGCAACGACGGCACCGGCGTTTTCCCGTCGGATTGCCGCCTGCCCGCTCGATGGCAGGACATGCGATGGGGACAGGGCAGCTATGAACACAAGGGAAAGGAGCACAGCGGACTGGTTCCGCTGGAGCCGGCGCCGCAGAACATCGTCTGGAAGCAATCGCTGCGCATGGAGTGCAACGGCGGCATGATCGTCGCCGGTGGTCGCCTGTTCCTGATGCGCGACCGTGGCGGGGTCGGCTTCGCCTTCGACGAGGATCCGGGCTTCCTCGGCGAGGAGCTGGTCTGTCTCGACCCGGCCGATGGCACCATCCTGTGGCGCGCCGATCTGCACCATATCGACCTGCTGCCCTCGGGCGTGCAACAGCAGGTGGCGACCGCGCTGCGTGAACAGGTCGCCTACTACCCACGCGTGTTCGGCGCCCATCAGCGCTGGTATTCCGCCTGCTGGCAACGCAAGAAGACCACGCCACCACCCAACCACGCCGAGATCTATGCCAAGGCCGCGGCGGAATACCGCAAGTACGTACCAGCGGTTCCCGCGACCCTGGCCGAACAGCGCGCCGACAGCAAGTGGAAGGCCAGCGGCTACATCCAGACCATGTTCTGGGGCATCGAGAAGAAACACCTGCCCGAGAGCATCGCGCGGCAGAAACTGCTCAAGGACTACGGCTACGGCAACTGGAATGCCTGGTTCGGACAGGGCTCCTTTGTCGGCAGCGCGATGGAGACGCCGGTCTCCGACGGCGAGCACATCTACATGAACACCATGCACGGCGACGCCTTCTGCTACACCCTCGACGGGGAACTGGTCTGGAAGCAGTGGTATGGCTACGACATGACCCGCGGCGAACCGATCACCTCGCCGATCCTGGTCGGCGATCTGCTGATCATGCGCGGCCGGATGGTGAACAACACCAAGACGCACTGCTGGATGGCGGTCGACAAGCGCAACGGCGAGATCGTCTGGCAGACCCCCAAGCACGGCGGCCGTTCCTACACCGATGCCTCGCCCACGCATCATCAACTGCCGATCGGTGGCGACGAATCGCAGCTGCTCGACGTGCTGTGGTGCCCCACCGGCCAGGTCCTGCGGGTGGAGGACGGCGTCGAACTGGCGAGCGAGCTCGGCTGCCAGGGCAACGGCCGCCCGTGGGCGATCCAGGGCGATGTCCTGGCGATCGAGAACGGCTCCAGCGATGGCGGCAGGGGGCAGGCGCAGACCTGGGATGAAGGGCTGCTCGCCTTCCGGCTCCAGGCACCCAACCGTGACACGGTGACCGCCAAGCTGCTCTGGCATCGCGGCAACAAGGACCAGCCGGGGCGCCTGACGGCGTTCAACGGCGTGCTCTACGGCGTGACCCAAAGCACAGCCTACGCCCTCGATCTGATGACCGGCAAGGAGCTGTCGAAAGCCGGGTTCCCCCGCGGTGCCGAGAAGGTCCACCACCTCACCGCCATCGCCGGTGGCCTGCTCTTCGGCCTGAGCCACGTCAACGACTGCACCGTGTTCGCCCTCGGCGCCAACGGCCGCCAGCTGTCGTGCGAGGGCGTCAGTCGGCTCGGCGAACGGCTCTACCATAAATACGACTTCTTCAACGAGGGTGCGCAACCGTTCTTCAGCGGCAATCGTATTTTCATCCGCAGCTACAGCGACATCTGGTGCATCGGCGATCCCAGCGAACCACTGCGCCTGAGCGCGGTCCACGACGGCCAGATCTCCGTCCGCGTCGCCGCGCAAGACGACGACACCCAGGAGGATGAAGAGAAGGACGACCGGGGTGGTCTGCCCGACGCCGACGCCCCCGCAACGCCCAGCCTCGACAAGGACGGTGTCCGCAAAGCCCTGAGCGCTGCCATCGCGGCCGGCAAACGTCCGCGCTTCACCATGGCCAGCACCGGCATGGAAGTCGAGATCACCGGCTTCACGGACGGCTCGCTCGCACTCGCCAGCAAGGGCATGCGCATGCAATTCCCCTTCGACCGCCTCGATGACGCGGATCTGCGGAAGCTGGCGGCGGCACTGGAGTAGCCCGGTCTGCCCGCAGTGTGCACGACCCATCGCCGAGAACCTCTCCGTCTTCGTCGGTGACAACCGTGCAATCTCTATTCCATTGCTCGGGAAAAGTGCGCATGACCATGCACACCTGTAACCACTCAGGGGCTTCGCCCCTACGGTCCTCATTGCGTGAGGCCCTACCCCTCTGGCTTTGTCGTGGTTCGCCTGAATCTGCAGGCAGATTCAGGCGT
>CAZTGE010000150.1:0-9593 GCA_964612995.1 uncultured candidatus Brocadiaceae bacterium | reverse complement strand
AATTCCAATCTGGCCTCTGTGCTCTCTGTGTTCTCTGTGGTTTATGAGAGCACAGAAATAGGCCTGAGTAGTTACGAACAGTATTCCATTCCTCTGGAAAAGTGCGCATGACTTTGCGCGCTTTTCCATGGAATGGGGGCGTAGCGGGGGCGACTGCGCGCAGCGCAGAACGAGCCCCTGCGAACAAAAAGCCGCGCGGGCGCCGACCGCTACAATGCCCCTTGGGGTGTGGGCGCCCCCCGCTATGGTTCTGGGAAGAACTCGAAGAAGAGCGAGTGGTGATGCGATTGCTGGGTCTGCTGCGGTGATAGGACAACCCCGTGTGAAGTCGAGGGCGACGACGGTGTGATCACGGCAGTGCCGCTGGGTCGCGCGCTCGGCGTCGGCCTGACTGGCGGAGCCCGACCAAGTCGGGCGACCGGCCGACAGAGGAGCACTTCTCGGCGATATTGGGCCGCAGGGCGAAACCGGCATCGCGTAGCGATAGCAGGCCCCGGTGGGGCCTGCGGCCGGCGGAGCGTGACGAGCGACAGCGAGGAAGCCGGGGCGCGGCGAAGCCGCGAGGGGGCAGCGCCCCCGCTGCAATCGGCGCCCCCCTGCAAAGAGCCTCAGAGCACCGGCGCGAGCTGATCGCCTACCGGTGCCAGCAAGCGGGTGAACACGTTCTTGCGCGTCTGCTCGCCGACCTCGGGGAACAGGCCCACGTCGCGATAGCACTCGTAGAACCGCGGCGAACCGGGTGGCACCGGCTCGTCGCAGTCGAGCGCGAAACACGATACCCGCCGCAGCAGGCCGAGACGCTCCTGGATCGCCTCGCCATCGGGCAGGTCGAGCTGCGCGGCCCAGCCCTCCGGTTCGGGCGCATCGGGATCGCGCCGGCGGGCCACGACCCAGTTGTGCGTGACCGCGCTGCGCCTTGCGAAATCCCGCTGCAGGTCCGACGTCAACGCGTGATCGTCGACGATCAGCAGGATCTCGGAGTTCCACCGTCCGCTACGCGGATCGAGATTGTAGGATCCGATGGCGGCCCAACGGTCGTCGACGAGAAAGGTCTTGCTGTGCATCGCGACCCGGGTCGGTTCGTCGGTGGCGAGTTCGCGTAGTGCCTGCGGTTGCTGGAGCCGGATGTCGAAGCCGAGCTCGAGCACGAGCTCGGGCAGCTGGTGCTGGAAGCCGACATAGCCGTGCCAGGTGACCGCCGCGGCAAGGCTGTTGGTCCACACGGTGATCGCAGGCTTCTGCTCGCGCGAGCGCAGACCGGAGAACAGTCGCTGCATGTAGCCGGAGAGGATCACATAGGGCGTTTCCATCGCCACCTGCCGCTGCGTGCTGCGAATCAGGCCACCGAGCGCCCGCGCGCAGCGCTGCGGTTCTTCGAGAGCCGCGCCTATGTCGCTGGCGGGCAGCGGATCGAACACAACAGCCGCCCGCTCGGGCCGGTACCAACGCTCGCCGATCGCCGCCGGATCCGGCTCGATGCGTGCCGCAGACCAATCGATCGCCGCCGGCTCCACCGCCATGTCGGCGGCGGTCCGCGGGTCGACGCTCCGATCGCTGTGCCAGTACACGGCGAAGGCCTTGCGGGCGGTGTCCACCAGCGGACCCGTGACCACCACATCACGGTCGATGAAATTGTACTCCTGATTGAGGCCGAAATACTCGTCCCCGATGTTGCGCCCACCCAACAGCACCCGCTGCCGATCGATGATCAGCACCTTGATGTGCATGCGATGATTGAAGCTCGCGAACTCGGTCAACACCTCGTCGAGAATCCCCGGGTCGAGCGCGGCGACCTCGTCCGCCATGAGGTTGTAATAACGCAGCGCCAGATCGGGATGGGCCCCGGCCATCGCCCGCGCCACCCCCAGATCCCGCTGGAAGAAGATCCCGTCGCCGAGCAGTCGTACGCGCACACCGCGGCGCGCGGCGGCGAGCAGCGCGGCGAAGACCGCCCGTCCGCTGCGATCGTTGCGCCAGATGTAGCTGCTGATGTCGATCGTCTCGCGCGCATCAGCGATCAACTGCAGGCGGGTCATCAGCGCATCGCGGTGGTCATCGACCACCCGCACCCGGTGATCCCCCGGGTGGACCAGGTCCTGCGGGTCCAGGGTCTGCACCGGCCCATGGGCGATCGTCACCCCCGTCATGTTCTCGGCCCACCAGAACCCGGCCGCGACGCCCAGGACCGCCACCGCGACCAAGGCCGCCACCGCCCAACGCTTGCCGCGGCTCATGTGCCGGCCTCCGCGTGTGCGCCGACGCGACCGAACACGCGCGCCCACAACGCGAGCAGGCGCGCCGCGCTCCAGCTACCATCGGGGCGACGCAATCGCCAGGTCAGCTCGCCATCGGGATCCGCCTCCATCAGATAGACGAACTGGTAAGGGGCCTCGCGATCCTCCCAGCCGTAGCGCCGGCCCAGGCGCATGTCGACCACCACCAGCTCGGAGGCCCCGGCCGTGGGCAGGCAGGTGAACCAGCCACGGAACAGGGCGGTCATCCGTTGGACCAGGGGGTGCGCGCGATGCGTGAGCAGCGGTCGCTGGCGGCGCGGCACCACGCCGATCGATTCCCAGGCCTCGCCATCCCAGACGCTGCGGTAGAGATGGTAATAATTGTTTTCGGTCTCGGCGCAGAGGTACCACAGCTGGTTGTTCAATGGCGTGGGCTCGGCATGGATCCGCTGCACGTCAACGGCGAGCTCGCGGCGCAGATGGGCGCGGAATTCGCGCCGCACGAGGTGTTTGCCGATCCCGCCGACAGTGATGTACAGCGCCACCAGCGCCAGGCAGCAGCCAGTGGCCCAGCGCACGCCCGCCGAACCCCAACGCGCCCAACCCGGGCCGATCAGATCGCCGATGACCGTGGCCAGCAGCAACACCGTGACCACCGGATCGACGACGAATACCAGCTCCCACGCCACCGGTCGGGCGCTCAGCGGCCACCACACCGCTGTGCCGTATCCGGTAAGCAGATCGTAGAAGGTGTGTCCGACGAAGGCGAGCAGCGCGAGCAGATAGGCCCGCAGCCAGCCGGTACGCGCAAGACGGCGCACCAGGGGCAACAGGATGGCAGCGAACACGATCCCGGCGAGGAGCGAATGGCTCGGCCCCCGATGGAAGGCGAAGCGTGCGGTCTGACTGAGAAATGGCTGGACCAGCAGATCGAGGTCGGGCAGGGCGGAGATGCCCGCCGCGACCGCCGCCTGCCGGCGGTCGCGCGCGAGGCCGGTGGAGCGCGCGAACACATAACCGAAACAAATATGGGTCAGGGAGTCCACAACCAGGGATTCTAGCAACGCCACGCCGGGGTTACATCATTCGTGAATGCCGCCGGCTGGCGGCAGCGCGCGACGGGGGGTCCGTCGCGCGCTGGGCGCTGCGCTGCTACTCGCAGCTGCCGCAGCCGCCACTGCCGCAGGCCGATGCCGGCGCGGCGGCGGACTGCGGTGCAGCCGCGGTCAGCTGGACCGCGTCGGCGTTGACTACCAGCAGGCCGTTGTCGGCCTGGGACACGGTCCCCGCGACCAGCACCCGACCGCCGGGACGCAGGCCGGCGTAGCCGCGCAGGCCGGCCGGGATGACCACGCCGGCATCGTCGACCACCTGGACGGTGGCGCTGGCGGCGGTGATCTTCTCGCGCGGCGAGCAGCAGAAGTCCCAGGGCTGCGGGCACTGGTCGTCGGCCTTGGCGTCGCAGGGCTTGACCTGCCCGGTATCGACGATGGTGAATGCGGCCAGATCGTCGACGAAGGGGTCGGCACTGCCCCCGATGTAGCCTTCGATCAGCAGCTGATCCCCAGGAGCGGCCGACGTCTTGGTCGCAGTGATGGTCTGGGGCGTGCCCGTCAGCTGCGGCACCACCAATCCGGTGGGCAGACCCACGGGCTTGGTGGTGACCGCATCGGCCTGGCCGCCATCGCCGCCGCCACCGCATCCAGCGATGACCACTACGAGGGCGAGCAGGGAGAGAGGAAGTAGAATACGCATCGCGAGGTTCCTTTCGTACAGTGCGATGGAGATCACGCCGCGCGCAACGCGCTCGGCAACGGGGGAGCGAGGCAGCGCCAGGCCGGCGGCAGACCGCCGAACAGACCCAACGCCAGGGCGGCGAGCAGGCCGAGACCGAGGACCTCGGGAGGCATCGCCAGGGAGAAGACGCCGATCGAGAAGCCGATGCGGATCGGATCTATGATCAGCACCGCCAGGATCATCGCGAGCATGCCCCCAAAGGCGGTGGCAAGCATCGCCTCCTGGACCAGGCTCCAGGCGATGGCCCGGCGCGAGAAGCCGATCGCCTGCAGAGCGGCGAGTTCGCGGATACGGGCGCTGAAGGCGGCGTAGAGGGTGTTGATGCCGCCGAAGATCGCGCCACCGCCGATCAGCAGGGCGCTGACCCAACCCATGATCCGCAGCGGGGCGAAGAAGGCGTCGAGCCCGCTGTAGTATTCGGTTTCGGGCACCGCCGAGAGTTCGAGGTCGAGCCGCTGCTTGCAGAACAGGGTCAGCTGCGAGCGCTGGGCCGGGCTCTGCATCCGCGCGTAGACCGCCGACAGGCTCTCGCGCTTGGTCACCGCCATCAGGTCGCGCTGGCCGAGCCACAGCTCGGCCTCCAGCACGGTGCCGGCGGCGGCGAAGTGGCCGCTCACGGTGTATTCGTGACCCTCGAACCGCAACCGGGCGCCGGTGGCGAGCTGGGCCGGATCCACGCCGAGCGAGGTGGCGGCGTGACGGCCGACCATGATCTCGTCGGGACCGGGGAAATGGCCATCGAGCAGGCGGACCCGGCGGTGGACCCGTAGCGCCGCCGGGGTCACCCCCCGCAGCAGACCGCGGTGCTCACCCCCGTCGCCAGTGAAGATGGTTCCCATGTAGTAGATCTCGCCCGAGACCGCCTCGCGCCCGAGGTCGGCATGCAGCCCGGGGACGCTGGCGGCGACGATGCCGGGCACCGCCGGGCTGACCTGGCTGCGCTGGATGCTCTCCTCGCTGCCTGCGGCGAGCAGCATCACGGTGTGGGGGTCGCCGCTGGCCTGGAGGCTACTGCTCATGCCATGTTGGAAGGCTGCAGCGGTGAGGATCAGCAGTACGACCAGCGCGCTGCCGACCACCAGCTGGACCAGCCGGGCCGGCGAGCGGGCGAGATTACGCACTGCATAGGAGAATGGCAGCATCGCTCACGCTCCTCCGCGCAGGGCGGTGACGATCGGCGCGCGCCCGGCGATCCAGGCCGGCACCAGACCGGCAGTCAGACCGATGCCCAGAGCCAGGATCATCCCGTTGATCACCACCGTGGCAGTCGGTTCGAACACGATGCTCAGCCCCTCGCTGGAGAGGGCGAAGCCACCGACGTACATCACCCCGGCCGCGGCGGTGATACCCACCACGCCACCGATGAGCCCGAGCAGGGTCCCCTCGACCAATACCATCCAGCCCTGCATCCATCCCGGGAAGCCCAGGGTCTGGAGGATGGCGTGCTCCTTGATCCGGCCACGCACGGCCAGCAGCACGGTGTTGGCCACCAGGGCGAGCACCGCGAGCACCGCGGCGATCGAGACGCTGCGGGTGAACCGGATGAGCGCGAGCATGTCGCCGGCCGACTGCAGCAGGAAGGCGCGCTCCGGACGGGTGGCTGTCGGCTCGGTGTCGTCGGCGAAGGTGGCGTCGACCGCCGCGGCCACCGCCTCGGCGTCGGCCCCCGGCTCCAGCGCGACGGTGTACTGGGTCACCACTCCCAACCCGGCCTGCGACGCGCGCTGGAGGAATTCCAGGTGGGTGTAGCCGAGGTTGCGCGTCTGCGGGTCGTCGCTGGCGATGATCCCCGCGACGTGAACGGTAATTCCGGCGGCCTCGAAACCATCACCCACCTCCAGACCGCGGCGCCGTGCGAGCACCTCGCCGAGCAACACCGCATCGCTGCGTCGGCGCCAGCTGGCCAGATCCCCGGCGAGCACCTGCATGCTCGCTCCGAGCATGCGCTCGAGCTGATCGGGAGGCAGACCACGGAAGGTGACCACATCGAGGCTGGTGCTGCAGTTGTTGACCACCACCTTGACCGGGATCGCCGCGGCCACCCCGGGCAGCTCCGCGATCCGCCGTCGGTAGTGATCGGGCAGTTGGCTGGTGAAGGGGCAGAAACGATTCTCGCGGTAGACCACCAGACGGACCGCATCGCTCTCGGCACGGGTGGCGCGGTCGAGGCTGTCCTGCATCGTCTCGATCGCTGCGAACAGGAACATGCCCGTGGCCACGCCGAGCACCGTGAGCAGGCTGCGGGTGGGATGGCGGCGCACCTGTTTCCAGGCCAGCACGCTGATCGCGAGCAGACGCATCAGGCCACCCCCTCGAGCAGGCAGCCCTTGTCCAGGTGGAGCATGCGGTCGGCGCGGGCGGCCGCCTTGGCATCGTGGGTGACCATCACGATGGTCTTGCCACGTTCGCTGCTCAGGCGCTGCAGCAGGTCGAGGATCTGCTCCGCCGCCGCGGCGTCCAGATCACCGGTCGGCTCATCGGCGACCAGCAGACGCGGTTGGGCCACCAGCGCGCGAGCGATGGCCACCCGTTGCTCCTGGCCGCCGGAGAGCTGACGCGGGTAGTGGTCGGCGCGCTGCTCCAGACCGACCGTCGAGAGCGCCTCGGCCGTCCGCTCGCGACGCTCCCGGCGCGAGAGCGACTGCAGCAGCAGCGGCAGCTCGACGTTCTCGAACGCGGTGAGCACCGGGACCAGATGGTAGAGTTGGAAGATGTAGCCGACGTGCCCTGCCCGCCACTTCGCCAGCCGGCTGCGCGAAAGGCGGGTCAGATCGATCCCGCCCACGACCAATCGGCCACCGGTCGGCTGGTCGATGCCCGCGATACAGTTGAGCAGGGTGGTCTTGCCGCTACCGCTCGGCCCCATCAGCGAGACGAACTCGCCCGCACGCACATGCAGGGTCAGATCCTGCAACGGCGTGACCAGAGTCGGCCCCTTGCGATAGGACTTGGTCAGATCCTCGCAGATGATGAATGCGTCCTCGCTCATGGCGTTGCCTCCTGCCACTGTGGCTCCACCCGGTCACCGGGCTGCAGATCGGCGGGCGGATCGACGACCACCGCCTCGCCGGGGCGCAGGCCGTCGCGCACCGCGACCCAGCCAGCGCGTTGTCCGCCGAGCTCGAGCGTGCGTGGCTCGACCCGGCTCGCGTCCTCGACCAGCGCCCAGCAGCTGGCCCGATTGTCGTTGCGCTCCTGCAGCGCTGCCGGTGGCACGTAGACCTGCAAGGCGCCGGTTCCGCCCACGGTCGCTTCGTCGGCCGGTGTCTGGCGGGCGAGGAACTGCACCCGGGCGAGCATCTCCGGGCGCAGTAGCGAGACCGGATCATCCAGGGCCACCTTGGCCTGCAGCGTGTTGCGGGTGACGTCCGCCTCGCCGACGATCCGGGTGACCGTGCCGGAGAAGGTGCGGTCGGGCAGCGCCTCGACGCTGATCCGCGAGCGCTGGCCCACGTACAGCCCGGCCGCGTCGGCCAGAGCCACGTCCACCCGCACCTGCAGGCGTTCGGGATCGACGATGCTGGCCACGGTGCTCGAGGTCGGCGCATCGGCCTGCAGCAGCTGCTTGCGACCGGGGAAGGCGTAGAGCTGCTGGACGATGCCGTCGACCGGGGCGGTGATGGTGCAGCGCTCGAGATCCAGCTGGGCCACGTCGCGCGCCACCTCGGCGCTGGCCACCCTGGCTCGCGCCGCCGCCACCTGCGCGGCGGCCTGCGCGAGCTGCGTGTCCAGGGCCGCGAGCTCGGCCTCCAGGGCCGCAAGCTCGCCGGCCGCGGCCTCGCTCTGCAATCGGGCGGCGACCAGGTCGGCCTCCGGCACCGCATCGGCACCGGCCTCGAGGCGGTCGGCGAGATCGACGGCCACGGCCCGCCGCGCCGTGGCCGCGGCGATGCGCCCGCGCAGGGCCGGCTTGCGCGCCGCGACCATCGCCTCGGACGCCTCGGCGACCTGCACCGCAGCCTGCGCCTCGGCCACCGCCGCCTCGGAGCGGGCCAGGGCCAGACGGTGATCGGTGTCATCGAGCCGGGCGAGCACCTGCCCGGCCTCGACCGTCTCGCCTTCGAGCACGGCGACCGACTCGACCACTCCGCCGACCAGCGCGGTGGCATGGACCGCGTAGGGGTCGCCTTCGAGCCAACCGGCGGCCTGGAAGGCGACGGTGGGTTCGGCCTGTTCGACCACCGCTGCGACCTCGCCGGTCTCCAGACTCACCACCCGCACTGCGCGCACCGCCCTGGCCGGCAGCCAGCGATCGGCGGTGACAACGATGAAGGTGGCGATGCAGCCGCCGATCAGCAGGCCGGCGACGAGCAGGGCGGGCCAGCGATGCCGGCCTCGCGCCGCCATCGCATCCGCGCTCGCACCGGCGCCTGGCAGCGCCGGGCGCTGTCGACGCGTCTGTGCGTCATGATCCATCACGGGTCTCTCTGCTACACGGGAGTGGCATCATCGTCAGCGGCGCGTTCGAACGCGTACGACGATGCAGACAACAGCCGCGTGCGATGGCTGCACGGCCATGCCGCCAGGCCATACACGCACCTCAGCCGCGTATATCAGCAGTTGAGACAGACGGTCCGCAGCCAGCGCAGGTGCGGCGGCGGTCGGGCATCGGCCGGGGGCCTGTCACGCCGATGGCATTGGACCACGATCGTGGGCACACGATCGTGCGCTGGTGGTGGCAGATCGACCAGACCCACCTGCGACAGGCCAGTCGGCAGGACCGTGTCGTCCAGCTCGCAGGGAGCGCAACATGGGGCGCCGTCCGGGTCCGAGGCGGAGGACGGTCGGGGTACGACGCGGGTGACATGCGCATCCGCGGACTCGGCGGCCGGATCGACCGTCGCGAGATCGGCGCCGCCGCAGCAGTGCTCCCCGCTGGCCACGGCGACCGTTCCGGCCTCCGGACAGGCGGTGTCATGGCACTGCCACACGTGCCCCCCCACAGCTCCGGCGAGGAGATGCAGGACCACCAGCAGCAGTACCGGGCCACGAACACAGATGCCCGTCATTCGTGTGGCTTCCTTCACAGGGGGCGCTGCCCCCTCGCGGCTTCGCCGCGTACCCCCCCGGCCTCGGTCGTCACTCGCCAGCTGCGCTGGCGTTTTCTGCGGCGCTACGCGCCATTTTCGCAGAAAACCGTTCCTCGGTCGGCCGACCCGCTGTCCGCGATGTGTGCCATGCGGACGCTTCACTGCGAGCTTTGAGGGCCACGTCATTAGTGTGATCTATCCTTTCGTCGGCCTGAGCACAAGGGCCCTCTGCGGGGGTTGCGACAGGCGCAGGACAGTTCCGTCCATGTAGGAAGACGACGAGAGCGCTTCGCGCTTTCCGTTTCTCCTGCCAGGGCATGGGCGCGAACCCTCTGCGTAGCGGGGGCGACTGCGCGCAGCGCAGAGCGAGCCCCCGCGAACAAAAAGCCGCGCGAGCGCCGCTCGCTACAATGCTCCTTGGGGTGCGGGCGGCGCCCGCGCTATGGCCCAAGCGCCAAAGATAGCCGGGCGGTAACCACTCAGGGGCTTCGCCCCTACGGTCCTCACTGCGTGAGGACCCACCCCTCTGGCT
>CAZTGE010000149.1:0-9640 GCA_964612995.1 uncultured candidatus Brocadiaceae bacterium | reverse complement strand
ACCGGGGCCTGCTATCGCTGCGCGATGCCGGCTCCGCCCCCCACGGCCTCGGTCGGGGTTCGCGGCCTGCGGCCGCGTTTTCGCCGGGCCTACGGCCCATTTTCGGCGAAAACCACCCCTCGGTCGGCCGACCCGCTGTCCGCGATTTCTGCCATGCGAGCGCTTCACGACGAGCTCTGAGGGCCTCGTCAGCCATGGACCACTCGCTCGACTTCGGTCCGGGTCACGTTGCCGGCGGCGATCAGCGCGGCCCCGGCCTGGGCCAGGGTCTGCATGCCGGCACGTCGCGCGGCGCTGCGCAACTCATCTTCATCAGCCCCACGGGCGACCAGGGCGCGGAAGTCCTCGTCGAAGGTGAGCAACTCGAACACACCGGTGCGGCCTCGGTGGCCGGTGCCGTTGCAGGTATCGCAGACGATGCCGGTCTCCAGGCTGCGGCCGTTGCAGGCGGGGCAGATGGTACGCACCAGCCGTTGGGCCATGACCACCGAAAGCGATGCCGATACGAGATAGGGCTCGAGACCGAGATCGATCAACCGGGTGACGGCGCTGACCGCGTCGTTGGTGTGCAGGGTGGAGAACACGAGGTGCCCGGTGAGCGCCGATTGGATCGCGATGCGCGCGGTCTCGGTATCGCGGATCTCGCCGACCATGATGATGTCGGGGTCCTGCCGCAGGATGTGGCGCAGGCCGGTGGCGAAGTTGACACCCTTCTTGTCATTGACCTGGCTCTGACTGATTGGCAGGCCGAGACTGTGCAACTCGTACTCGATCGGATCCTCGATGGTCATGATGTTGCGTTCTCGGGCGTCGAGCTCGCGCAGAGTGGCGTAGAGCGTGGTGGTCTTGCCCGAACCGGTGGGACCAGTGACGAGGACGATGCCGTTGGAGCGCCGGGCCGCGGCCAGGAAAGGCGTTGCGATGCTCTCGGGCATGCCCAGACGTGTGAACTCGCAAAGCTGGTTCTCGCTATCGAGCAACCGGATCACGATGCGCTCGCCGTGGGCGGTGGGCAGCGAACTGATGCGCAGGTCGACAGCGCGATCACCGATGGTCACCGTCGCTCGACCATCCTGGGGCACCAGCCGCTCGGCGACGTCCATCCGGCCCATGACCTTGATCCGGCTGACCAGCGGGCGCAACAGGTGTGCCGGCACGATGATGCCATCGTCGAGCACGCCGTCGAGCCGATGACGGATGACCACATGGTCGGCCAACGGCTGGACGTGGAGATCGGAGGCGCCGAGCTGGACCGCACGGAACAGCAGCCGGTCCACGAGCTTGACCACCGGGGCCTTGCCGGAGGTGCTCAGCAGGTCGCGCTCGGCCCGCGCGAGCAGCTGATCGAGGTCGGCGCCGTCCTCGGGTTCGACAGACACGGCGTCATCGGCGACGGCCCCGGGAGCCTCGCGGTCGCGGTGATGGCGTTCGTAGGCCTGGTCGATCGACCGGTGGAGCGCCTCGGCATCGACCGGGGCGGCGATCACCGGCCGTCGCAGCCGCACGCCGACATTGTGCACTGCGAGTGGATCGGTCTGCGCCGAGACCGCGAGGCGTTCGTGCCCATCGACCTCGCCCTGGGAGAGCAACGCATGGTCGCGGGCGAAATCGCGCGGAATGCGGGCGAGGAACAGCGGCGAGCAGGCGTCGGGGTCCACGCCTGCAGCGCGTGGGGTGGTCACGGCATCAGCCGGGGCTCGAGTTCCGGCCATGCGTCGTCCTCCAGTTCGGCCGCCTCGCGGATCCGGTCGCTGCTGTGGCGCAGGTCTTCGAAGCGACTGTGGCGCAGAATGTTGGCTTTGATGAAGACGTAGAAGCGGTTGTCGGTGACCTCTCGCCGCTGCTGCTTGAACAGCAGACCCAGGACCGGGATCCGGCCGAGGATCGGCACGCGCGACTCCCGCAGGTTCTCGCCCAGGGTGGTCAGCCCGCCGACCGCGATGACGTAGCTGTCGGGAATGGTCGCGGTGCTGGAGACGGTGTCGGAGAGCTTCGGCGGCGGGAGCAGCGAATCGGCCGACGACGAGCCGGTGAACGTGCTCTGGCTGATCTGATAGGTGAGGGTGACGTGATCGCCGGCGGCGATCTGTGGCGTGACCGCAACCTCGGTGCCGGCGTCGCTGGTGCCACCGAGACTGGTGGTGGCCACGTTCTCGCCGCTGTTGATCGACGAGAACGGCTGCTGACGCACGCCGTCGAGGCTGGCCTCGGCGTTGTTGGCGACCACCATCCGACCGGTGATCGTATTCGAGCCATCGGTGACCTTCTCGATGGCCTGGAGCACGCCGGCGAAGTCGCCCGGGTCGATGACCGAGGCGCTAAGCCCCTCGCCCGGCGCGCGGACCTGGTTGGTGAGATCGGGGACCGTGCTCCCGCCGGAGAGGCCGAACAACGAACCGAGGCTGCCGCGCAGCTGGTTGTGGCGGACCATCTGCGCCAACTGGACGCCCATCTCGCGTTGCTGCTGCCGGGTGAGGCTGACCAGGGTCACCGTGATTTCGACCTGCGGCTGGCGGATGTCGAGTTCGTCGATCAGTTCGCCGAGCTGCGCCAGCACCCGCGGCTCGCCCATGGCGATGATCGAATTGGTCGCCGGGTCGACGGTCAGGCTCAGTGAACCCGACTGCCCGCCCGGGCCACCGGCCGCTGCCGCCGCGCGCGTTCGCGGGCCGACGGCAGCATCGCGGTCGGCGTCGCGGTCGGCGTCGCGGTCGGCGTCGCGGTCGGCGTCGCGGTCGGCGTCGCGATCGGCGTCGGTCGCCGGCGGAGCAGCGTCTTCGGCCACAGCCGCGGGGGCGTCCTGCAGCCGGGCCTGGAGCATGCCCGATTCGATCATCGAGCCGATGACCTCGGCAAGCTCGGCCACCGGTCGGTTGTCGACCATGAACCGCTCGATCGTGCGGCGGGCTTCCTCCGGGGCCTGATCGAGCGAATCCATCAGCTCGCGGACCCGCGCGTGCTGCGCGGCGGTGGCGCTGACCAGCAGGGCGCCGGTCAGCTCGTCACGCACGATGCGCACCTTGCTCTTCGCGCCGCGCCGGCTGGGCGCGAGCACCTGTTCGAGCAGCGCTGCGACCTCGGCGATGGGGAAGAAACGCGGGCGGTAGGTGCGGGTCTCCACCGGTTCGGCGGCGTCGAGCATTTCGAGCAGGCCGATCAGACGCGGCATGGTCTCTTCCGCCGCCACCAGCACCAGGCTACGGCCATCGGCGCCGGGCTGGATCTCCACGGCCTCCTTCTCGGCTCCGACGCGGTCCATCGCCGTCCACGCCGCCTGGATCAGGCTGCGCAGTTCGTCGACCGTGGCCCGCTCCGGCCGCCAGACACGGATCTCGGGCGTGACGCCCGGCCGGTCAACGAGATCGAGGATCAACCGCGCCTCGACGATCTTGCTGCTCAGCCCGGCGAGGACGATGCGACCTGACTCCTCGCCCAGCGCTTTGATCTGGGCCGTCTTGCCAGCGAGGACCGACGAGAGCGCCCGCACCGCGCGGTTGGCCCCCACATGGTCAAGATCGATCACGCTGACCAGATAGCCCGGCCTGAACGGGAGCTGCGCGAGCACGGCATCGGGTACCGCACCGCTGGCCGCCGCGGCCTCGCCGAGTTGCACCACCTGATAGATCGGCGGCTCACCGTTGACCACGGTGGTGAACCCCTGGCTCTGCAGGACCTGGTTGAAGGCGTCCCAGAGCTGCTGACGGTCGAATTCCTGACGCATGGCCAATTTGACGGTCCCACGCAGTCGCTGGGGATCGTACTGGATCGACACGTCTGCAAAGCGCGAGACAAGATCGGTCAATCGCGCCAGGTCGGTCTGGGGCGGCAGCTTGATGGTCACCGGCGACTCGGCGGCGATCAGTGGCAGGCAGGCGGCCAGCCAGAGCAGACAAGGGAGCACCGGTTGCATGGGCGGCAGCCTAGGCCCGGCGACAGGGCGATCAACGGGCGCGATGCGACCAGCCGCCGTCTGGCGGGCAAGGGTTCGAGCGCGCCGGATGCCGTGTCGCTCACGGTATCTTCGCTTGCCGCGCACGGGCAGTCGACTATAGCCCTCGGCATGCTACGGCACTTCCGCGCCCATCGTATCGTCGCCATCCTCACCGGTCTGCTATTGCTGGCCGCCGCCGGGATGAAAGCGCATCAGTTGCTGACCCATCCGGTGATCATGGAGATCTGGCTGGATTGGCGGCCATTCCAGATCGCATGGCTCAATGTCGAGATCCTGCTCGGCCTGGCCCTGGTCACCGGGCTGTGGCCCCGTTTGAGCTGGGGCGTGGCCGTGCTCAGCTTCACCGCGTTCACCGGCGTCACCGTGTGGAAAGCGGCGATCGGCGCCGAATCCTGTGGCTGCTTCGGCGTGGTCACCGTCGACCCACGTATCACCCTGGTCATGGACATCGCCATCCTCGCCGCCCTGCTGGTGTTCCGCCCCCCACCCAGACACGACACGGATCACCCGCCCCCGCGCACGGGGTTCCGCCACCCGTTGGGCAAAGCGGTGATCGCCCTGTGGTTGCTCACCAGCATCCCGCTGACTGTCGCCACCGCACTCTACACCCCCTCGCAGCTGGCGTCGGATGGGACCATCATCGGCAGCTCAGGGATGGTGGTGCTTCAACCCGCAGCCTGGACCGGAACCCGACTGCCGCTGATCCCGCACATCGTCGCCGAGGCAGAGGTCACGACCGGCCGGTGGACCGTTGTGCTCTATCGCCATGATTGCCCCCACTGTCGCGACCAGCTCCCGGCGGCCGTCGCCGACCTGCGCGCGAAGGGTGAAGGGCGGGTCGCGCTCATCCAGGTGCCGCCACGATCGCCGGAGTTGCCCGAATGGCTGCCCCCTCCCGCCCCCGATCTGACTCACGGCGCGCTGAACGGGGAGCGTGAATGGTTCGTGGAGACTCCGACCTTTCTCACCCTGAACCACGGCGCGCAGGTCGCGACCGTGACCACTGGCGGGTCGAGCGCGATGCGGGCTATGCTCCATGACGCGGACCCGGCCGCCCTACAGCGGCTTGCCTGCACCGATGGGCGGATGGACATCGGGTACATCGCTCCAGAGGAGACCCGCACCTTCCTCGCCGTCTGCCCCAATCCCTTCGATGGCGACGTGCGGATCAGCCATGTGCGCAGCGAATGCGCGTGCCTGGAAGCGATCCTGCCACTCGAGGCAGCGGTCGGCCGAGACGGGGAACTGCTGATCCCCATGGCCTTCATCGCTCCGGAATCGGCAACGGTCTACGACAAGCGAGTGCTCCTGGTCAGCGCCGACTCGCCGCCGCTGACCCGACCGCTGCGAGTGACCGCCGCAGTGGGCATCGCGGTGACCTGTTCGCCACCTGTGCCGCAGACCGAACCGTTGCTGCCGGAGGAATCCGATCGCATCACGGTGCGCCTGCACAACCATCTCGATAAAGATGCCCGTCTGCTCTACGCCCGCAGCGTCGATCGCAGCTGCCGGGTGGCCATACCCCGCGAACCGCTGCCCGCCCATGGGCAGCTCGATCTCGAGGTCAGGGTCACCGCTCGCGGCCAGCGGACGAGGATGACCCAGCTGTCGATCACCACCGATCTCGATGAGCATCCGACCATCCGCGTGCCCATCCGGGTGATGGGCAGCGAAACGGCCACCACCAATACAGATCCCGATACCGGCGGAACAGAGGGTGGCTGATGCCCGGATCGCTGTTCGCCAGATCCGACACGTCCGGCGGCAATGCCATGAGCCGGCACATGAGTGCTGGCGCCCGGCCCGCCACCCCACGCACGACGGCCTTCCTCACGGCAGGCCTGATGCTCATCGCTGCCGCCTGCGCACAAGACGGGGATGCACCCCAGAAGCCGAATGCGACCGCGACCGCGACCGCGACAGACCCGTGCCAAGGTGAACTACCGATCGTGTGGATCGAGGACATCACCCTGCGCGACGGCGGGATGACCGATCGCGACCCGGCCACCGGCGGGTATCGCATCCGCATCAACCCGGACTACTTCGCTGGCAACGCCACACTGCTGGCCTTCGTCCGCCGGCATGAAGAAGCCCATTGCCGACTCGGTCACATCGAGGAACTGGTGCCGTACGGCTGGCCTGAAACCCCGGCCCCCGGCACCGACGCCGGCTTCGACACCTTGCGCCGCCGGCAGGAAACGGCGGCTGATCGCTGGGCGGTGAAGCGGCTGCTCGCCGAGGGACGCCGTGCGTCGGTCCAGGCCGCGATCGATTATTTCCTCAGCACCCGGCAGCGCCGCTGGTCGCGCTGGTATCCTGCCGGCAGCGACCGGGCCCACGCACTCGAACAGATGCTGGCTGGCGGCAGCCACAGCGCCGGCGACAACTCGCCGACCCCCTGAGCACGACAGACAGCCGAACGACACGAGGGGGTGCTGTTCCTGCCCCCGCCGGGTTCAGCAAGACCCGAGACCGAGGTGAACAGTGGGCTGCCATCCATGAGCGCCAGATTGCCGTTCATGGATGGCAAGAACCCATGTAACCATCCAGGGGCTTCGCCCCTACGGTCCTCACTGCGTGAGGACCTACCCCCCTGGCTTTGTCGTGGTTCGCCTGAATCTGCAGGCAGATCCAGGCGTGGGCGGATCGGCTGCGCCGAAACGTATCCGCCCTCCGGCGGCACTTGCTCCTCGGCCTGACGGCCTGCGGGGCTGCGCTTGCGCTCCACGGGCCGCTGGCCTCACTGGGGCCAGCTATCGCCTGCGGCGATACCCGCTTCGCCCACCACTCAGCGCCAGACCCCATCGGGTGCGATGGGGCCCCGAAATAGTGGGAGGTTCCGCCCAGCGCCATGTCACGGTTGCGAAGACGTGCCCCCTGGCACGGATGCGGCTCCTGGCTGTTTCACAGCCGCACATGTGGCAACGCCCGGCCGGAAATCGAGTGTTGCCACCGGCAGCAGTGGTCGACCATGGTCGACCCGAAAGCGAGGAGAGATCGACATGGCGAAGCAGACCGTCAACGAGGGCGAAGAGTGGGCGGCCGAGAAAGAGTTGCTCATCTACGAGGAGCCGGAGGTCCGAGCCCGGGTGCTCGAGGAGGCGCGCTCGGGTATCGCGGCACACCGGATGGCGCCGGTGCGCTGGCGCTTCGTCGATGCGGCCGGCACGGCACAGGCGGGGCTGGCGGTGGAGATCGATCAGCTCGACCATGCCTTCGACTTCGGACTCTCGGGCGCGAGCACGCTCGCCGCGGAGAGCGATCCGGCGATCGCCGCGCGCAATGCGCTATTCTGCGACTTGTTCAACTGTACCACGGCCAAATGCTACTGGGATGAGAAGTGGCACCAGCCGATCGAGCACCTCGAGGGGCGTCGGGTGCTGGGCACCTTCCTGGACGAAATCGACTGGGCCCTGGCCAAGGGGCTGCGCGTACGCGGACATCCCTTGGTGTGGACCGTCGAGAAGGCGATACCCAAGTGGGCCCAGCGCTACCCCTATGAACGACAGCTGCGGCTGGTCGAGGAGAACTGCCGCAGCCTGATCGGCGCCGTCGGTGGGCGGGTCAAACTCTGGGACCTGGTCAACGAGGCGCTCTGGGAGCCCTCCCTGCGCAATCTCGCGCAGCGTGACTGGCCGCACCTGGAGCCGATCGAGGAGATGCTCTCCTACATCGAACCGGCCGTGGGCTGGGCCAAGGATGCCGATCCGGACGGCCGCTACGTGATCAACGACTACGGCCTGGAGGTCGATTTCACCGACATGAAGGGCGTGACCGCGGCGCAACAGCGACGGCGTTTCGTCGAGCTCGCCGAAGCCCTGATCGCGCGCGGCGCCGCGCCCGATGCGCTCGGAACTCAGGCGCATGTGGGCAAGTGGTATCCGATGGCCGCGGTGCGTTCGACACTCGACGAGCTCGCGGCGCCGGGCCTACCGCTGCAGGTCTCGGAGTTCTGGGCCCACCTCAAGGGCTGCCCCGACCCCGAGCTCGCGGAGGAAGCCAAGCTCGCGGTGCGCGATCGCTATGTGGCCGATTATTACACGGTGGCCTTCGGCCACAGAGCGGTCGAGCACATCACCTACTGGGGCGGCAGCGAGTTCTTCGATCGCCGGGGCTACGTACCCTCCAGCCTCTATCGCACCCTCGACAAGCTGATCAACCACGAATGGCACAGCCGCATCGAGACGACCACCGACACCGATGGTTGCGTCGACGGCCGCGTGTTCCACGGGGACTACATCGCCCGCTGGCGGGACGAACGCGGGCAGCCACGCTGTCGCCGCCTGCGCGTAGATCCGCACGTGGCGTGCCCGGAGATGACGATCACGGTGTGAGCGGCGGGCGGCGGAGCCTTCCCTCGGGATCGGTGGCTCAGTCGACCGGGCGCGGTTCCAGCAGCCAGGTCGTGCGCCAGACGGCGCGGGAGTCCGACCTGTGGAAGTGCGGCGCCCCGCAGCGCGTGGGACAGCATCGACCAGTTCGGGCACCAGAGGATGCGTCGTTGGCATCTTCGGGGCTCCATCGCACCCGATGGCGTCTGGCGTCGAGTGGTGTTGGGCGGATACAATCGGCGCAGCCGATCCGCCCACGCCCACGCCTGAATCTGCAGGCAGATTCAGGCGAACCACGACAAAGCCAGAGGGGCAGGTCCTCACGCAATGAGGACCGTGGGGGCGAAGGCCCTGAGTAGTTGCTGCCGTTGTAACCACTCAGGCCCATCGGGCATGAGTGGTTACCTCGGCCTTTCCTCGGATGTCTGCACTGTAGACTGGCGCGAAGGTCGGCGTAGTCCTCGACCACAAGTAGCCGCATGGTCAGGGTGGGGTCAGCCTTCGGCTTCGATCTTGCCGCTCCCGCCGCACTTGCCGCAGTGGCGACCGTGGTGCGGGAAAGGTCGGATGCTCTCCCACTCCTCGGGGCTGAGCTTGCCGTCCTGGTCGGTGTCGGCGCGCTGGAAGGCGTCGGCCGGACGGTGCTTGCCGCAGCCCCTGCCCTCAACGCGCTTGCCGCAGCCCCTGCCTTCGGCGTGCTTGCCGCAGCCCTTGCCCTCAGCGCGCTTGCCGCTGGCCTTGCCCTCGGCGTGCTTGCCGCATTCCTTGCCCTCGGCGTGCTTGCCGCAGCCCCGACCGGCGGGCTGGGGCGGCGGCGCCGGCAGGAAGGCCTTGAGCTCCTTCATGGTGACCGCTCCGTCGCCATCTGCGTCGGCCTCGGCGAAGGACAGCTTTTGGGTGTGACTGCGGCAGGTATCGAATTCCTCCTTGGTCAGCTTCCCGTCGCCATCGGCGTCGGCCAGGGGGAACACGGCCTTGTGCATGGCGACGCGGCGCTCGCGCATGGCTTTGGCGAACTTGATCATGTCCTCGCCGACGCCCTCGGGCTGCGATTGCTCGGGGAACTTCACGAACTCCTGGAGGGTGATGGCGCCGTCCTGGTCGGCGTCAAAGCGGGCGAAGGCCTTGGCCTTGTGCTCGGCCTTATGCTCGGCCTTCTGCTCGGGGGTGGGCTTGCCGTGGCAGCCAAGGCCGTGGCCACCGCAGCCTCCTCGAGATCAGGGGACAGAAATCAGGGGACATGCAAACACTGGGACATGGCATGGGGACAATACATCAGACGACTATCCGGGACAGAAATCGGGGGACATGCAAACACTGGGACATGGCATGGGGACAATACATCAGACGACTATCC
>CAZTGE010000148.1:0-9664 GCA_964612995.1 uncultured candidatus Brocadiaceae bacterium | reverse complement strand
TCTGTGTCCTCTGTGGTAATTGTAGAAAGAACTTCAGGAAGGTCTGAGTAGTTACAAGTGCGCATGGTCATGCGCACTTTTCCAGGGGAATGGAATATTCGGGGCCCCATCGTACGCGATGGGGTCTGGCGCAGAGTGGTGGGCGAAGCGGGTATCGCCGCAGGCGATTGCTGGCCCCAGTGGGGCCAGCGGCCCGCGTAAGCGCAAGCGCAGCCCCGCAGGCCGTCAGGCCGTCAGGCCGAGGAGCAAGTGCCGCCGGAGGGCGGATACGTTTCGGCGCAGCCGATCCGCCCACGCCTGAATCTGCCTGCAGATTCAGGCGAACCACGACAAAGCCAGAGGGGTAGGCCCTCACGCAGTGAGGACCGTAGGGGCGAAGCCCATGGGTAATTGCAAAACGCAGATGACGGGCATTCCAGGGTTGACAGGCGGCGCTATGAGCTGCCCATCGCCCGGGTCGTCGTGTGCGAACACCGCCGTGATCTGCACGAGCCAAAGCCTCATCCGGGGGGCCGGGCGGCGGTGCTGTCATCGCCGTCTGGCGCGGTGTGCGGCGACTGCAGGGCGCTACGTGCTTGAGCGACGTTGTCGGCTGCGAGCAGGGCGTCGATGAGGGGCCGGAAGCGGATCGCGCGGGCGACGGTGGCCAGGTTGGCCAGGTGCTGCTCGGGGCCGATGGACGGCAGGTTGAGCAGGATGAACAGGATGCGCAGGGCGCCGCCCGTGATCGGCAGCGGTTGGCACGTGGTCGCCACCAGCAGCCGGGGACGATCCAGCCCGGCGACGTGGGCGTGGGTCAGCGCCACCCGGTCGTCGAGCATGCTGGTCCGCTCGATCAGGTCGTCGAGGTGGGCTCGCAGATCGGTGGTGGCCGCGGTGTCGGCCTTGAACCGGGCCAGGGCCGCGTCCAGCAACGCGCGCAGGTCGTGGGCCTGGACGCCCAGGACGAAGTCCGAGCCGGAGAGGATGTCCTGCTCGTTGCCTTCCGATCCGTTGGCGGCACGTGCATGGGGAGCCGCCATCAGCCGTGGATAGGCGACGACCATCGAGGCCAGGGGCTGGCTGTTGGCGAGGATCGCGGGCAGTCGCGCCCAGCGGACATTCCACGAGATGGTGTTCTCGCGCGCGCTGATGATGAGGACGAGGTCGTGTGTGCCGGTCATGGCGGCGATGGTCTTGGCGAGATCGGGACCGGCGATGCTGGCATCGAAGCTCGTCGGGCAGGTGACGCCGGTCTTTGTGATCAGATCCTGGACCCGCTGCGGCAGGGCGCCGTCGCCGCCGACGAGCAGGGTGGCGCCGAGACGTTTGACCAGGAGCTTGCAGTCGTTGATGATGTCGATGAATCCCCATTCGTTGACGGCGCGTTCAGGCACCAGCAGGACGACCCGCTCGACGATCGGGAGGGGATGGGTGATGCGGGCGACCAGCAGCTGGCTGGTGCTCTGGTCGACCAGGCTGTCGATGAGGCCACGCGTCAGGTGGAAATGCCGTTGCCAGATGGATTGGGGCCCGGACCAGCCCATCACCAGGGTGCTGATCCGTTTCTCGCTCGACGCGCGCAGGATGCCGCTGATGGGATTGACGTCGACCCGCACCACCGGGCTGACCGGGACGTCCGCGCCGGCGACCTGGGCAACGCAGTTGCCCAGGAGGCGCTCGCTGTGCTCGACGCCCTCCTGCCGCGCGGCCACCGAGAGGGGCAGGAGGGGCTCGTTGGAGAGGGGATGACGCAGCGCGATGGCCAGGTCGAGAAGGTACGGGTTCGACTTGGGATTGGCGATCGGGATGAGGATGCGTTGCGGTGTGTCCCCGGTTGCGGTCGGGAGCTCGCTGACGGCTGCGGCCAGGCGACGGCCGGCGGACTGGACCAGCACGGGACCCATGATGCAGGTCGCCAGCACCATGACGATGGTGCCGTTGAGCACCGCGTCGTCGAAGAGCATCAGACGATGGCCGACGAGGACCACCGCCAGGGTGGTCGCCGCCTGTGGCAGACTCAGTCCCCACGCCACCAGCACGTCATCGCGCGGATAGGCGTAGAAGATGCGCATCAGCCAGGCGGCCGCGCCCTTGCACGCGAAGACGGTCAGGGTCATCAGACTCGCGACCTGGATGGTGCGCAGATCGCCGACCACCATCCGTATGTCGATGAGCATGCCGACGGAGAAGAGGAAGAAGGGGACGAAGATCGTGTTGCCGATGAAGAAGGTGCGATTGGCGAGGACGCCGTTGCGCGGGCAGAGCCGGTTCATCGCCAGGCCGGCCAGGAAGGCCCCGATGATGGGTTCCAGACCGGCCAGATGCGCTCCGTAGCCGCAGACGAAGAGCACGGTCATCATGAACGCGAAATGGGTACTGCCGTCGGTGGCCTTGCGGAAGAACCACCGCGCCACCAGGGGCAACAGGAAGACGACGATGCTGGCGAAGACCGCGGTCTGGATGAAGAGGCGGACCAGGAACCAGGCGTCGAAGTCGCCCTGGGCCGTCCGCGCGACCAGCGCCAGCACCAGCAGCGCCAGGGTGTCGGTGATGACGGTGCCGCCGATGACGGCGATCACCGCTTCGCGCTCGATCAGCCCCAGGCGCTTGGCGATGAGCAGCGCCAGGAAGGAATGGCTGGCGAAGACGCTGCCCAGGAGGATGGCCGAGGCGGGCGGGAAGCGGAGCAGGAAGAAGCCCATCGCCGTGCCCACCAGCTGCGGCAGGAGGAAGGTGGTGACGCCGAAAACGATGGCCCGGGAGCGCTTGCGGTTCAGGTCGCCGAGATCGACCTCCAGGCCAGCCAGGAACACCAGATAGAGCAGGCCGACGGTTCCCAACAGGCTGATCGTCTCGTCGCGTTCGAGGACGCCCGTCATGTTGGGGCCGAGGATCATGCCGGCGAGCAGGATGCCGACGATATCCGGCAGGCGGAGTCGATGGGTGAGCATCGGCATGATCAGGAAGACGCTCATCGCGATGGCGACGATCAGCACCGGGTCGGTCACGGGGAGGGCCATCGCAGCTCCGTGGCAGGGGGCCGGAGATGATGGGACGGCGAGCCATTCTGGGCTGGACGGGCGCCGGCGCAGCGGCGTCGGCCGCACACTGTCGCGACGTTGCCGGGCGGTGGGCTGCGCAGCGAGCGAGGCTCGCTCCCTCGGTGCGCCCGGCGACCACCACCGACGTTCGAAAGGCCGGGGAAGCGTGGCATCGGCAGGGGGCGCCTCACGTGGTGCGTTCGTTGCGGCTCGTCGACGAAAGGAGTGTCCGGCTGCGACGTGCAGATCAAGGAAAGCAGGTCGCAGCCCTCAAGGAGCGCAGCGGCATCGCCAGAGCGGCGATGGCCGGATAGGGATCGCACGGAACGGGTGCCGTGGCGGCCTGCCCGGGTCTCCGGCTTGCGGCCGGCGCGAGGTGCCGGGGCCTGCAAGCCGGACCATGTGTGGATCCGGCCGCCGGCTGCACCACCGTCGATCCGGCCACGCTGGCTAGAGCGCAGTGGCGCGCGCAGCAGGGGGCCGGAGCACGGCATCTGGCTCGCGCCGGCCCTCTCGGCCTGCGACAACCAGCTCCGGCTGGATGATTGCCTCGAGCTCGTCGACCAGACCGGGCAGATCATCGCCAGCGGCAAGCGCGGCGCCATACCGGCCCACCTATCCAGGAACTCCCTGCGCCATCACGCCCACTCGACACGTTCGCGGGCCGGATCGTGTCATTGCGACAAACGGCCGGGGTGGCCAAGTTCCTGGCTCTTCGCAGCCGGACCGCAGGGCCGGCGGGGGCTCTGATAGAAGCCTCTAGATTGACTCCTTGGGAGATCGCCACGAGGATGCCGGCGGGAGATCGCCATGAAGGATACCGGATCGCTGGCCAGTCTCGGCATCCCCGGGCTGGACGACATCGTCGGCGGCGGCCTGTTGCGTGACCGCAGCTATCTGATCCAGGGGAAACCCGGATCGGGCAAGACGACCTTGTCGATGCAGTTCCTGATGGAAGGCCTGCGTTGCGGCGAGCGGTGCCTCTACGTGACGCTGTCCGAGACCCTGGAGGAGCTTCACGGCTTCGCCGCCAGCCATGGGTGGGATCTCGATGGGCTGGCTGTGATGGAGCTCTCGGCGATCGAGGACATCATGGATGCACAACAGCAGACCACGATGCTGTATCCGACCGAGATCGACCTCAGCGCGACCATGAAGCGGATCATGGCAGATGTCGATCGTGTGCAGCCACAGCGGATCGTGTTCGATTCACTGACCGAGTTGCGCCTCCTGGCGCAGGACCCATTGCGCTTCCGGCGCCAGCTCCTCGTACTCAAGAATGTCTTGCAGCAGCGCCGCGCTACGGTGCTGCTGCTCGATGACCGCAGCCTGGAGAGCGAAGGGCACCAGGTGCAGAGCGTTGTGCATGGCGTCATCTCGCTCGCGAGCATGCCGACCTCGTACGGCGTAATGCACCGCCGCCTCATCGTAGACAAGTTCCGCGGGGTAGCGTATCGCACCGGTTATCATGACTACACCATCGTGACGGGCGGGTGTGTCGTTTTCCCACGGCTGATCGCCAGCGAACATCACGCCCCGCATTCCATGGAGCCGATGCGTAGCGGCATCGCCGAACTCGATACCATGCTCGGGGCCGGCATTCAACGCGGCAGCAGCCTGCTGATACTCGGGCCGGCCGGCAGCGGCAAGTCGTCGATCGCCACGGCCTTCCTGCGCGCGGCCGCCACCCGTGGCGAACGCGCCGTGGTATGGGGCTTCGAAGAGACCGAGCAGGTCTTCCTCGAACGCAGCCGGGGCCTCGGCCTGGATCTTGACCAGCTCCTGGAATCCGGCCGGATCATCTACCACACCGTCGATCCGGCGTCGATCAGTGCAGGTGAACTGTCACACAAGATCCGCACCGACGTCGAGGAGCACGACGCGGCGCTGGTGGTCATCGACAGCCTTACCGGCTACCTCTCGGCGATGCCTGTTCAAGAACACCTGCACCTGCATCTGCACGAGTTGCTGACCTATCTCAATCGGCTGGGTGTCGTCAGCGTCATGACCCTGGCGCAGCATGGCCTCCTTGGCCCGGCGGAATCTTCTGCGGCCGATGTCAGCTACATCGCAGACTGCGTACTCCTGCTGCGGTTTTTCGAAGCTTACGGCACCGTACGCAAGGCGGCCTCAGTGATCAAGAAGCGCACCGGGGGACACGAAAGCACGATACGCGAATTCATGATGGCGAGTGGGGAGCTGCAGGTCGGCGATCCGCTCGCGGACTTCCAGGGCGTTCTGACCGGAACCCCCCTCTACAGGGGAGAGCGTGAGCGACTCTTCAAGGAGCCGTGATGACGGGGGCTGATCCGGACGGGCGCGTCCTGGTACTCGCTCCGACCGCGCACGATGCTGACACCATCGTGGACCTGCTCGAGCAGGCCGGCATACCCAGCTCGGCCGTTGCCACCATGACCTGCCTCTGCCAGGAGTTGCAGCGCGGCGTCGGTGCCGCCGTCGTGGCTTCCGAGGCCCTCGATGACGCATCCACCGACGCGTTCATGGACCAGCTCGCCACCGAACCGGTATGGTCGCAGGTGCCGATCATCATCGCCACCTGCCAAGAGGCTCACGGCGCAGCCAGAGGCGTTGCCATCGCCGAGACGCTGAGCCATGCTGCCAGTGTGACCTTGCTCGAACGTCCTTTCACCGTCGAAGAACTCCTGGGCACCGTGCGCTTCGCTCTGCATATGCGCCACGGGCAGTACGCTGTTCGCGACCTGAACAAGCGGCTGGACCGGCAGGCCGAAGACCTGCGTCTGAGCAACGAGCAGTTGTCGCATTTCGCGACCGTCGCATCGCATGACCTGCGCGCCCCTCTACGTCGAATCGCGATCTATCTCGACCTTGCCCTGGAAGACGCAGGCCAGCTCGACGAGCAGGTCGAAAACTACCTGAAGCACGCACGCGAGAGTGCCGCGTGCATGCACGATCTGGTCAATGATATGCTCGCCGAGTCCAGGGAAGGCGAACACCGCCCACAGGCCGATACCGCCTGCCTGGCCCGCGACGCACTCGACCACGCGCTCGCCAATCTCGCCGACCGTATTGCCGAGACGCGGGCTCGTATCGAGATCGGCTCCCTACCAGGCCTGGCGATCGATTGCACGTCACTGATGCGGGTCTTCCAGAACCTGGTCGAAAACGCCATCCGCTATCGCCATCCGAGCCGTGACCCGGTGATCCACGTCAGCGGCGGACATCCAGCTGGGAACTTGTCCACCGTCTCCGTCATCGACAACGGTTTGGGTATCCCTGAAGATCGGCATCTGGACATCTTCAATCGGTTTGAGCGCTCAGGGCGAACCGACAGCCGCGGTGCGGGCATCGGTCTGACGACGGTCAGGGACATCATCCATCGATATGGTGGCCGTATCTGGGTTGAGAGCCGCCTCGACGAGGGATCTACTTTCAGCTTCGCCTTGCCACCGGCTTCGCTGGGCTGAGCTGAGCCCATGGACCTTCGAGCCGACCGCTCTGCAGGTCTCGCGCTCCTCCGTCGCGGTTCGCGGCTCTATCGTGTTTTCCGCAGGCCTGCGGTTCATTGTCGTGGAGTAACCACTCAGGGGCTTCGCCCCTACGGTCCTCACTGCGTGAGGGCCTACCCCTCTGGCTTTGTCGTGGTTCGCCTGAATCTGCAGGCAGATTCAGGCGTGGGCGGATCGGCTGCGCCGAAACATAGCGCGGGCGCCGTCCGCGCTATGCACCTGTTCGGATCACCACAGAGCACACAGAGAGCACAGAGAAAGAAGTGGAGCGTGATGCTTTGTCTGGTGCTGTGATTGGCTGTGCGATAGAAGTCCATCGGGCTCTTGGTCCTGGATTACTTGAGTCAACATATCAACCCTCCGTGCTCTCTGTGTCCTCTGTGGTAAAAACGAAAGCCGATCCGAACAAGGCGGTCAACCGGACGCCATCGGCGCCGGTTTCCTTTGGCGATAGGTGACGCCGCGCAGCGCGTGGCGGTAGGGCTCCTGCCGCCAGTATCCCAGCGACTGCTGCCGGAACTGGTCGGGCATGACGATCAGCAGATTGGGGGGGCGCTCGCTCGCTCATGGTTCACCGCGTCTTCCGGCAACCGGCCGTTTGCAGGGCCCGGCCGTCGGCACCGAGCCCCGCATGGCCATCACCGCGCCCGGATATCGTAACAGGCGACGCGATCGTTGGTGCGGATGTAGATGACGCCGCAGACGTAGGCGGCCGAGGTGTCGCTGGCCCACTTATCGGAGTTCATCTTCTGGTGGTCGAGTTCGCGCGGGTTCTCCGGGTCGAGGTCGGCGATCCAGAAGCCCCAAATCGGATTGCTGAAGAAGAAGTATTTCCCCTCGGCGACGATGGGCTGGTACTTCCAGGATTTGTAGGTGCCGTCCAACTGGATGGCCTTGCCGGTCGCCAGTTCGATCATGGCGAAGAGGTGGGGCTTCTTGCCATCGGAGCGCTTGCGTATGGCCTGCATGTCGACCAGGGCGTAGCCGGCGTGGAAGCTCGGGCTGGAGAAGCCCTTCACGACCCAGTCGGCTCCTTCCGGCTGATGCTGCCAGAGCTGCTCGGCGCCCCGCGGCGAGATACGGAAGCAACGCGGGCCAGGCGTCTCCTTGGTGCCGCCGGTGATCATGTAGTCGCCCTGGATCGCGGTGCGGTTGCCGCTGCGGGTGTCGCCGATCGACCACAGGACCTCGCCGGTGATGGGGTCGAGGCACTCGTTCTCGTGCACGAAGAGCTCGCGGTCGCCGACTTTCCAGACCCGGGTGCAGGCGCTATTGCGGGTACCCGTCTGTACGCCGCCGTGCGACCAGATCTGCTCGCCGGTGTCGACGCGGTAGCCGAAGAGGGTCTGGCCATGGCGATAGACCAGCACGTTCTCGGCGACGAAGGGGGTGGCGTTGGGCGAGTGGGCATCGGGATGCTTGTGCTCGGCCCAGAGGGTCTCGCCGCTGACCGCGTCCAGGCAGTAGATCCAGCCGGCCATGCCGAAGGCGTAGGCGCGGCCGTCCTTCACGCACATGGTGCCGTGGCCGCCGCCCTTGCCGCTGCCCAGCAGGGTGTCGCCCTGGCCCTCGAAGACCCGGTGCCAGATCGTCTTGCCGGTGAGGGCGTCGATGCAGAGCACGTGATCGTCGCCGGGCTTGTCGCTGCGGTCGGTGCGATCGCGGCGCCCGGTGTCCAGGGCCTTGGCCTGCTCCTTGCTCACCTCGGCGGGATTCGTGCTCAGGCCCGAGGGCCAGGTGAAGTAGACGTAGACCCGGCCGTTGGCGACGACGGGGCTGGCGAAGCCGGGCCGGATGCCGTGGTGGCTACTCGGTGGCACGTAGGCCTCGCTCTCCCAGACCTTGCGCATGTCCGATATCTTCGAGATCAGCTGGTAACCGCCGTCGATGGTGGTGCCGTTGCAGAAGGGGCCGTGCAGCTGCGGCCAGCCGATGCGCCAGGCCTCTTTCTGCGTCTCGGTCTGCACGTGGCCAGGATAGCGGATGTCCTCGGCCGCCGGCGCCGTCGCAAGGGCGGCGAGGCCCAGAACCAGGGTGCAGATCAGGGTGAGGATCGATCGGGGCATGATGGTGGTCTCCTGCGCCCATGGCGGGCTGGGAAAACGAGGTGCGTCACTTGATACCACCCATCGAGCTGAATGATTACGTGCCAATCAGGATATGATGTGCAGAATGGGATCATGGATCCCGCCCTCGGCCTGACGCCCTTCATCTTCTTCAGTCGCCGGCTGCAGAAGGCGCGCCGGCGTCGGATCTTCGCCGACCAGCCCGGCATGCGCCGGCTCTACGGCCTCTGGCGACAGCTGGAGGGCACCTCGACCATAGCAGGAGAGGACGGGGGGCAGGACCTGCGTCCCGACGGCATCGGCCTCACCGAGCCGGGGATGCAGCTGACGATGCACGCCGGGGCGCGGGTGGTCTACACGGCCTTCGCCCTGCTGCCCCGGCGGCGTCTGGTCTACGGCCCCGGCAAGAAGATCACCTTCGACCTCGACGAGCCCGCCGAGCCGTCCTGGCGGGAGCTCTTCGGTCGCCGCCTGCCGGCCCTCGTGCCCGAGCCGGTGGCCTTCGAGGCCCGTCGGCTCGCTGATGCGGTGGCCATGACCTATTGGCGCAGCCCGGCCCATCGCTTCGCCGACAGCTGCCGCCTCGCCAGCTGGTTGATCGATTTCAGCGCAGAGGATCCGGCCCTGGCGGAGACCGACAATCTGGTGCAGCGCTGCGACGACCTGATCGCGCTGCGCTATCCCGACCCCATCACCGTCGCCGACCTCGCCGGCGCCCTTGGTGTCTCCACCGCTCACCTGAACCGCCGCTACCGTCGCAGCCGCAGTTGCGCCCCCGGCGAGGCCCTGCGTCGCGAACGCATCGCGCAGGCCTGCAAGCTGCTGCGCGAGACCACGGTCCCCGTCGCCCAGGTCGCCGTCCGCGTCGGCTTCCGCGATCCGAGTTCCTTCGTCCGTTCCTTCCGTCAGCTCGTCGGACAGACCCCGCGCCGTTGGCGCCAGGCCCGCATGCGGGAGCCGTGAGCGTCGTGGCTCGGCCGACCCGGTCCCAGCTTCCGGAAACCCGCTGGTGGACGCCTGAGCTGTATTCACAGCCGCGACAGTGCGCGGAACAACGACGGTGACTGGCCGGGGGCCAACAGGGTCC
>CAZTGE010000147.1:0-9810 GCA_964612995.1 uncultured candidatus Brocadiaceae bacterium | reverse complement strand
CTCTGTGTTCTCTGTGGTTTATGAGAGCACAGGAATAGGCCTGAGTAGTTACTTCAGAACATGCTTCTTGTCGATGGCCGAGCAGAACAGATGGACGCCGCGATCATGCGTGCCTATCAAATCGAGCACAGATTCATAGCGCAGGCTACGCCCGCAGCCCAAGGGCTCATCATAGCGGTCGCAGCCTGCGCTGCTCTTTGTTCGCGGGGGCTCGCTCTGCGCTGCGCGCAGTCGCCCCCGCTACGCCCCCATTCCATTCCCCTGGAAAAGTGCGCATGGTCATGCGCACTTTTCCAGGGGAATGGAATACAATTCCGAGCGCTGCTTTCGCCCCAGATGGGCAAAGGGCCGCTCCCGCTGCAGGCGCTTCAGCTTGGCCTTGGAGGTGGCCTTTGCGATCAGGTCATCCCAGGCCTGGAACCGGCCTGCATGGTCCATGCCTTCGAAGGCGGCTGCGTCGTCAGACTCCACCGGATTGGGATTGCAGATTTCCTTGGCATGCAGCTCCGCTTCAGCGGCAAGTCCGAACCGACCACGGAGTCCCTGGAGGCGACTCTCGACGGCGAACCAGGTCAGCTCATGGACGGCGACTCCGGTCAGCACATAGTTGCTGCTGCTGTCTTGCAGATCGACGGTTCCAGATGCATCCAGATAGAGAAGGTACACGCATGGACCCCGGAAACGAATCGAGGGAGGGAGCAGAACTCCCTCCCTCGATAGGAAGATGGTGACCCGCGTGGAGTGATCCAGACGGGCATCGCTGCCCTTGCAGGTCTCTTGCATTGTCCCCGTGCGGGCCTGCTGTCAATACGCCAATCGAGAGGGCTTCCAAGTGCAGCCCGTGCAAGTCGACCGAGAGCACGAGAGTCGGTCGGCCAATCCGACCCGTTCGCGGTTCGCCATCGCACCCCCCGAACGCAACCTGATCGTTAAATCAGGGGGGTCTGTTGAATGAGAGAGTCTGAGAGTTCGCGGGGGTTGCGCTCGGATTTCGGGGGCAACCGTCACGGTTGCGTTCGGGGGTGCGGACTCTCGTCGGCGAACCGAGAATCCGGGTCCGGGGCGGGTTTGGCGTCGTAAGCCTTTGCCGGGGCTGGGTTACGACGCGGACCCGAGGTCGGGTGACATCGGGGCCGGACGTAAACAAAGAAACCACCGGAACTTCCGGTGGTTTCGTGTTGGCTCACCAGACTGGTCAAACGATAGACGATTCTCTCCCCGCCGCGGCCCTCTTGATCCATGCGCTAGCCATTTACTGCCGCAAGAGCACCGACGAAGGCCTCGACAGCGACTTCAACAGTCTCGATGCCCAACGGCAATCCTGCGAAAGTTTCATTGCCAGCCAGAAGAACGAAGGCTGGGTGGCCCTGCCCGAGGTCTACAGCGACGGCGGATTCTCTGGATCGAATACCGAACGCCCCGGCCTGCAGGCGTTGAAGAATGATGTCGAATCTGGCAAGGTACAGGTGATTGCCGTCTACAAGCTGGACCGCCTGTCGCGCAGTCTGATCGATTTCGTGGCGCTGCTCGAAAAGTTGGAAAAACACGGCGTCGCCTTCGTGTCGGTGACCCAGCATTTCAACACCGCCACGCCCATGGGCCGGCTGATGCTCAACATCCTGATCTGCTTCGCGCAGTTCGAGCGCGAGAACATGATTGAGCGGGTGCGCGACAAAATCGCGGCCACCAAGCGACTGGGGAAATGGTGCGGCGGGCAACCACCGCTGGGCTACGACGTGGTGCCAGGCGGGCGGAAGATCGTCGTCAATGAAGAGGAGGCCGCGCAGGTGCAGGAGATCTTCGCCCTGTATCAGAACCTGCGCAGCATCGCCGAGGTGAAGCGCGAACTCGACCAGCGAGGCTGGGTCAACAAACGCCGCACCAGCCGGAAAGGCCGGACCAGCGGCGGCAAGCCCTTCCTCAAGAGCACCCTGGGGAGCCTGCTGGGCAACGTCCTCTACACGGGCCGGATTGCCTACCAGGGGGAGATCTACCAGGGTGAACACCAGGCCATCATCGATGTGGAAACCTTCGAGCGGGTCCAGCACCTGCTTGCCCAGCAGAAGCAGTGCCGAGGGGCAGAACGACGGATCAAGCACCATGCCTTGCTGCGAGGTCTGTTGCGCTGCGGCGCCTGCGACTGCGGCATGACCTACTCATGGAGCCGGCGAAATGCCAAGCTCTACGGTTACTACCACTGCGCCAACAGCCGGGTCGAAGGGGCCGAGACCTGTCCGCTGCCCAGCGTGCCCGCGGCCGAGATCGAAAAGCTGGTGGTCGACGAGGTGGCCGTCATTGCCAAGTCGCCGGAGGTGATCGACCGGGTGGTTGCTGAAGCCCTCGTCCAACACGAAGCAGCGGTGGCCACGTTGCAGGAGCGCCTTGCGGAGGCGGAGGCCCTGGCGAAACAGGCAGCGGCAAGCGCGCGGCGCAATCCCGACGACGCCATCCAATCCGGCCTCCAACGGCAGGCCGAGATGCAGGTCGAGGCGCTGCGTGCCAACCTTACTGCGGCCGAGAAGGCCCGGCCCAGCAGCCACCGGGCCAAGCGCATTCTCGGTCAGTTCGAGCCGGTCTGGACGGCGCTCACCAAGCAGGAACGCCACCGCTTCATGCGGGAGATCGTCGAGCATGTCACCCTCGACGGACACACCGGCAAGGTCGCATTCACCTTCCGCAGCGAGGGCTTCGCGAAGTTGGCCAATTGGGAGGACAAGGCATGACGACCCACCACACCATCGACTTCCATTTCACCACCGAGCCCGGTCGCACCGGTGGCCAGCGCCTGCGAGGCCGCAAAGGCAAGGAGCCGCCACCGGTCTACGAGCCGACGCCCAGCGAGATTCCACACCCACTCGCTCGCCGCATGGCCATGGCCATCGAGTGCAAACGCCTGATTGAAAGCGGCACCGTGGCCGATGCCGCCGAGATGGCGCGCATCGCCGGGGTGACCCGGGCACGGATGACGCAGGTGCTGGACCTGAATCTGTTGGCGCCCGATCTGCAGGAGCGGTTGTTGTTTCTGAGCAAGGACGTGAAACTCAATCCACGGACGGTATCGGCGGCGAGTCGGATGCGGACGTGGGGGGATCAGCGTCGAGCAATCCAGCGACACTTGGGGTAAGCCGGAAGGAGTTCCATTTCCCAGGTAGCTGCGGGGCTCAGCTGTTCAGTCCTGGGGTGCGATGCCCAACTCACCCGGCTTGCGAACCGCGAGAACCAGGTTGAGGCCGAGCGTTTCCGCCAGCCTATTGAGCACGACAAGGGTGGGGTTGCCCTTTCCCGACTCGATGTTGCTGAGGCCATGAACGGAAAGTCCTGCAATTTCGGCGAGCGCCTGCTGCGTGAGACCGAGGGTCAATCGGCGAGATCGAATGCGGGTTCCCAGTTCTTCAGCGTTCATTCGAATGAATATTGAATGGGTGTACTTGTGTTGATCACGGCCATGTCGGCCTGATTATTCACTGAAATGAAAGTTACGTGACATGTTCAGGAGCTGGGTGGGCGGATCGCCTCGACCAACAGGTCTACATCCGTGGTCGGATTGGCGATGCCCTGAGCCGGAGACTCCTGGTGGAACGACCGCAGTTGACCGGCGTTCGTCACTGCGGTTTCGACCTCCTTGATCAGCTCCGCCATGCAGCGTTCGGCACCGCGGCGATCCTTGGCGTAATGCGGCATGCTTGCTTGTAGCTGTGCGATGGCGGCGTTGGCGTCCACCATGGGTGCGTGGGTGTAGCGGAGGTGGAGGAGCAGCCAGACTTCGAAGCAGGGATTCGACATCGCGACCTGGATCTTGGCGGCGCGGGCTCTGGCCTCCGCTTGGGCCAGCACGGTGGGATCTGGGCAGCGTTCGGTATCGAAGACGACCCAGGTCTCATCGTACTTGTCGCCGCTGCGGGCCTTGCGCTTGGTTTCCTTGTCGGCCCATTCGATCAAGGCGATGGGGTCTTTGGGGTGCTCCCGCACATCCACCGCGCCCCGGCGCCAGTGGCGCTTGAGTGCCTCGATGTAACAGGGCTCGGTGATCTCGCCCTGGCTGACGATGAGCACCCGCCGCTGGACGGCCTGTCCACGACGAGGTCGGCGGGTGCGTTGGCTGAATCGTTGTCCGCGGGCCATGGTTCAGCGACCCATGTGCGCCGGCAGGATGGGAACGGCGCCATAGCGGCCGGCCATGTAGCGCTTCTGTAGGGCGTCCTTCTGCTTGGGGCTGAAATCGGTGAGCGGACGGATGATGGTGCCGCCATCGTTCTCCTTCTCGGAGAGCCAGATCTGGTCGCGGCGCAGGAAGTCCTGGTCGAGTAGGCTGGCGTCGTGGCAGGTGGCGATGACCTGGGCACCCTTGGTGTTCACTGCCGGGTCGTGCAACATGCCCAAGACCGCGCGCGCCAGCAGCGGATGCATGCTGGCGTCGAGTTCGTCAATGGCGATGCAGGCGCCATCCTTGAGCATCTTCCACAACGGGCCGAGCAAGGTGTAGAAGCGGATGGTGCCGGCGGACTCGTCGGCGATCAGATCGAACAATTCCTTGGCGTCGCTGTCGGCGTGGCGATGGACGAAGCGGGTGGCATTGATCCGACCGGCAGAGAGCTCCTGCAGGATGGAGTCGCGAATCTCGGCTGGCATACCCTCGGGCAGTTGCACCGAGCTAGCATTGAGGGATTCGATCTGCACATCGTCGATGCCCAGGTCGGCCTGCGCCAACATGCGTACGACGAAGTCCTTGGCCTCCGAGTCGGTCTTGACCAACTGCGAGGTAAAGGCCTGCATGCCGAGCAGGTCGTCCTGCCGGGCCGGATGGTCAGCGGCCAGATTCCAGAAGCCGAGGCGCTGCACGAACCACAGGTAGATGGGCGTGAGCTGAGGGTGGTTGAACTGCGCGCCGACCGACACGAACAGGGCGTTGTCGCGGGTGCGCTCCTGCAGGTCCTTGGCTGCTTTGAAGCTGCTGCTGGAGGTGTGCCAGTCGCAGGTCTCACCGTTCCAGGTGCGGCTGAACCAGCGCTGCGGCGCGCCCTTCGGATAGGCAGTCAGCTCCTCGCGGACGACGCGATCGACGGTCGCGGCAACGGTGTAGATGTAGCGCACCTGCTCATGGACGAAGGCGATCTCGAAGACGGTCGGCCGGTTCCGGCTGACGGCATCGAGGCGGAAAGGCTGCACCGCCAGCTTGGCGCCAGGCTGGTGCTTGGTGGCCGAGTTCTGGACCAGGGCCCGCAGGAAGGCCAGGGCCTTGAGCAGGTTGCTCTTGCCCGAGGCATTGGCGCCGAAGAGGACGGCGCTGGCCAGCAGTTGGGGACTCTCACCTTGAGGGCCCATCACGTTGCCGGGCAGGCTCTTGTCCTTGGTGGCCGGCACGAAGGACAGCACCTGCTCATCGCGGATGCTTCGGAAATTTTGCACCGCAAACTGGACTAACATGACCGGTTCCTCCTCCTACATCGGCGCGGAAAGCGAAAAAGTCGCCCAGTAGGACAGAGGATGCCATGTTTCGCCGCCGATTGCAAGCCCATAAGCCCGTTCTGGCCACAGCTTGTGTGAATCCAGGGGACCGCTTGGTTGATGATCCAGACCGAGTCCACCCGCTCGCCCGCCGCATGGCCATGGCCATCCGATGCCAGCAGCTCATCGACGCCGGAGTGGTGGCCGATCAGGCCTCGCTCGCCGCCGTCGCCGGCATGACCCGGGCCTGGATCACGGTGGTCATGCGGCTGAACCTGTTGGCGCCGGATATCCAGGAGGAGATTCTGCATTTGAGCCCTGACGATCCTGCCGACCACATGGATGTGCAGGCGATCACTAGATTTCTCTCCTGGGAAAGCCAGCGCCTAGCATGGTGCTCGAGAAGACGTTTCTCCTCAGGAGGGAGGGTCGAGTAAACGCTTCGCGGCTGTCTTCACTCGGCGCGGAGTTCGTCCGCTTGCAAGAAGGCCTTGCTGGAGCGTCTCCAACAGCGTTGCGTCGATGCTGCTGAACGCCGTGTATGTCGATGCGTCGAGCCGCTGTCGCAATTCGGCTATGGTGATTAATGTCGCCCTGTGGAAGTTGACATAGGATTTTTTCTTGATGAAGCGCGGCACATGCCGTCCTGGGCGGAGGACGGTGGTCTTATCGAATGGCACATCGTTCTTAATGGTGTCGACGTTGACGATGATCAATTCGCCTGCATCAGTGGGCCCCAACAAGACGAAAAAATAGTGTTCGCCGTTTGGTGGTGTTGGCAGATTGAATGCAGTGCCAGGCTTGAGCTCGCTCATTTAACAGCGGGCTCCCGGAGACTACGCGTTGAGAAGGTGCCCTAAGGCACGATCCTTCTCTGCGTTTCTGGCAAGCTGCAGGGCACTTTTCTTGTCCTTGATCAGTGCTCGGGCCATGCCCTCAAGTGAAATCCTGATCCGTGAGCCACCAGTTTCCTTCCATTCCGGGAGTTGGTGGGTGAGCTCAATCAGTTCTTCAGTCGTCTTCTTTCCATATTGCTTAGCCATGTCATCGATGAGGCTGAGCTCATCGTCTGAAAGCAGGTCGTAGTCGCATGTATCCTTCGTAGGAAAGACCTGATGGTTTCCCGCAATGCCTATGAGCTCTGCGAAGTGCGGATCGGTGATCTCCTCACCCCTCAGCACCTGCATGGTCTCAATCAAAACAGGGCCATTCTTCAACGCTTGGTAATCATCGTCGGTCACTGTGAAACCAAACTTCTTCAGTGATCGGCGATCGATCAAGTAGAGCAGCTTCAGAGCCTTGGTGTAGCCCATGCGGATCCCATCACCATGCGTCAGGATGCGATGGAGGATCTGCGCTACCTTGGACTTCTGGGCATTGGTCAGCATGGTCGGCCTCGACTCGAACAGTATCGGCGGGTTTCCAGCTTATCCTAGCGGATCTCTGGTCCAGATAAACGCCCGCCGCACTGAACCTTGGCGAGGTGCGGACGGTAGGTGCGCCGCTGGCATGATCAAGCTCGGCGCACGCAGCAACCAGATCCTGGAGAAGGTAGGCCACACGTTCAGATTGTCATAATGACTCGATTTCTGGTTCGCATCCCATCTCGCCCACCAGGCCGGACACGGCTGTTAAGTAAGCCCGTCCGGATCCCGGATCTCGGCTGGAGAACCGGAGAATTCTCCGCCCTGACGGGGTGTCTCGCTTGGCAGGCCAAGATGCCGACCCGAACCGGAGAATGCGCCCGCCCGTAAGACCCCTTGCCACAAGGGGTTTTACGTCGGCTTTCCGGGCCTCGGCGGTTAATCAAGAAGCCCCGCTCTTTCGAGCGGGGCTTCGATGGCTCCCCGGGCTGGATTCGAACCAGCGACCAATGGATTAACAGTCCACTGCTCTACCGCTGAGCTACCGAGGAATGTGTCTCGTGTGTGCGAGGGGCAAGTGATAGCGGGCTGGGCGGCGGGTGCAAGTGCTTGTTGGCGGTGGCCGGGGGTGATGTTCGGGTCGGCGGCTCGCTGCAAGTACCTGTCATGACTGGTCTCATGCGTGGGTCGGGCATGGCGTTGTCGTGGGGGGCGTGCGGGATAGCCTTTGCCGGCCGGCTGCGATCGGCTGTGTGCCGGAGAGGAGGATTGCCGTGGGGTTCGAACTCGATGCGCATGCGAGGACGCGTCCGCCACGACGGGTGCTGATGGGGCCGCGCCTGAGGTTATTGTTCGGCGGCGGGGCTGCGTATCTGTGGGGCGTGCTGGGCTTCCTGTGCATCTTCGGCTGGGCCTTCGGGGGTCAGGCAGACGTCGATGGGCTGTTTCTCGATCCGGATACGGCCGTGCGTATCGAGGCAGTCGTCACCTCCAGCGAACGCACTGGTGCCACGGCCAACGGTCGACCGGTCAAGCGCTACGCCTTCACCGCCGAGGCCGACACCGGCAAGCTGACCGGACACAGCTTCGCCACCGGCCAGGGCCCTGCGGTGGGGGAGCAGGTGACCGTGCTGCACCCGCCCGGGGCGCCAGACAAGGCGCGCATCGAGGGGCAGCAGGGCAAGCCGTTCCATGGCCTGCTGATCCTGGTCTGGCTGGCGCCGCTGGTGATCGGACTGATCCTGGCGATTCTGGCCTGGCGGGCCCTGCGGCGGATCCGCCTGTTGCGCGACGGGATGATGACCGATGCGACCTGCACCAGCTGCGAGCCCACCAACTCGTCGGTCAATGACGCCCGGATCGAACGCTTCACCTTCACCTTCGAAGACGACCGTGCAGAGACCCACACCTTCACGCTTTTGACCAGCATGTTGGCTGAGACGGCTGAAGGCGACACCGCGC
The DNA here is from genome assembly GCA_964612995.1 of uncultured candidatus Brocadiaceae bacterium. Classification (GTDB taxonomy): domain Bacteria; phylum Planctomycetota; class UBA11346; order UBA11346; family UBA11346; genus SLQH01. Next base: position 1,540 of record CAZTGE010000147.1, on the reverse strand, counting down.
CGGTGCTCTACGATCCGGTCAACCCGCGCCGTCTGGTCCTGCTGGACCGCTTGCCGACGGACATCCGGATCCAGGAGGACGGGACCGTGGACGGCCGCACCGGTCGCAAGGCACTGATCGGCGCGCTGATCGCCACTGTCGTCCTCGTAACCAACCTGGCCGCGCTGCTCGGCTGAGCCCCTGGCGATCGGCCCCCGGCTGTGGTGGCGGTGCGCTTCGCCCCCCAGATGCTGGGCCTCCGCCGCACCCCGCTTGCCGTTTTGCCACAGGAGCAGAGGACCCGGCCGGGCATCGCCGTGACCCGGCTGCCCAGACAGGCCCGGATCACGGAGGATGACACGATCGACAGCGCGTTCTCTGCCCTGGGTGTGTGCGGCTGCCTGAGTACGATCGCTGCGCTGGTTGGCATCGCCTGCGCGCTGCTGCGCTGAGCGCCATCACGGTCGCCGCGAACGACCGGCCACCTCGCTCGCGGCGCAAACAACGAAGCTGCCTGTAGCCACTCAGGCCCATCGGGCATGAGGGATTACCTCGGCCTTTTTCGGGGCCCCATCGTGCGCGATGGGGTCTGGCGACGAGTGGTGGGCGAAGCGGGTATCGCCGCAGGCGTGGAAGAACCTACCTGGGTCGAAGAACGGTGAAGTGGAGGAGGCGCACGCCGCGACGGCGCAGGGCCAGGATGGCATCGTCGATCGCCGCCCCAGCCGGCGGGCGCGAAGCCGGACGGATGGTCGCTCGCCCGGCCTGCTGGGACGAGGAGCGGACGGCCCCGGCCTGATCGCGGTCGCACTGCGTGGCTGCCTGCATCGGCGGTCTCCGCCGGCGGTCGGAATGGCCGCCTCATGCTCTATTCGCACGAATCGGCCGCGGATTTCTCATCCCCGCTTAAACAGGTATCACCGCAGTTCTTTACGTGGCACATCCTCTATGCACGCCAGCGCGCGGCGCGGGGCACCGGGCAGATACAGCGGTGCGCAGACTGCGCCAACGACGGCCCACTGCCCGGCGGGTCGGCCCGGCGCACATGCCGGTGGGGTCGCGGACCAGGTCGCAGCTGGAACGGAAAGCGCTACCGCGGGGCGGACGGCAGACGGCAGACGGCGGACGGCGGACGGCGGTGCCTGAAGCCCGGAAACACCACAGCCCGCGCTGATGCGCGGGCTGTGGCTTCGGGTTCTGGTAGCGGTGGCTGGAATCGAACCAGCGACACATGGCTTATGAAGCCACTGCTCTAACCGCTGAGCTACACCGCCGTCGACCTGGGGCGACGGCCGATCAAGCGGCGCCGCCCGTAAACGGGCGCGCAGGCTACGCCGCCGAGGCCGGGGACCAAGTGGTTTTTCGCCGCGGCGCGGGCAGCGTGCGCGGGCGGGTACGGGTGGTCAGTCCTCGTCCTCGTCGTCCTCGTCGTCCTCGTCGTCCTCGTCGTCCTCGTCGTCCTCGTCGAGGTCGTCGTCGGGGTCGTCGTCTAGGTCGTCGTCGGGGTCGTCGTCGGGGTCGTCGTCGGGATCGTCGTCGGGGTCGTCGTCTAGGTCGTCGT
>CAZTGE010000146.1:0-9823 GCA_964612995.1 uncultured candidatus Brocadiaceae bacterium | reverse complement strand
CTTGCCTACCTGAAGTTGACCGGTTTGCGACTGGGGTATCTGTTGAACTTCGGAGTAGCGCTGATGAAAGAGGGCATTACTCGTACCATCAACGGTAACCTCTCATGATTTCTCCGTGTCTCCGTGCCTCTGTGAGAAACATGATCGAACAAGGCGGTGAACTGGAACCGCTTCGCGGCGCCAGTTACCTTGAACGTTCTGCGCCGCCACTCCCGTCGATCCCTCCGATCCGTCGGTCTGCACGGTCAACTTCACCCGGGTCCAAGGCCGCCTGTCCTGCGACGCCGATGCCCTCAGCGCGGCCGAAATCGAAGGCCGGGCCCAGGTGCAGGAAGCCCTCGCCTTCCAGCGGGCCTACATCCCCGGGCACGAGCTGGCCTACCTGATCAACACCGCCGCCCACATCGGCATCCGCGAGAGCCGTCGCATCCGCGGCGATTACCGCCTGACCGGCGATGACGTCCGCGGCGGCGCCCACTTCGACGACGCCATCGCCCGCGGCATCTACCTGCTGGACATCCACAATCCGGCCGAGATCGCCAGGCCCTCGGCCCTCATCCTGCTCGATCAACCCTACAGCATCCCCTATCGCTGCCTGCTGCCGGTCGGCATCGACGGCCTGCTGGTCGCGGGCCGCTGCATCTCCGGCGACCACATCGCCCTGGCCAGCTACCGGGTGCAGAGCCACGCCATGGCCATCGGCCAGGCCGCCGGCACCGCCGCCGCCCTCAGCGTCCACCAGCGCTGCTCGCCGCGCCGGCTCGACATCCACCTGCTGCGCGACAGCCTGCGCGCCGCCGGCGCCAACGTTGGCGACGCGGTCGACCGCCCACGCCCTGCGACCTGATCCGACTCGCGACGGCCGCGTCCAGGCGGTCGATGGCCGCGGTCAACTGCGGCCGATCGGCGACCCCTCCGCCCCAGGCCAGGCTTTCCGCCCCCATACCGGCGCCAGCGGTTACGCCTGAGGCCCTGCCGGCGCGACCGGCGAGGCCTGCGGCTCGCCGGTCAGCGACAGGCCGTGGCGTGGCGATCGGGTTTGTGCAGTGGTACGATCGCCTGGCCGCGTGGCGAGAGCTGATCGAAGCTGGCGAGTTCGTCCGCGTCGAGGCGCACGTCGAGCGCGCCGAGGTTGTCCTCGAGCTGCTCGACCGTGCGCGGACCGATGATCGGCGCGGTCACGCCCTCGCGGTGCAGCAGCCAGGCGAGGGCGATCTGGCCGGGCGTGGCATCGTGGGCGGTGGCGAGTTCGCGCAGGCGGTCGACGACCCGGAAGGCCGGTTCGACGAAATACCGCTCGTGCCAGGTGTTGGTCTCACCGTCGTCGGGGGTGTAGCGCGCGCCGGAGGGCCGGCTGTCGCGGCCGTATTTGCCGGTGAGGAAGCCGCCGGCGAGCGGTGACCACGGGATGATCGCGAGACCGTAGTCGCTGGCCGCAGGCAGCAGCTCGTTCTCGATCCGACGGTCGAGCAGGTTGTAGGGTGGCTGCTCGCAGACCACGCGGTTGAGGCCGAGTTCCTTGGCGATCCAGATGCTCTCGACCACCCGCCATGTGGGGAAGGAGCTCAAGCCGAGATAGCGCACCTTGCCCGCCCGCACCAGGTCATCGAGCGCCCGGAGGGTCTCGTCGATCGGTACGTTGTGGTCGGGACGGTGCACCTGATACAGGTCGATGCGGTCTGTGCGCAAACGCCTGAGCGAAGCTTCGCACCCCGCGATGATGTGGCGCCGGCTGACGCCCTGGGCGTTGGGGTCGTCATCCGCCATGCCGCCGTAGACCTTGCTCGCCAGCACCACCCGTTCGCGCGCTCCACTGCGAGCGAGGGCCTCGCCGAGGTGCTCTTCGGCCGCGCCCTGACCGTAGACATCGGCGGTGTCGATGAAGTTGATGCCGGCATCCACCGCCCGCGCGGTCAGGCGACACGCGGTCTCGAGATCGGCCTTGCGTGCGAACATCATGGTCCCGAGGCACAGCGGGCTGACCTTGACCCCCGTGCGTCCGAGATTGCGGTATTCCATGGGCGCCTCCATCAGCGCGCGCTGCTGTGCGCACGGGTCCAGCCTCACATCTGCGGCAGGGCGGTGCAAGGAAGCCCCGTCCCGCCCGCCTGTGCCGACCCGCGATCGCCAGGCATTATCGTTCGATGGTCACGATCGATGCTGTTTTCGCAGAAGGGGCGCTGCCCCCTCGCAGCTTCGCCGCACCCCGGCTTCCACGCTGTCGCTCGTCGCGCTTCGCCGGCCGCAGGCCCCACCGGGGCCTGCTATCGCTTCGCGATGCCGGCTCTGTCCCCGGCTTCTTCTATCAATAGACCCCATCTGCCTATGGACACCAGGACCGTACCGGCCTGGCCCGGATCCCTCATGAGCAACGTCGCGAAAAGTCGTAGCGTGCTGTCAATGCAGGGCTTCGCGACCGAGGCGGACCGGAGCGTAGCAGCGCTACGAGGATCCGCCGACCGAGCGAAGTCCCGTAGTGGCGGTGCGACACGACTTTGCAGCAGTTGTCTCGTGAGGGATCTAGTCTTCGGCCAATTCGAGGACGCCTGCGTCGAGCATGCCACGGGCTTCGGTTGCGAGCGCCTCCTTGTCCGACCGTTGCTCCGGGGGGAGCAAGGTGTCGTTCAGGCGTTCCAGGCGTTTCATGCCGGCTGCCGGCATCTCGCAGTGCCGGATGAGGATTGTCGCCTCCTGCACGCGCACGCTGGTGTCCTCGCCGTGAAGCTTGATCCAGTCGCGGATGACGGGCAGGGCATCGTCGAAGTGGCGGCCGGCCATGAGTTCGTTGATCAGCTGACGGTGTACGGCCGTCTCGATCGCTCTTCCGGCGGTTGTGCCTCGCCGGTAGGCCGTGAGCGCGGCATCGAGATCCCCGGCATCCAGGGCCGCGTCCACGCTCGCGCCCTGTTGCGCCGATGATTCGCCCGCGCCGTGGCCGGGGAGAAACGAGCGTGGGTGGCCGGCATCGGCATCGGGGCGTGTGGCGTCGGCGGTGGGCCCCGGAACGGACCCGGTCGTGGCCGTCATGGCAGCTCCCGGCCTCCAGGCCGGTACCGGGGGTGGGCGATGTTCGGTGGCCTGGGCGGTGCGTTCGCGCCGCTTGGCCCGCAGGGTGAGCAGGTCCCAGCCTTCGCAATCGACCCAGCCCTTGCGCAGCATGATGACCGCTGGCACCAGACCGACCGCCGCGCCGATGAGGTGCAACAGGCTGGAGCCCATGGAGAATGCCGAGAACATCGCCGCGATCAGGTCCCACCCGACGTGGAAGCCGCAAACGGCGAGCACCGACATTTCGAAATGATACGGGCGGATGAACAGGACCAGCAGGCAGTCCATGCGGTTGTGCGGCGCCCAGAGCAGGGCCATGACCATGAGGCTGTAGATGACTCCCGAGGCCCCGGCGGAGCCGGGACCGCCGCCGAGCATCAGCACCTGTTCGATAAATCCGCCGGCTGCCGCGAGGCCGGCATACAGGGGCAGGAATACGCGCCAGCCAAGCTTGCCTTCAACGATCAGGCCGAAGCTCCATAGGAAGATCATATTGCCGAGCAGGTGCACGAGGCTGAGATGGGTGAACGAGGAGGGGATCCACTGCCAGGGAGCGAAGCTCCCATGGTGCATGATCCATATCGAGGCGCTGTCGGGTGAAGCAGGATCCACAGCGAAGAACAGGACGACGTTGGCGATGATCAAGCCGATCGTGGCCCAAGGGCGGTGGTAGAGCGGGGCATCGGAGGCATAAGGGACGATCACGCGACCATGCTACGTGCGCGATAGCATATGGCAATCGTCGCTCGATGCAGAAGCTCGAAGGGCAGCCCGCGGGTGTCTCGGGAAGCAACCACAGTCTGGTGTGCTATGCGTGTCGCCGCCGGCAGGGCCTCGCCCCCGATGGTGGGGTTGTGCCGGGCGCAGGGCCGCTCAAAGCTCGGGATGACGGGGCCGCAACATGGGTCCATCGCATGATGGGCCCATGTTGTGGCCCCCTGTTTCCCTGCCGAGCTGGTGCTCGGCGGTCCCAGGGGCCGAGCTTTGAGCGGCCCTGGTGACGGGCTTGGGTCGGTCGTTCACCAAGGCCGGATCCCCCAGGTGAACATCCGCTTCTTCCGGCTTCCTGCCGAAGGCATGCCCTTGTCCACCTTCGTCGAGCGCGTCACCCAAACCATGACCCCGCCCTACACACTGGTCAAGGATCACGGCATCCAGGAGGTCGGCGGGTCGAAATTCCATGTCCATGACCTGAAGAAGGATGGGGGACGGCGCGCCAGTTGGAGCGCGTGGTTCACCATCACTGACACCAATCACGGCCTGTGGATCCTCTGCGAATACGGTGGCACGAGCAGCCGAGAAGAGGTGCTCCAGATCATCGGCTCCATGCGCCGGCCCGCCGAACCCGATCCGCAGCCCATTCTCACCGCTACCGATGACCGCGGTCGCTACACCGTCGACCTCCCGAAGGCACCTACTCCGCCGAGCTCTATGACGCCGAGGGCACCGTGTGGCCACTGATCAAGGGTGATGGTGAGTTCAAAAGCCGTGGTCGCCGTGGCCTGCGTCACTTCAAGATCGACAACGACGAGCCTTGAGGAGCGCCCCGAACCGCCTCGGATAGCGCCTATTCGTCCTCCTTGTCCTCCTCAGACACCGGGAGACGGGCATTGGTCAGCTCGTTTTCGGTGATGACGATATCCTCGATCACGCCCAGGAGAGTTCTGTTCGGGAGGGTCAGTTTGGCGCTGTAGGTCCCGGGGCGCAGATAGATGTATTCGCCGCGATAGCCGCGTTTCACCGGCTCGCCATTGATGTCCAGAACTTGGACCCAACAACCCACATCGTGGGCAACCTCCAATGCGCCCCAACCATCGAGGGCGATGGTGGTGATCTCCCCATCCTCGACCTTCACATCCTCATAGGTATTGCCGTGAACCTCCACCGTATAGGTGCCGACCGGCACGGCGGTCATACTGTTGACCCACATCCTTCCTCGACGCCTGCCGTTGGCGTCAAAGGCATGGAAGTAATGCTTGTTCATCTTTGGCAACACGCTTTCCACGCGTATTCCGCCGGCGTGCCGCAAGGTCACCGGCGTGGTCTTGCCCGCCCGGACGGCCACCTGTTCGAGATAGGCGTGCTGCTTGCGGAGGGTGTAGGTGCCCGGTCGGAGTTTCAGTTTCGATTCGAGGGTGCTGGCCACTTCCCGGCCGTGGATGTCGAAGGCGCGTAGGCGGCGGTACATGAAGCGGTCGTGGAAGCCATCGCCCTCGATCCAGCCGGCGGCATCGGCACGCACGGTCTGGGCGCGCGCGCGGCGAACGGTGATATCAGGAACGAAGAGATCCTTGCCGCCATCGACGCGATACCAACCGGGTGGCAAGCGAAACGGTGCATTGCTGGGCGCGGTGACGGTCGCGGCATCGCCGGTGAAGGTCAGGTCGACCGTTTTCGGGGTGATCACGGTGACCGTGCCCATGGCGGCGAGGTCGACCCGGGTGAGGTCGTTGCTACGCACCCCGAACACCGGATGCACCACCTCGCCAGCGGCATCACGGAGATCGTAGGCACCGGCGGGAATCTCCATCGGCGCGCCAGGGGTCAGGGTCAACACCGCCTCGCCGGTATGCGGAGCGCAGACACTGTAGGTGGCCTCGTCATCGGCGATGACCTCGACACGACCGGGCCCGGCGGCGCCCAGGGTCAACAGGTGGCGATCATTGTCCCAGCAGGCATCCGGGCCGTCGGCTTCGACGAGCAATCGCACCTGCAAGGGCTTCCCATCGTGGGCGAAACTGAAGGACACCGCCGCCTCTTCGCGCGGCGCCAAGCGGGTGTTGATGGTCTGGGGCGGGGCCAGTGGCTCGTAGGCGTCAGCCTCACTGCGGGTGCAGTGGACGGTGGCGCCAGCCAGGGGCACGGCACCGACATTCATCACCGGAACGGTCAGGGTGATGGTCTGCGGCCGGGTGGTGTCGTCGGGCAGACCGCTGATGAGATTGGCGAAGATGGCGGCGTCGGGGCGATCGTGGTTGACATGGACCCCATACTCCTCCTGGGCCAGGCGGTCGGCCTCCTCCTGGCTCGTGGCGACGATCGTTCGTTCCTGGTGGCTGAGGAACTGGATCAGGGAGAAGTCGGTGGTGATCACATAATGGCCGCCGTTGAGATGGGCCGTGTCGAAGACGATATCGTTGGTGGCGACGCCGCCCGGATGGTAACGCAGACAAGCCGGATCGACCGGGAAGACGAAGCGCCCATCCGGGATGACATCCTTCAACTCGGCCACGGTGTGGCCGTTGATGCGGATCGCCGTATCGTGGCGCTGATAGGTATCGCGGTTGTAAGGCAGACCGAAATCGACCGTGAGCAGAGCGGCGGTGACAGCTCATAGAGCCCCGTGTCAACCCTGAATGGTGATCTTATGGTAACTACTCAGGCCCCATAGCTGCTTCACACCGACTTTGTGCTGGGTTCCGTCGTTCCTGGCGCTACGCTTGCCTGGCATGGATGCTATTACGGTACAGGGCCGGCGCCTGGCTGCGGGTGATCTCGCATCGATCCAGGCACTGATCGACGCCAATCCCGAGTGGTCGAGACGGCGAATTGCAGACGAGTTGGTCACGCAGTGGGATTGGCGCAACGGTGCCGGTCGGCTGAAGGACATGTCATGTCGGCGGATGCTGGCACGTCTTGGCGAGCGAGGTCTATTGCGGCTTCCCGAGCGACGGCGGATACCCGCCCGGCGCGCCTCGCGTGTCATCGAAACGGTTGCGGTCGACGACAGTCCGATCGCTGGTGCGTTGGGGACGGTGCAGCCAGTCACGCTGGAGGTGATCACCTATCGTACACCCTCTGCAGCAGTCTTCGATAGCCTTCTGTCGCAGCATCACTACCTGGGTCACGCCTACGCGATCGGCGCCAATGTCCGCTATCTTGCCCGTGGGGCTGATGGACGGCCGCTCGCGTGCGCGGTGTGGGCCTCGGCGGCGCTGAAGGTAACCGCACGTGACCGCTGGATCGGGTGGAGCCCCGAGGATCGCATGCGCCTCTTGGGGCGCATCGCCAACAACACGCGATTCTGCATCCTGCCGTGGGTGCGCATACCGCATCTGGCGTCGCATCTTCTTTCCCTGATGGTTCACCGGCTGGTTGATGATTGGCGTGCGGCGACCGGTCACCCCTTGGTGCTGGTGGAGACCTTCGTCGATACCGAGCGTTTTGCGGGGACGTGCTACACCGCCGCCAACTGGCTGGACCTGGGCCGCACGAAGGGGCGATCACGCGATGATCGCGACCGCACCATCCGCGTTCCGGTCAAACAGGTACGGGTGTTGCCTCTTGTTCGCGAAGAACGCATGCGGCGCGAGCTGGCCGGATGAACGAACTTGATTCCATCCTTGCCAGGCGTGCAGATCTGGCAGCGTTGGTCGATCAGGGTGCGGCGGCCTTGGTGGCACGCATCTTGCAACTGGAGCAGGAACGCGATGCCGCGCTGGCCCACAAGCGCACGCCCATCGGCGATAGCCGCACCACGCATGCGCCGCCCTCCTCGGATCCGCGCGGCAAGAAGCGATCGCTCAGGCGCCGATCCGGGCGCAAATCCGGTGGTCAACCCGGGCACGCCGGTCACCGGCTCGAGCCCGCGGCCGAACCGGATCGGGTGGTGGAGCATGCGCTGGAGACGTGCACACATTGCGGGCACGATCTGCGGCGGCAGGCAGTTGCGGGGACATCCGTCCATCAGGTCTTCGATCTGCCGCAGATGCCGCTTCAGGTCACCGAGCACCGATGCGAACAGAAGGCCTGCCCGCACTGCCAGAGAACCGGGCGTGCCATGCCGCCGCCGGGCGCAGAGCAGCCGACGCAGTACGGCCCGCGGCTCTCAGCACTGGCCGTGTATCTGCACATCGGCCACTTTGTTCCTCTGGCGCGCACCGCGCACATCATCAAGACCCTGACCGGTCATCACGTCAGCGAGGGCTGGATCAGCACCTGTCGTCGACGTACCGCAGCATGTTTGACGCCCTTCATCACCGCGGTCACCGATGCCCTGTACGCCGCGCCGAGCGTCTGCTGTGACGAAACCGGGTTTCGCTTCGCGGGCGCCCGCTATTGGATGCACGTCTGCTGCACCCTCACGCTGACCCTGTTGCTGTGTCATCGCCGACGCGGAACGGATGCCACCGAGGCGATGGGCGTTCTGCCTGGTTACACCGGCGTCGCGGTCCACGATCACTGGTCACCCTACTTCACGTTCACCGATTGCGATCACGCCGTCTGCAACGAACACCTCGTGCGCGAACTCGACGGTGTCGTCGCCCGCGATGGCGCGCGCTGGGCTCAGAACCTCAAGAACGTCCTCTACGACGGGTTGCGGCTCAAAGAACAATTCCATGACAACGGCCAACCCATACCTGCCGACAAGACCGCCGCCCTCATCCGACGTTATCGTAGATGGATCCGAGCCGGATACACCGCCGCACCTGAACCACCGTCAACCCCGCGCGCCCGCGGCCGACCGAAGCGCGGCAAAACACTCGCACTGCTCGATCGCCTGCATCATCACCAAACGGCCACGCTCCGCTATCTCCATGACCCCGAGGTGCCCTGGTCCAACAACCAGGCTGAGCGGGATATCCGCCCGGCGAAAACCCTCCTCAAGATCATCGGCGGTTTCCGCACAGAGGCCGGGGCCCAGGAGTTTTGCATCGTCAGGTCCTACCTTTCGACGACGGCAAAGAACGGCATCCACCCGTTTGATGCCATCAGCGAAGCACTTGCCGGACGGCCATGGCTGCCAGAGGCGGCAACCGGCCAGCGCCGCACGAATGCTCCGGTCGCCGCATAGGGGTGGCGAGGCCTGAGTAGTTACTAGTAACCTTCGTGATCTTTATGCCTTTTTCCTGGGACATAACATGAATATGGTAAAGCAAAATTCCATCCCATGTTTCCTCATCAGTTTTCTTGCCATATTTATCATAACATGGGCATTTCACCTCAGTGGACTTATAGTCTGAAGCGAAATCATACCAGGTCTTCCCCCAATCCCACCTATGCTTATGCCAAGTCGCATTGGTCTTTCCAGGTATACTATGCTTGTGACTAACCTTCTCCTTCTGGACCTCCAGATCGGTATTGACAATTGTCGCGCCAGCGTCGCGCCACCAGGACTTCAGTCTCCACCAATATGACCAGTTGACTGCTGATGCCACCTCCGTAATTGACAAACCAGAATAGTCCAACAGCAGCGGACAGAAGTAAGCGCGATACAATGACATACCGTCAACATATCCAAGCGGATCCCTTTTCAAGAATCGCCCCCGCTTATTATCATAATACCTCTCCCTGAAGTACCAGAGGCTGGTCTCATCATCGAGCCTACGCCCGGTAAACCCGTACAGCTGAACACCATCAGACTCACTCGGCACCCCATCCCCATCCAACACCCGCCGCGTCCCATGCGCATCATAAACATACCGCTCAACAACGCCGCCATCTTCCCCCACAACACTCCCCACCGAATAAAGATAATTCGTCGTAGGATAAACCGCCCCATCATCCACCACTCCATCACCATCATCATCACCCCAATAACACACCATCGCATCAACATACCGAATATCCCAACAAGCCTCGCGAACAAGGGCACTGGCCACAACAGTCGGATCCGCAACCGGATCAGCGTGTTCCTCCACCGCCTGCCAGCCGGTGCTGTAATAGATATCCCGCCGGATGTAACCGGCACCGCCATCGGGCACGGCCTTCGACACGCGCCGGTTCTTGCCGTCATACTCGTAGAAGGCAATCGGCTCCTGCATCGCCGCATCCG
>CAZTGE010000145.1:3418-9838 GCA_964612995.1 uncultured candidatus Brocadiaceae bacterium | reverse complement strand
GGCCGTGGGGGTATGCGGCGAAGCCGCGAGGGGGCAGCGCCCCCTCTGTAAACAGGAGCCCAGCCATACCTGGCTGGGCGACCGGCCGACCGAGGAGCGCTTTTCGGCGACAATGGCCCGCAGGGCCGCCGAAAACGCCAGCGCAGCTGGCGAGCGACGACCGAGGCCGTGGGGGTATGCGGCGAAGCCGCGAGGGGGCAGCGCCCCCTCTGTAAACAGGAGCCCAGCCATACCTGGCTGGGCGACCGGCCGACCGAGGAGCGCTTTTCGGCGACAATGGCCCGCAGGGCCGCCGAAAACGCCAGCGCAGCTGGCGAGCGACGACCGAGGCCGTGGGGGTATGCGGCGAAGCCGCGAGGGGGCAGCGCCCCCTCTGTAAACAGCGCCCCCTGTGAGGGAAGCCTCAGCCCTTGTGGGTCGGATGGAGGATCACGCCGTTGAGGCGGGTTCCCTCCAGTCGTTCGGCGATTGCGGCGATACGGTCTTCGGGCAGGCCGACCAGAGCGTAGGTGTTCTTGATGTTGATCTGGCCGACCTTGCCGGCATCGGCGCGGTTGAGCACCTTGTCGAGCTGGCGTGCGGTGAGGCCGTGGTTGCGGCCGACGTTGATCCGCAGCCAGACGAAGGGGGCCGGTGCCGGGCGCTCGGGATGACGGATCTGGGTCGGCCCGAGCTGCTCGAGTCGGGTACGGGCGTCGCGGCCGACCTCGGCGATCACGTCGATCAGGGCTTCGCCACGGTCGATGTGGATGTTGTCGACCTGTTCGGGCTCCAGGCCCGAGGCCTGGAGCAGGCCGCCGGGGGTGATGCTCGCGGGGTCGGAGAGCAACAGGTGGATGCGGACGTGGCCCTGTTTGAGGGCGGGAAGCGACGCCATGGCGCGACGCTAGCCCGGCCCGGGGGGCGATCAACGCCCGCCGCGAGCCGGGGCCCGCAGGCGTGGACCCTGGCGCGGCCGTGGCAGGGCCTGCTTGCCACCCGCACGGGGACTTCCAGCATAGGGCGCCCGGAAGGAGAACTTCAATGCCCTGCCTGCTCGGACTCGATGTCGGCTCATCCTCGATCAAGGCCTCGCTGTTGGATGTGGAGACCGGCGCCACCATGGCCGCGGCCACCTCGCCGAACACCGAGCTGCCCATCGTTGCGCCGCGGCCGGGCTGGGCCGAGCAGGATCCCGCGTCCTGGTGGGAGCACGCGGCCAATGCCACGCGCGAGGTCCTGGCGACGGCCGATGTCGGTGCGAGCGAGGTCAAGGCGGTGGGGATCGCCTATCAGATGCACGGGCTGGTCTGCGTCGATCGCGCGGGCGAGGCGCTGCGTCCGGCGATCATCTGGTGCGACAGCCGCGCGGTCGAGATCGGCAATGCCGCCGCTGCCGCGTTGGGCGACGAGGTCTGCGGACAGCGGCTGCTCAATTCACCGGGCAATTTCACCGCATCGAAGCTCAAGTGGGTCAAGGACAACGAGCCCGAGATCTTCGCCGCCATCGATACGGTCATGCTGCCCGGTGACTATCTCGCCATGCGCTTGACCGGTACCGCGGCGACCACCGCCTCGGGTCTCTCGGAGGGCGTGCTGTGGGACTTCCAGGCTGATGGCCCGGCGACCATGCTGCTCGATCACTACGGCATCGCGCACGATCTGCTGGCCCCGCTGGTGCCGACCTTCGGCGTCCAGGGTGAACTCACGGCCGAAGCCGCTCAGACCTTCGGCCTCGCCACCGGTACGCCGGTGAGCTACCGTGGCGGCGACCAGCCGAACAATGCGCTCTCCTTGGGCGTGCTCCAGCCGGGCGAGGTCGCCGCCACCGCCGGGACCTCGGGTGTGGTCTACGGCGTCACCGACCAGCGGGCCTGCGATCCGCAATCGCGCGTGAACACCTTCGTCCATCTCAACCACCGCGCCGAGGCTCCACGCTACGGTGTCCTGTTGTGCATCAACGGCACCGGCATCCTCAACAGCTGGCTCAAACGCGAGATCGTCGGCACCAGCCTGAGCTACAAACAGATGGACGCGCTCGCGGCCGAGGCCCCGGTGGGCAGTGAAGGCCTGGTGTTGCTGCCCTACGGCAACGGTGCCGAGCGGACCCTGGGCAACCGCGAGCTCGGTGGAACCTGGGCCAACATCAACTTCAACATCCACGGTCGCTCGCACTACCTGCGCGCGGCGCAGGAAGGCATCGTCTTCGCCATGAAGTACGGCCTCGACGTGATGGCCGGGGCCGGGGTGGCGATCAACAACGTCCGCGCCGGTCACGGCAACATGTTCATCAGCCCGGTGTTCCAACAGGCCTTCGCGACCACTGCCGGAGCCATGCTGGAGCTGTACGACTGCGACGGCGCCCAGGGTGCAGCTCGCGGTGCCGGGCTCGGCGCCGGGATCTTCGCTGACGAGGCCGCGGCGATGGTCGGGTTGGAACGCAAGCAGGTCGTGGAGCCGGACGCGACGCAGGCCCAGGCCTACGCCGACGCCTACGGCGCTTGGCGCGGGGTGCTCGACCGGCTGCTGTGAGCTGGAATCCGGCGCACACCCGTCAGGTGGGTGTCGGCTGGGCGCTTGATCTCCGCTCTGGCAGGCATGCGGCTGCGCGCGGACGTCCCGACCGGGGATGCCGTGGCGCCGCCGCCATCGGGCGCGGGGCAGGCGGCTCAGCGGCGTACGCACAGGGCCAGGGCCGGCACGCCATGGAGGTCGGCGAGCAGGGCCTTGGCCCGCAGGCCCTCGGACGCACAGCAATGATGGAGCAGCGCGGTCCAGCGCACACAGGTTGCATCCGCTTCGGCGACCGGTGACGCCGCCAGCGCGAGCAGGGTCTCGCCGGGCGCGAGCTGGGTCGTGGCCGGCGCCTCGGCGCCTGGCTGCACCCGGCGGAGCACGGTGGTACCGGCCGGTGCGGCGATGAGCAGGTCGGCGGTGTTCTGCGCCCAGACGGTGACGCCGCCAGCGCCATCGAGATGGAGGCAGCAGACCGGGCCGAGGGTGGTCGACAGGGTGGCGACCAACTGCGCGTGGTTCCCGCCCGCGCTCTCGAGCTGCGTCTGCAGATCCGGTGGGTTCTCGCTGTGCGCCAGGACATGCGGGTCGACCAGCAGCAGGTCGACGCCGCGATCACGGCAGGACTGGTAGATCGCTGGCGTCTCGATCTGGGCGTCTCTGGCGCTGGCGACGATCCAGTGCAGCTGCTGCAGGCGCTCGCGGGGGTCGTCCGACAGCGCGGGTTGCGTAGCGGCAGTGCCGGCCGGGGGCGCCCCGGTCGCTGGGGGGGCGGCCGCCTGGGCACGTTCGCTGCGTTGGGCCTTGAGCTTGCGATCCGCGTCGTCGAGGATCCCCTCGAGAATGGTCAGTTCCTTGATCCGCTCGGCGGCCTGGTCGTCCATCTGAGCCAGGGCCAGGGCCATGCGATCGAGTACGGTGTCATCGAGCTTGGATCCGGGCGGCTTGACGTTCTTGACGAACCGGCCGGTATAGGGATTGAGCCAGTAGCCGTTGTCGAGGAACAGACGCAGGCGGCGCTCGGTGGGGATCTGTTCGCGGATGTGGCGGCGCCACTTGATCTGTGCCACCTCGGCCCGGCTCATCGGTTGCGGTCGCTTGCGCCAGGGCTTGTGTTCCATCAGCCAGGTGAAGGCGTCTTCGAGCCAATCGAAGGCAGCGTCGACCTGGGAGCCCGTGAACGGATCGTACCAGTAGAGCCCATCTGGGCTGGCGACGCGGAAGGCAGGGTCCTGCTGCAGGTGCTCGCGAAGCTTTGGCGGCGTCCAACCGCGGTCGCGTCGGGGTGGCAGCGGAGCCGGCTGTGGGGGGGCATCGGCAGCGGGGCCGGCACGTCGTCGGGAGCGCATGACGGATCATCGCTGTTGGCGCGGTAGGCGCAGCGGTGGCCGGGCCTGGCCTGACGGGGTGTCATACACGCTCAGGTGTCGCAGGCGCGCAGTGCGTTCGAGATCACCCCGCCAGCGAGGGAGGGCGTAGCGGGGCGGCCCTGCGCAGCAGGGAGAAGAGCCCCCGCGAACAAAAGAGCGGCGCAGGCTGCGACGCTATGATGAGCCCTTGGGCTGCGGGCGGAGCCTGCGCTATGTCCCACGGCGCCGGCTCTGTCGGCTGTCTTGCGCCGGACGGCTCCAGGCCCTGCGAGCGGATGCCATCACCATCCCGATCCGGAGGCGGGCATTTCTATGTAGTGCCACCGCGAAAATCGCACCTGCATAAGATAAACGCCTGTGAGGTTGACGGTGTGGTATGGGTGCAGTTTGCACTGTCGCCCAGGGGCTGTGCTGCAGTGAAAGCCCTCGACAATCGCTAGTTGCGGTGTTCATCGAGCGGCAGCCCAGTGAGGGGGTGTGACATCGGTTTCTCGATTCGTCGTAACAACCCTCGATCGTTGAGGGTCAATGGGTATCAATCATCTCTCATCTCTCCCCATCATTCCTTCTCCTCTCCCCACTCTCCCCGTCTCAACGGAGCCTTATATGCCCAAACCTGTCAGCATAGCCATGGCGACGGCCCTCAGCCTCGTTCTCGGTGCGCCGGCCTTCGCCGCCGATGCCTTCATCGAGGACGGCGGCATGGTCGTCATGGAGGTCGAGAATCACACCGGCAGCGCGTCGGGTAGCAACGAGGCCGCCTCGAGCAGCTGGACCTCCACCACCGCGTCATCGGGCTATAGCGGTGCGGCCGCGCTCGAAGCCACCCCCAATGCGGGAGTGAACGCTGGCGACAGCACCGATGGCCCGCGTCTCGACTACACCGTCGATTTCACCACCACCGGTACCTACTACGTCTGGGTGCGTATGATCGGGTCGTCTGACACCGATGATTCGCTCCACGCCGGTCTCGATGGCTCGCCGGCCAGCTACGGCCGCTACGGCATGACCGACAACAGCGGCACCTGGCATTGGGAGCACAAGGCTGGCGGCAGCACGGTGAGCATCGATGTCGACAGCGCCGGAGAGCACACCTTCAGCATCTGGATGCGCGAAGATGGCACCATCATCGACAAGGTGGTGCTGACGACCGATTCGGGTTACTCGCCCAGCGGCACCGGGCCGGCCGAGAGCGAGCTGAGCACCGGTACCAACGCCGCTCCGACGGCCGACGCGGGCGCCGACCAGACGGTGACGGATACCGACGACAGCGGCAGCGAGAGCGTGAGCCTCGACGGCTCGGGTTCCGACGACAGCGACGGCTCGATCGCGAGCTACAGCTGGTCTGAGAACGGCAGCGAGATCGCCACGGGTGCGACGCCGAGCGTCGACCTGGCGGTGGGCACGCACACGATCACGCTGACGGTGAGCGACAACGACGGCGCGACGGCGACCGACAGCGTGACCATCACCGTCGACGCGGCGACGTCCGACCTGCCCAGCCCCTGGGCGAGTCAGGATATCGGCAACGTCGCCGCTGCCGGCGACGCCACTTACAGCTCCGGCACCTTCACCGTTCAGGGTTCGGGCAATGACATCTGGAACCAGAGCGATGAATTCCACTTCGTGCACCAGGAGCTCAGCGGCGATGGCACCATCACCGCCCGTGTCGAGAGCCTGACCAATACCGACCAGTGGGCCAAGGCGGGCGTGATGTTCCGTGCCAGCCTCGACGCAGACAGCGTCCACGCGATGATGGTCCAGACCTCCAGCAAGGGCATGTCGTTCCAGCGCCGGACCAGCACCGGCAGCAGTTCCGATTCCACCACCACTTCCGGCCTCGATGCGCCCGGCTGGGTGCGCATGCAGCGCAGCGGCGACACCCTCACCGGCTACTACAGCGAAGACGGGTCGAGCTGGACCGAAGCGGGCAGCGTGACCATCGCGATGAGCGATCCCATCCTGGTCGGCCTCGCGGTCACTTCGCACAAGGACGGATCCCTGTGTGAAGCCGTCATCACCGATGTGAATGTCAGCACCAGCGGCAACGTGGCCCCGACGGCCGATGCGGGCGCCGACCAGACGGTGACGGATACCGACGACAGCGGCAGCGAGAGTGTGAGCCTCGACGGCTCGGGTTCCGACGACAGCGACGGCTCGATCGCGAGCTACAGCTGGTCTGAGAACGGCAGCGAGATCGCCACGGGTGCGACGCCGAGCGTCGACCTGGCGGTGGGCACGCACACGATCACGCTGACGGTGAGCGACAACGACGGCGCGACGGCGACCGACTCGGTCAGCATCACCGTGGAGGAAGCGCCGAACGTGGCCCCGACGGCCGACGCGGGCGCCGACCAGACGGTGACGGATACCGACGACAGCGGCAGCGAGAGCGTGAGCCTCGACGGCTCGGGTTCCGACGACAGCGACGGCTCGATCGCGAGCTACAGCTGGTCTGAGAACGGCAGCGAGATCGCCACGGGTGCGACGCCGAGCGTCGACCTGGCGGTGGGCACGCACACGATCACGCTGACGGTGAGCGACAACGACGGCGCGA
>CAZTGE010000145.1:0-3318 GCA_964612995.1 uncultured candidatus Brocadiaceae bacterium | reverse complement strand
CTGGCGGTGGGCACGCACACGATCACGCTGACGGTGAGCGACAACGACGGCGCGAGCGCGACCGACAGCGTCACCGTGACGGTCGACTCGCCGTCCGTCGACGAGCCGCCGGTGATCGATGTCGCGGCCAGCCAGACGGTGAGCAGCGGCAATACCTTGACCATCGACGCGACCATCACCGACGATGGCGGTGCGCCGGCCATCAGTTGGAGCGTCGATGCCGCCAACAGCGTCGCCGATGCGGTGGTCACCGACGCCACCAGTGAGGATCCGACCATCACCTTCCCGCTGGAGGGAACCTACGAGATCGATGTCAGCGCCAGCGATGGTACCAACACCAGCACTGCGACGGTCACCGTCGACGTCACCACTGCCGGGCTGACGCTCTCCGGCAAGGTGCTCGACGATGGTGTGCCGCCCGACCCGGCGCTGACGGTGGAGCTGTACTGGGCCCCACTCGATGCGACCATCGCGACCACCGCGACCACCGCGGCCGGGAGCACCGAGGGCGCCTTCTCTTTCGACGGTTGCGTCGGCGAAATCAGCGACTACGAGGTCATCGTCCCCGGCTCACCCTGAGTCCCTCGGTTGTCGAATCGACCTGCGAGCGCCGCGCCCTTCCGGGGTGCGGCGCTCGGTTTTGGCTCCGGGTGATGACAGTCGAGCGGTCACATGCGCACAGGGCGCTCATTGCCCACATGGAAGGCCTGTGGTACCACGACCTGCTCGCGCTTGATTCGCCCCGCGCATCGGGCCTAGACTGAATGCGACAGGCGCACACACAGCCCATGCGCGCCATGGCGGGGCCGGAGATCAGAATGACGAACCTACGCATGATGTTGACCCTGGCCGCGATCGCCACGCTCACCGCGTGTTTCGGCGGTGGAGGCGATGAGGCGCAGCCGGACACCCCCGTTGCCGATCCCGCGTCCCAGGAGTCGGAGTCGACCGCGGCTGAGGATCCCGCCGCTTCCGGAACGCCGGGGTCCGATGCCACATCTGCGACAACGAGCGGAGATGGCGACGCTCAGGGCCAGCCGGCCGATAGGCCCGAGCCCGCCGGGTCCGGCGAGCCCGGCGAGCCCGATGAGCCCGATGAGCCCGATGAGCAACCGACGGACTCCAGGGAGGAGGGCCCGGCCCGGGCGACCACTTCCGAACCGATCGATCTCGTCGCCGTTCTCGCCGAGCTCGAGGCTCTGAAGCAGCGCGGTGAGTTCACGCAGGCTCGGGCCCAGGCCGAGGACTACGCCGCACGTACGGACGATCCAGAAGCAAAGGAGGCCCTGCGCGCGCTCATCCGCGACTATCGCCATCTCGCACGGCGGGCGATGAAGCTGCGGGTGGCGGTCGACAACCTCGGCGCCGGTCGGGTGGAGGCCCAGCATGCCAAGATCGCGCTGCTCGACGGCGGCGAGGCCGGACGGATCCTGTTGCTCAAGGCGGCGCGCACTGGCGATCCGCAGACGGTCGTCCACGCGGTTGAGGTGCTCACCGCACTCGGCGAGACGGCTGCCTTCCCGGTGATGGTCGAACGCTACGTGCAGAATCCGGACGCGAGCCAGCAGCTGCGCACCAAGCTGGTCGATGCGATGGCCGCGATGAGCGATCGCGTGGAACCGGCCGCGCTCCAGCAGGCCCTGGAGCACGTCCGTTCCGATACCGGATTCGCCAATCGCGGGTTGGTCGACGTCCTGTTCGCGGTGGGCGATGCCGAATCGCTCGATGAGACCGTGGGCGCGGGGGCCAATGATCTGCTGGTCGCGTACGTGGAGCGGGCCTACGAGGCGGATGATGCCGAGCTGAAGACCTGGTCGCTGCAGCATGCGTCGCGGGCCGGGCTCGGCGCTTCGGGGCTCACGGCCACGGTGTGGACCGAGGCCGAGAATTTCAGTGGCGAGCCCCTGACACGGACGGTGGTCGACGCGGTTGCATTCGACAAAGGCGACGAACGACCGGATTTCCCAGGGGGTCTCGACGAAAAGTTCTCCATGCGCCTGAGCGCCGACTTCATACCCCCCGCCAGCGGCACCTACCGGTTCACCATCATCTCCGACGACGGCAGCAAGCTGTATATTGGCGATACCGAGGTGGCCGACAATTCCGGCTATCACGGAATGGAGGAGGCGAGCGGCACCATCGAACTCGAGGCCGGTGTCCTCTATCCTCTGCGCCTGGATTACTACCAGGGCGGCGGTGGCGCTGGACTGGTGGCCCGGGTCAGCGGCCCCGAACTGCCCGAGCAGATCCTCAGCGGGAAGCTGGTGCGCACGCAACCGGTGCAGTAGCGGTGTGCGCATCAGGCGCGCAGGAAGGCGAAGGAGCCGGGTGGAGCTCGCAGCAGCGACTCGACGATGCCGGGGAAGGCCTGCTGACGCCGCGCGATGGTCGCGTCACCCCAATCGCTCACCCCTTCGTCGGTGAGGAACTGAATCCCGGCGATCAGCAGTTCGGCGACCTCGAGCGGTTGCTGGCAGCTGAATACGCCTGCGCGTGCGCCTTGTTCGATCAGCCGCTGCAGCGCCGGCGCCATCTGCTCGGTGAGCTCGGCGAGCAGGCGCACGTGCAGCTTGACGTTGCCGGGGGTGTGCAGGTGTTCGGTGGCCTCGCGTTCGTCCTGGCTGATGCGTTCGGGTGAAAACAACTGCTCGAGCTGTGCGAGTGCGCTGGCTTGCGGATCGGCCTGGGCCAGGCGCCGATCGCGATACGCGGTGGCCAGTTGGGTGACCACCGCGTCGAGCAACGCGTCTTTGGATGCGAAGTAGTGGTAGACGGTCCCCTTGGCGATGCCGACCCGAGCGATCATGTCGGACATGGTGGTGTCATCGAAGCCGTGATGGAGGAACAGCTCGGTAGCCGCTGCGACGATCTCGGCGCGGCGTTCCTCGGGCTTCTTGACCGTTCTCATGCGCAACTCCTCTCTGGCTCCGAACGCTGTGGTTGCGGGCGGAGCAATCGGTCGTCGATCATCACCGCCCCGGTGATGGGACAACCGGGTGGGGCATGCGAGCCAGCTGGCGGGCGCGGTCGGCGGCGACCAGCACCGCCGCGACCGCGAGCCCCCCGATGCTGGCGTTGACCGCCGCATACATAGCGCGGGCGCCGCCCGCACCCCAAGGGGCATTGTAGCGGTCGGCGCCCGCGCGGCTTTTTGTTCGCGGGGGCTCTTCTCCCTGCTGCGCAGGGCCGCCCCCGCTACGCCCCCCAATTCCATTGCTCGGGAAAAGTGCGCATGACCATGCGCACTTTTCCCGAGCAATGGAATACGCATCTGTGTTCTCTCACTCGCCATGGCCGTGGCAGTTTGCGGCCTCGCCG
>CAZTGE010000144.1:0-9936 GCA_964612995.1 uncultured candidatus Brocadiaceae bacterium | reverse complement strand
ATCCATCTCCGTGTCTCCGCGCCTCCGTGAGAGACCTCTTCGGTGATCGAACAGACCGCGAGCATGGATCCGCAGGTGGCCGTCGGCGTGATCGGCAACGATGTAGCCGGTGTCGAGCCTGGGCAGGATCGCCGAGACCGTGGAACGGATGCGCTCCGCCTCGGCAGCTGGGAGCCGGGTCAGGACCAGACCGAGATAGCCGCGTCCGATCTCGGCCAGCCTGGATCTGATTGCACCGCAGTTGAAGCACTTGAAACCGACCTTGTAGTCCGGCTTGCGTCAACAATTGCGCCTGATCCGCAAGGCCTTGCCACACGGGCACTTCTGTCGTTTCTGAAACTATTGCCGACGAAGCACCGGAAATAGTCGTGACTTTTTCGCCGTTGGGGTTCAGCCACTCCCTGAAAGGGATTGCTACGAGGGGGAATTCGGCTACCTTTGCTTGATGATGCGCGCGCCATGTAAAGCGATTACCGAATAGACGAAATCGCATGTGTGACGCGGACGAGACTCCCCCTGACCACGCGGCCACGTGTCGCATGGACGCACCGATGCCCCAGCCGGTCGACAATCAGGCCCAGCGCGGTGGACCCCGCAAGACCCGTCGTCGGCGGGTCTACTGGACGCGTCGCCGGCTCGACAGTCTCGGCCAGGTCCCCGATCGGATGATCGCCGAGGAGATGGGCGTATCGGTGCAGTGGGTCTACCAGCAACGCAAGCGACGCGGCATCCCCGCCTGCCAGGCCCGCGAGCCGGTGTGCTGGACCGCTGCGATGTGCGCCCGCCTCGGCCAGGACACCGACGCCAGGCTCGCCCGCGAATGGGGCCTGACGGCGAGCGTCGTCGCGCGCAAGCGACGCAGCCTGCGCATCCCCGGCTTCGGCGTCCGCCCCGAAGCGGTCGCCTGGACCCCGGCGATGCTGCGCCGCCTCGGCACGGCACCGGATCGCGACCTGGCCCGGGAATGGGGCATCTGCACCCAGACGGTGGCGGCGAAGCGCCGCGAGCACAGCGGTCAACCGGCCGATGGCAACGGGCGCGGCATCACCTGGACCGCCGCGATGCGGCGGCGGCTCGGCCAGGCGCCGGATGCCGTCGTGGCGCAGGAACTGGGGATTTCAGTCGCCAGCGTGTGTCGCAAACGCAAAGAGCTGGGCATCCGTGCCTGCTACCATCGCCGCGGCATGCGCGTGGTCTGGACCCCGGAGATGCTCGCCGATCTCGACCGGCTCTCGGTGCTCGAATTCGCGCGCGCGCACGGGGTCAAGACCGACACCGTGCGCGAACAGTTGCGACGGCTGGGCAAACGACCGGTCACCCGCCGTCGACCGATGGAATGGACGGCCGAGCGCATCGCGCGCCTCGGCACCGCGCCAGACACGGTCCTCGCCCGCGAATGGGGGGCGAGCCACACCACCGTGCGCAAGAAGCGGGTCGAGCTGCGGATCCGCCGCTACCGGGCCGGGGCGACCAAGGGCGAACGCTGAGACCAACGGCGCAGGATCCGATCAGGCGCCGTGGTCACCGGCTTCATCACCGAGAAAGCGGGTCGAGTCGGTCGCCATCGTGCCGGTCCAGAGGATCTTGAACGCGACCTCGCCGTCGCCGTCCTCCATCACCGCTTCGATCGCCAGCTCCGGCGCGGACCGTTCCTGCTGCACCAACGCCGCGGTGCCGCGCGCCGATTCGGCATGCGGGGCATAGTCCTCGACCCCGGCGCGCTCGGCGAGCAGGTCCGCGACCACCTGGGCCACCGTGGTCGCAGGACAGGGCTTGGCCAGGAACCGCGCCACCTGCGCGCGATTGATCGCCTCCAGCGCGGTGGTGAACCGCCCGTCGCCGCTGAGCATCACCCGCACGGTCTGGGGCGATTCGCGCGCGACGCACTCGAGCAGATCGATGCCCGAGGCGCCCGGCATGCGCTGATCGCAGACCACCGCGTCGATCCGCTCGCTGCCGAGCACCTCCATCGCCTTGACCGCCGAGGCGGCGGTCAAGACCCGCAAGGGCTGGCGCCGGAATCCGTTGCGCAGCGAACGCAGGATCCGCGGGTCATCATCGACGATGAGAACGTTCTTGGTCACGTGCCGCATGGGTATCCGCGGTCATGATACCCCTGGCATCCTGCAGTGACAACCGCCTCTCGCCCGCTGCGTTTGCACCAGGCCCGCGCGTGGGCATAATGGACCATTCGCCCCCAGGTGCTCAGCGATGGATACAGGTACATCTTCAAATATCTTCTCGACCGCTGCGCTCAGCACCGAGGAGACGCAGCTCAGGCCCCGCGGCAAGCTGAAGGTCCTGTTCGTCGACGACGATGCGAGCGTGCTCCAGGGCCTGCGGCGGATGCTACGCACCCGTCGCAAGTCCTGGGACATGCGTTTCGCCGGCGGCGGCCGCGAAGCGCTGGAGACCCTGAGCGAGATGCCGGCCGACGTGGTCGTCTCCGACCTGCGCATGCCCGAGATCAACGGCGCGGACCTGCTCACCGAGATCAAGGAGCGCTGGCCGGAGGCGGTGCGGATCATCCTGTCCGGAGACACCGACAAGGCGGCGATATTCCGCACCATCGGTCCGGCGCACCAGTTCCTGACCAAGCCCTGCAGCGCCGAACAGCTGTGCTCGGCGATCACCCGCGCCGGCGCCATGCGCCGGGTGCTGACCAACGAACGCATCTCGTCGCTGGTCGCCGGGCAGGACGCGCTGCCCACCCTCCCCGCGCTCTACAACGAACTCAAGACCCTGCTGCAGGCCGACGATGTACCCATCGCCCGGATCGGTCAGGTCATCGGCCGCGACATGGGCATGACCGCCAAAGTGCTCAAGCTGGTCAACTCGGCCTTCTTCGGTCTGCGTCGACGGATCACCAATCCGGCCGACGCGGTCAACATCCTCGGCCTGGAGACCATCCACGGCATGGTGCTCAGCACCCAGGCCTTCGAGGTCATGGCGACCGAGGACATGCACGGCGTCGACCTCGAACAGCTCAACGCCCATGTGCTGCGCGTGGCGATCATGGCCAAGGAGGTCGTCACCGCGATGGAGCTGGGCAAGGAGGCGGCCGACGGCGCCTTCGTCGCCGGCATGATGCACGACCTGGGGCGGATCATCCTCGCCGCGCGCATGCCCGAGCAGTACGGTTGGACCGTCGATGCCGCCGGCCGCCGGGGCGTGCCGCTCAACCAGGCCGAGCGCAAGGTGTTCCGCGCGACCCATGGCGAGGTCGGCGCCTACCTGCTCGGGCTCTGGGGCGTGGCCGATCCGGTGATCGAGGCAGTGGCCTGGCATCACGATCCCGGCCATGCCGCATCGGGGGTCTCGCCATTGTTGATCGCCTTGCACCTGGCCAACGCGGTCGACGAGATCAGCCATCCCGAGCGCACGCCGCCGTGCGGGATCGACGACGCGGTCACCGACGCCCTCGGCGGGCCCGAGCGCGTCGCCCGCCTCACCAGGCGCTGCACCGCAGTGCTCGAACGCGGCGGCCCGACCGGTGACGCGCAGGAGGAGTGAACATGGGCACGCGCATCCTCTGCGTCGACGACGAGCGCAGCGTGCTCAAGGCGCTGCAGCGCAACCTGCGCAAGGAGTTCGACATCACCCTGGCCGCCGGCGGCAAGGCGGCCCTCGATGCCATCGCCGACCACGGCCCCTTCGCGGTCGTGCTGACCGATCTGCGCATGCCGGACATCGACGGACTCGAGCTGCTCAAGCGGATCCGCGATCACGACCAGCATATCGTGCGGATGATGCTCACCGGCAACAACGATCTGGACACGGCGATCAACGCGGTCAACGAAGGCAATGTGTTCCGCTTCCTGACCAAGCCCTGCCGGGTCGAGATCCTGCGGCAGGCCCTCCAGGATGCGCTGCGCCAGCATCAGTTGCTGACCGCGGAACGCGAGCTGCTCGAACGCACCGTGGCCGGCTCGGTCCGGCTGATGAGCGAGCTGCTGCAACTGGTCGACGCCCCAGGCGTGGGCCAGAACCCGGCCAAGCGTCAGGTGGTGCGCCGTCTCGCCCGGGCGATCGGTCACCCCGAGCGCGACGCCTGGGAACTCGACCTCGCGTTGATGCTCCACGGCATCGGCCGCCTGACCGTTCCCGCGCAGCTGTTCGAACGCCACGAACGCGGTGTGGTACTCGACGCGCGCGAGGCCGAGATGATCCGGGAGGTGCCGATCTGCGGCGGCCG
Organism: uncultured candidatus Brocadiaceae bacterium; assembly: GCA_964612995.1. GTDB lineage: Bacteria > Planctomycetota > UBA11346 > UBA11346 > UBA11346 > SLQH01. The sequence goes on along the minus strand of CAZTGE010000144.1, from coordinate 5,741 downwards.
GCTGGTCGCCAACGTCCCCCACCTCGAACGCGTCGCACGGGCCATCACCTATTCGGGAAAGAACTTCGACGGCAGCGGCAAACCGGCAGACGCCGTCGCTGGCGCCGACCTGCCGCTGACCGCGCGCATCCTGCGGGTGGTCAACGACCTGTTCCTGCTCGAGAGCCGGGGCTACGCGCCGATGCACGCGATCAGCGAGATGGAACGGCGCCGGGGCCACTACGACCCCGAACTGCTCGCGGCGCTGCGGCGTGAATGCGATGCGGCGGTCGCCTCCGCCGGGCAGGTAGCGGTGGAGGTCGAAGCGGTCGACGTCAAGCAGCTGCGGGTCGGGCATGTCCTGCTCCAGGACGTGGTCACCGAAGACAACCGTACACTGCTGCGCGCAGAGACCGTCATCACCGAAGTCCTGCTCGAGCGCATCCGCCATTTCGCCATCCTCCACGGCGTGCGCAGCCCGATCCGGGTCCGCCTCGCCGCGCACGAAGGGAACACCCCATGAGCTCGACGCTGGCAGTGGACTTCAACGAACTCCTGCAACGGACCGAACGCCCGCCACTGGTCTTGTTCGTCGACGACGAGACCATGGTGCTCAACGCGCTACGCCGGGTCATGCGGCCGTACCGCTTCGATCTGATGACCGCCACCGGTGGCGAGGCCGCCCTCGCGCTGTTCGAGAAGCACGAGATCGATCTGGTCGTCAGCGACCATGACATGCCGGGGATGGGCGGGATCGAGCTCCTGCGCACCATCGCCGCACGGTGGCCGAGCACGGTGCGCTACATGCTCACCGGCAAGGCCACGCTCAGCCTGGCGCTGGCGGCGATCAACGAAGGCGAGATCCATCGCTTCTTCACCAAGCCCTGTTGCCCAGAGGAGCTGGCGCTGGGGCTGCGGCACGGTCTCGAGCAGCAACGCCTGCTGACCGTGGCCAGGCATCTGTTCGAGCGTTGCCGCGAGCAGGAGCAGACGCTGCGCGAACTCGAAACCGAGCATCCGGGCATCGGCGAGATCACGCGCGACGCCGATGGCGCGATCATCCTCGATCCGCCGACGGTCTGATCGCCACCCCCCGGCGCAGCGCTCAGACCCGATGCCCGATGGCGCGGACGATCGCCGCACGCAGGCCGGCTCCATCGAGCTCGCCCTTGACGAGGTAGTCGCTCGCGCCAGCGGCGCGGGCGGCGGCCATGCGCTCGGGGTCGTCGCACCCGCTCATCACCAACACCGGCAACACGACCTCGGCAGCGCGCAGGCGCTCGAGGCAGTCGAGGCCCTGGCACTCGGGCAGACCGAGGTCGAGCAGGACTGCGGCGATACCCGGCCGGGCCAGGCGAGCGATCCCGGCGGTGAGGCTCGCGGCGCCCTCCACGCTCACCCCGTTGCGCTGCAGGGCGATCTCGGTCAGTCGCCGGTCGGCCGGATTGTCGTCGATGTGCAGCACCCGCAGCTCCTTGGCCGCATCCGCCAGCGCGGCGGCGCGCAGGTCGAAGCGTAGCTCTGCGCCATGCTCGACAGCGGCGAAACCGATCGCTCCGCCATGGCGCCGGACGATCCGTCGCGCCAGGGCCAGACCAGCGCCGATCCCCGTATCGTCACCCGAACCGCGCTCGAGCCGGCGGAACAAGACGAAGGCCTCCTCCCGGCGCTCGGCCGCGATCCCCGGTCCGTGGTCGCGCACCGCGAAACAGACCCGTTCGCCCTCGTGCCAGGCACTGATGGTGACACGGGCCGGGCGCTCCAGCGCTGAGCCGTGATCGATCGCATTCTCGATCGCCAGGGTGAAGAGCCAGCGCAGCTGATGTGAGTCCGCCTGTACCCACGGCAGCGCCTCGCGCCGCACCCTCGCCCCCCGGGCCTCGATCGCCGGCCCCAGCTCGGCCAGAGCCTCGTCGCAGGCCGCGGCCGCATCGCAGGGCTCCGGGGGGGCGCCGCGGGTCTCGATCCGCCCCAGCTGGACCAGCGCCTGGATCATCGCACTCAGGCGCACGCCCGCCCGCTGCAGGTGCGCGATCAACTCCGGGCCTTCCGCCACCCCGCAATCGGTGCAGTCCGCAGCGAGCAGGTCGGTAATGCCGATCATCGCCCGGACCGGCGCCTGCAGGTCGTGCGAAACGGCGTAGTAGAGTTCCTCCTGCTCGCATCGCAGCTTCGCGAGCGCGTCGGCCGCGCCATCCGGCATCTCACACCCCCTGGACCGGGAGCATGCCCGTCGATCCCGGATCGGTGACCGGGGCGTCGCCGCCAGGGATGCGCAGGGTGAACACGGTGCCTTCACCCCGTCGCGATTCGACCTCGATCGAGCCACGGTGGGACCCGACGATCACGTTGTGGAGGATCGCCAGCCCCTGACCGGTGCCCTTGCCGGCCTCCTTGGTCGTGAAGAAGGGCTCGAAGATGCGCCGTTTGACCTCCGGCGAGATCCCCACCCCGGTATCGGCGACGGAGAGGAAGATGTCGGTCCCGTCGTTGGAGGCGGCGATGCGGATCTGGCCGCGACCGTCGTCGCCCTCCCCCTTCTGCCGCTCCTCGATCGCATGCGCCGCGTTGACGATCAGGTTGAGCAGCGCCTGCTTGATCGCGCTCTCGTCGCAGACCAGCGGCGGCAGATCGGGCGCGATGTCGACCTCGAGATCAGCCACGTACTTGTACTCGTTGCGCGCGAGCGTGCTGGTGCTGGTGATGATCGCTTCCAGATCGCAGGCGCGCTTCTCGGCCGTGCCGTGGTACGAGAAATCCCGCATCGCCTGGACGATGCTGGCGACCCGATCCACGCCCTCCAGCGCCTGCTCGAGCGCCTGGGGGATCTCTTCGGCGAGGAACTCGGTGTCGGCCTCTTCGCGGGCAGCGGTGAGACCGGCGAGGGCCGGGGCCACGTCACCCGCGCCGCCGGCTGCAGCCGCCAGACCCTCCACCGCCGCGTCGACCTCGGCGAGATCGGCGAAGGCGTCCTTGAGGAAGCGCAGATTGTCGCCGACGTACTGGGTCGGCGTATTGATCTCATGGGCGATGCCCGCGGCCAGGGCACCGATGGCTTCCATCTTCTGCAGGTGGACCATGTGCTGCTGGGTCTCTTCGAGCTGCTCCAGGCTCTGGACCAGCTCGCGGTTCTTGCCACGCAGCTCGAGATGCAGCCGCCGCAGGCGGCTGGCGGCGATCAGACGGGCATGCAGCTCGCGCCCGTGGATCGGCTTGGTCAGGAAATCGTCTGCGCCGGCCGCGAACACCGCGTCGATCGCATCCTCGGCCATCTGACCGGTGATCAGGACCACGGGGATGAGACGGTAATCCGGGTGGGCCTTCATCCGCCGCACCAGCTCACAGCCATCGATCCCAGGCAGACCGATGTCGGCGATGACGATGTCGATGCCCTTCCGCTCCAGCTCCTGCCAGGCGCTCTCGGCATCGCCGACGCTACGCGACTGCAGCTTGCTCCGACGCCGCAACAGGGTCTCGAGCAGGATCAGCATCGATGAATCGTCGTCCACCAGCAGGACCGTCAGCTCGCGCTGCAGGGATGGGTCGGATCTGTCCACATGCGCTCCAGTCAGTGTCGCCGCGCTGGTCGGATTCGTCGCGCCAGCGCGGCTGTGCTATTGTCTCATAGCGCGGGCGCCGCCCGCAGCCCAAGGGGCATGGTAGCGGTCGGCACCCGCGCGGCTTTTTGTTCGCGGGGGCTCGCTCTGCGCTGCGCGCAGTCGCCCCCGCTACGCCCCCATTCCATTCCCCTGGAATAGTGCGCGTGACCATGCACGCTATTCCAGGGGAATGGGATATCTGATCGACTCTCACCGGAAGGCTTCCCACCGGACCGATCATGATACCCCCTCGGTTCCGCCCTCGCAAGACAGCGACGCAGCGGATTCGTCCTTCATTCCGCGGTCCACCGGGCGATCATGCGCTATATGCAGGCCCCCGACGCCGAAGGTGGACATGGCAATCCGGCCGACTGGCCGAAGGCCGCAGTGGCGCCGCACCTCTTCCACGCGACCATCGACGCCCTGCCGAGCAATATCGCGATCCTCGACAGGGGCGGCGTCATCCGCTTCACCAACCGCGCCTGGGATCAGTTCGCCGCTGCCAATGGCGCTGCGACAAGCAACGGTTACCGCGGTGTCGATTACATCGCGGTCTGCGACGCCGCGGTGGGCTTGGACCGCGACCTGGCGCGCGATTTCGCTGCTGGCCTGCGCGCGTTGAGCGCCGGCCAGCGTTGCCGTCACGCACTCGAATACCCCTGCCACAGCGACGACGAGCAGCGTTGGTTCATCGGGCGCGCCGCCGCGCTCAACGTCGCCGGCGAGCGCTATGTGGTGGTGGCGCACGAGAACATCACCGCGCGCAAGCTCAGCGAACTGCGTGCCCAGCATCTGAACAACGTCCTGCGCGCCTTCCGCGGCATCGGCCGCAGCATCGTCCACATCGATGACCCGCGACGACTGCTGCGCGACGCCTGCGACCAGCTGACCCGCAATCGCGGCTACCGCGGCGCCTGGATGCATATCAGTGGCGGCGCCGAGCTCGGCGCGCCGTTGTTCCACGAGGCCGGATACGGACAGGCGGCCGAGAACGTGGCCCGCGAACTGCGCCAAGGCGAACCCCCACCCTGTTGCGCACTGGCCGACCGGGCCGAAGGCGGGCTGGTGACGCTGACCGGCGACACGGCCTGCACCAACTGCCCGATCCATCTGGTCAGCCGCGCCTGCTGTGCCAAGGTCGCCGTACTGCGCTACGACGACCATGTCTACGGCCATCTCGAGGTCTCGCTCGCCGAACCCTTCGCCCCCCTGCCCGAGGAGGACGACCTGCTGGCCGAGATCGCCGCCGATCTCGCCTACGCGCTGCACAACCTCGCAGCCACGCGTCGGCTACGCGACAGCGAAGCACGCTTCCGCCAGTTGGCCGCCGACCTGGAACGGTCCAACGCCGACCTGCAGCAGTTCGCCTATGCCGCCAGCCACGACCTGCAGGAACCGCTGCGCACGATCACCGGATTCATCCGCCTGCTGCGCGAGGAGCACGCCTCCTACCGGTGCGACAGCTCTGCGGGCGAGTACCTCGGCTTCATCGATGAAGGCGCGCAACGGATGCTGCGCCTGATCCAGGGCCTGTTGCGCTACTCCCGCGTCGCCACCCATGCCGCCGATCACCATGGCGTCGATCTCAACGCCGTCCGCGACCAGGTGCTCGACGGCCTGGCTTCGCTGATCCGCGAGACCGATGCCCGGATCACCAGCGCACCGCTACCCACGGTGCACGCGGATCCCGAGCAGATGGAGCAACTGCTGCAGAACCTGATCCAGAACGCGATCAAGTTCCACCGGCCGGGCCAACGGCCACAGGTCGAACTCGACGCCCATCGCCAGAGCGCAGGCTGGCGGGTGACGGTGCGCGACCACGGCATCGGCGTCGACCCCGAGCGCGCCGACGAGGTGTTCACCATCTTCCGCCGGCTCCACGCTGCCGAAGACTACCCCGGCACCGGTATCGGACTGGCCCTGTGCCAGCGCATCGTCGAGCGTCATGGCGGCAGCATCGGCGTCGAGGTGCCAGACGACGGTGCCGGGGGCGCGCGCTTCTACTGGTACCTGCCCGACCCACCCGCGGCGCCGGAGAACTGAGCGATCCGCCGCACAACGACACGGGGCCGGCTCCACAGAGCCGGCCCCGTGCGCATGCATGCGATCGTCAATAATCAGCGGCGCCGTAGGCGTCCGTCTGAATTGCCTTGTTCGGATCTT
>CAZTGE010000143.1:0-9939 GCA_964612995.1 uncultured candidatus Brocadiaceae bacterium | reverse complement strand
GCGATAATGGCCCGCAGGGCCGCCGAGAACGCCAGCGCAGCTGGCGAGCGCCGACAGAGGCGCGTGGGGGTGTGCGGCGAAGCCGCGAGGGGGCAGCGCCCCCTCTGTAAAAAGCGCCCCCCTCTGCAAAGAGCGGGCTACTTGCCGAGGTAGAGGCGCTGGGCCAGGATCGGGTCCAGGCCTGCGGCCTTGATCTTCTCGGCCGCGGTGTCGAGGTCGTAGTCGAGCCGGACGATGCGGGCCTTGTCCTCTTCCGTGTCGAGGATGCAGTAGCTCGCCATCGGGTTCTCGTCGCGCGGTTGGCCGACGCTGCCCACGTTGATGATGATCGCGGTCTCCTCGCTCGTGGGGATCTCCTGGTCGAGCGTATAGGTGATCGGATCGGTGTCGAAGAAGCCGACCGGTACGTGGCTGTGGCCGAGGAAGCCGAGGTGGGCGTTGCGCGTGCGCAGCTCCTCGAAGCTGAGTTGGGCGTCGAACACGGTCTGGATGTAGTTGAAGCCTTCCGGCTGATGGAAGGTGCCGTGGCTGATGCAGTAGTCGTCGAACTTGAGCGTCAGCGGCAGGTTGGCCAGCCAGTCCTTGTGCTCTTGGGAGAGCTGTTCGCGCGTCCACAACGCGGCGGCCTTGGCGTAGGCGTTGAAGAAGTCGATCGAGATGCGTTCGATCGCGGCCCAGTCGTGGTTGCCGGCGATGCAGTCGCAGTCGAGATCGCGTATCTTCTCGAGGCAGGCGATCGGGTCGGCGCCATAGCCGACGATATCGCCGAGACAGACGATGCGGTCGATCTGATTGGATTCGATGTCGGCGAGCACGGCGGTCAGCGCTTCGAGGTTGCCGTGGATGTCGCTGATGATCGCGTAGCGCACCGGCTTTCCCACCTCTCGGGTTTCAGGCCAGGTCCTGTCGCTTGAACAGTGACAGGCCCAGGAGCAGACAGCCGGAACTATAGAGCAGGCTGTGAACGACGCAAAGGCCGAAATAGTCGGGCTCGATGGGGAAGCGACGGAACTGCAGCGCGTCGTCGATCTGGAAGATCGCCAGCGCGGGCAGGATCACAGTGGTCGGCAGCCCGATTCCGGCGAGGACGTTGGCTCCGACGAAGGCGGCGAAGCAGGCGGTGATCGCCCCTGCGGCGCGCAGCCGCAGGGCGAGCACGATGCCCAGCGTGGCCAGACTCAACGCGGTGAGGGTGCCCAGGAAGTGGGCCAGGATCAGTCGGGTGTAGGGTACCCAGGCCCAGGCCGCGGGGTCGTCGCTGTGGTGGTGATCGCCAGGGAAGCCATGGCGCTGGAGCCAGGCCAGCAGGCCGAGGTGGGCCCCGGCGAGCACCGCGCTCGAGCTGACGGTCGCCGCCCATACCCCGAGGGTCTTGCCGACCAGATAGGCGCCGCGCCCCAGTGGTTTGGCGAACAGGGTCAGCGCGGTGCGGTCGGAGAGTTCCTCGCTGACCGCGCTGGCGCCGAGCACCGGGGCGAGGAACACACCGTTGAGCATGGTGATCGCGACCCCGGCGGTGCAGAACAGTCGGAAGCGGTCCTGTTCGAAGAAGTTGAACATGCCGAAGACGGTGGTCAGCACGAGGAATCCCAGGCCGACCGCCGTCGCCAACCAGAGGGTCGGCTGGCGTACACTGTCGGCGTAGGTGAGGGTGACCACGGCGGTCCAGGCCATGGGGCGGAGCCTATGGCCGCCAGACGGCGAGCCACCCCCAATGCCGGGCAGCGCTGCCGCAGGGCGGTGCAGCAAGCTCCGGTGGCCGATCGACACGCCCGCGCGGCGCGGCATCATTGCGCCATGGCCAGAGATCCGGAACCCAACAGCAGACCTCGTCGCCAGACCCAGATCCCCAAGGTCCTCGGTGGTTACCGCTTGATCGACAAGCTCGGCAAGGGCGGATCGAACAGCGTGTTCCGTGCGCGGCAGGTGAGCATGGATCGCGAGGTGGCGCTCAAGGTGCTGCTGCCGAAGAAGGCCCAGAGCGACATCATCCGCGCCCGATTCGTGGCCGAGGCCCACCTCACCGGCCGGATCCACAACACCAATGTCATCACCTGCTTCGACCTCGGCGAAGACCAGGGGTGGATGTACATGGCGCTGGAGCTGGTGCATGGGGGCAGTCTGGCCGACCTGCTCAAGCATTACGGCGGCGTGCTGCCCGAGCGCCTGGCGCTGGGCATCACGCGTGATATCGGCCGCGGCCTTGAGGCGCTGGCGCGGGCGGGGGTGGTCCACCGCGACATCAAGCCGGCCAACATCTTCGTCACCGGCGACATGATCCCGAAGATCGCCGATCTCGGCATGGCGGTCGAGTCGGCCGCCGCGCTCCAGCGCCAGAGCCTCGGCTTTGGTGACGACCTGATCATCGGTACGCCCAACTACATGGCGCCCGAGCAGGCCCAGGCCAAGAAACTGATCACGCCCCAGGCCGATATCTTCGCCCTCGGCGGCACCCTGTTCCGCATGCTCTGCGGTCGCCCGCCCTATCTCGGCCGCGAGCAACAGACCGTTTTGGCTCTGGCCAAGCGCGGCGTGATTCCCGACCCACGCGCCTTCGCTCCGAAATGCTCGACCAAGGCGGTCGAGGTCATCCGCCGCGCCGCCGCCGCCCGCTTGACGGACCGCTATCCCACCGCTGGTGAGATCGTCGGTGTGATCGAGGAGGCCCTGCAGGGCAATCTCGGCCGCGAGACCCAGCCGCACCTCGCGGCCGAACTCCAGGCCGAGCGGGATGCGCGCGAGCGCGCCAACAGCTGGCGCAAGGCGACCACCGAGCAGGCCGAGTCGGCCAGCCCCGGCTACGACCAGTTCGACGACGAGACCCCCAGCGCGGTGATGATCGGCGGTGCCTACTGAGCTCCGGTCGCGGGCGGCCTCAGAGCCGCAGCAGCATCACGTCGTAGCCCTGCAGCGTCAGCGCCGCCGGTTCGTCGGCGCCCGAAAGCAGATCGGTGCCCCCACTCGGCAGGGTCAGGCTCGCCGGTTCCTCGCCGAGGTTGGCCACCGCATAGCCGGTGGTGGTGCCGGTGGCATCGGCGCGGGGGACGACCACCACCCGGTCCTCGCTCTGGCACAGGGGCGCGATGCCGTTGTCGGCGCAGACGTCCTGCACCAGTTGGCCCCAGGTGATGTCGTCGACCATGCAGCCGAGGGTGATCACCCGGCCGCGCCCATAGCTGTTGTCCAGCGCGGCGGGCAGGCCGTCGCCATAGCCGCCCTCGTAGCGTGCGATCACCTCCGCGCCCTGGGGGGCGAAGGCCTCGCACAGCGTGCGGGTGCGGGTACGCGCGCCCGAGGCGAAATCGACCCACACCTGATCCTCGACCCACTGCACGGTGAAGCGCAAGTCGCTGCTGCCGCCGATCAGCGGCTCCATGCCGCAGAATTCGTGACGGGTGGGAACGGTGAATTCTTCGGTGCGGATGCAGGAGAGCGGCCCGAGGACCAGTGTGCCGCCGGCGGCGACCCAGCGTTCGAGCCGGGCGCGGGTGGACGGCGCGATCATCGGCATCAGCGGCATGCAGATCACGCGGTAGGGCGCGAAGTCGGCGGTCTCAGCGATCACGTCGCGCCACAGCTGACGTTCGACCACCGGCATGTAGATGTGATCGCGGAAGCGGTCGGCGTAGCGCATGTCGCTGTCGGTCGGGTCGATGGAGAAGGCCCAGGCCGATTCGGTGCTCATCACCAGCGCGAGGCGGGCCTGCTGCGGCGGATTGCGCATCAGCCATTCGCGGTGGGCCTTGAAGTGACTGGCCAGCTGGGCCCAGGTATCCTTGTTCGGGCGCCAGCGGCCGGTGGCAGTGCAGCAGGTGCCGTGGAGCATCTCCTGACCGGCGCGGTGTTCGCGCCATTGCCAGTAGAGCACCATCGCGCCGCCGAGGAACACCGACAGCCAGCTGTAGAGGCGCACACCCCGTTTGTCGTAGTGGATGTTGAAGGTCCGGCCGCCGCCCGACCAGTTGGGCGCGGTCTCGAGCAACCAGTAGGGGGCGTAGTCCTTCTCCGCGCGCAGGCGGTCGAAACGGGGCAGGTTGTGATGGTAATATCGGCGGTCGGCGTACATCGAGGCGCCGACGCGATCGAGCAGGCGGTTGTGGCTGGCCCAGTCCATCGCTCCGATGAGGCCGGTCATGTTGGTGGTGATCGGCTTGTCGCTGTGCAGCCGGATCAGCGCGCATTGCTCGGCGATATAGTCGGTCCAGCCCTCGTTCTGGAACCGTGCGATGGCCACCAGCAGCGAGGGGTGGTCGCGCTCCGGTACCTCGATCGAGCCGACGCGGGCGGTGCACAGCGGGATCTGGTCGAAGCCCTGGTAGGCCTGTGACCAGAACTCCAGCCCCCAGGCGCGGTTGAGGTGGTCCACCGTGCCGTAGCGGTCTTCGAGCCAGGCGTGGAAATGGCGGGTGGTCTCCTCGCCGTAGTCGAAGCCGGACATCTCGTTGTCGATCTGCCAGGCGTGGAGTGCAGGATGGCCGGCGAAGGCCTCGCACATCTGTTCGACGATCTCCAGGGCGAGTTTGCGATAGAGGCGCGACTGGTGGTTGTAGTGTTTGCGTCGTCCATGGCGCAGGCGCTGGCCATCGGGGCCGGTGCGCAGCACTTCGGGGTAGGTGCTGGTCAGCCAGGCCGGCGGCGCGGCGGTCGGGGTGCCGATGATCGCGACGATCCCGGCCTTGTGCAGGCGATCGAGCAGGCGCAGCGCCCAATCGAAGTCGTATTCGCCCTCGCGCGGCTCGAACCGATGCCAGGCGAATTCGAACAGGCGCACGATGGTGAAGCCGATCTCGCGCATGCGCTCGATGTCGGCCGGCCATTCGGCCTCGCTCCAGCATTCGGGGTACCAGCTCGCGCCGATATGTATCGGTTCCACCTGCGTCATCACAGCCTCCCGCCTGATTTGATGGTTGGTTATCCGGGGCACGGTCAAGCCAGAGGTTTCCTTGCAGAGGGGGCGCTGCCCCCTCGCGCCTTCGGCGCACACCCCCACGCGCCTGTGCGCGTGCTGTGGATTGTGCGCATGGGGTCGCCGGCCTCGCTGGCGGGGGCTCTGATAGAAGCCTCACCTTGGACAAGGCCCTCAAAGGTCCACTGATGGACTCAGGTCGGAGCGCAGCGCAGTGGAGCGACCGTCCGACCGAGCGGTGGTTTTCCGCGACAATGGGCCGTAGGCCCGCGGAAAACGCGGCGAAGCCGCGAACCGCGACGGAGGAGCGCGAGGCCCGCGATGCGGGCCGACTCGGGGATCCAAAGGGGCAGAGCCCCTTTGATGGGAAGGTCACCTTGCACCGGGCGGATGGAACTCCAGTTCGCCTCTCGCCTGGGCGTCGTCGGCGGCTAGAATACCTCCATGTCAGGGCGGGCCCTGTGGCTGGGCATCTTGTTCATCCTGATCACCGGTGCGTTGGTTGCGCGTCTGGTGCAGCTGCAGCTGGTCCGCGGTCGACATTATGAGCGTGCGGTCGCAGAGAGTCTGATGATGGTCGATCGGATTCCGGCCAAGCGTGGCCGGATTCTCGATCGCGATGGCGTACCCTTCGCCGACAACCGGGCCGAGTACCACCTGGCGGTGGTCCTGGCCGAGCTCGAGCTGCCGCGGTCGCGGGCGATCACGGTGCCGCTGCACCGCTTGGATGGCGCCGCACTCGACCGCATCGTCGCCGACCTGTCCCTGCGTTCGTCGCTGTCGGCCGACGAATTGCGCGCGACCCTGCTCTCCGAACTCGACCGCTACCCCGGCGTGGCCCGGCGGCGGGGCGACGCGGTCGGTGGCGAGGAGATGGAGCTCGACCTGGTCGCACGCGCGGACATCGCCCGGGCCACGAACCAGAGCGCGTCGGATCCCGATGCACTGGGCCAGGACCGTCTCGGGCGTCTGGCCCAGAGCGGCTTGTTGGGCGCCGATCCGGCCGAGGCCATCCGGCGCGAGTTCGCCGCCCGACGGCGGCAGGAGGTGATGCTGTTCAGCCCCGAGGAATGGGGTGGGTTCATCGCCGCGCTGGCGCGACGGTTCCAGGCTCCGGCCCGACTGATCGGCGAGGCCCTGGGCCCCTTCGCGCCGCGGATCCACGTTGCGCTGCCGCCTTCGGACTCTGCCGCTCCGGCGGAATCGCCGAGCGAGGTAGCATCCACGCGGCTGACCTGGCGCTTGTTGACCGAAGAGGACCGCCGCCGGGCCGAGGACCAGCTGGTCCGCTTCCTGGCCGAGGATCCGCGCTCGGTGCATCAGGCATTGCGCGCCGCCTGGCTGCGCGCGCGCTCCCTCGCGGTGGAGACGCCCTGGCTGTTCGCGCCGGCGGCGACCCGCGAGCGCCTGGCGGCGCTGCTGCCAGAGGAGATGGTGCCGCGGCGAGTGGCGATCGCCGGCGTGCCGCCAGCCCGCGATCGGATCCATCTGATCCAGGGCGACGAGCCAGGCCGGCGCGACGGCCTGTTCGCCCGCCTGCTGCGACGGTTGAGCAGCACCCTGGCCCTGCGCGCGAGCGAGGTCGAGGGCGTGCTGCTGGCGCGTACCACCCCCCTCGGCCCGCTGCTCTCAAGGCGGCGGCATCGGATTCATCACATCGTGTTCGACCCTGTGCGTCTCGACGCCCTGGTCACGGAGCTCACGGCCCAGCTCGGTGCGGCCGGTGTGGCGATCAGCGCGATCGAGCTGGAGGAGCGCCTCGCGGGCGTACGGCGTCGCGCCGATCGCGACTGGCGGGGGCAGACGCGCGAGGATCCCCTGCCCCTGGTTCGCGACGTGCCGCGGTCGCTGGCGGTGGTGCTCGCGGGCAGCGGTCTCGGTCAACCCGACGAGCTGATCCGTGCGGGCGACTTCGAGGAGGCCGTTCCGCGCTGTCCTGGTCTGCGGGTGGTCACCCGGCTCGGGCGGGAGTACCCGTATCCGCACGTCACCTGCCATCTCGCCGGCTGGGTCGGCCAGCTTTCCGGCGAGCCCGGTTTCAGCCGTGAAATGGCGCGCATCAGCGGGCTCGATCCGGGTGGCTGGTCTGGCCGCCGCGGGTTGGAGCGCGAATACGACCGCTACCTCCAGGGGATCTTCGGCACCCGCAAGCGGATGATCACCCCGGACGGTCTCGAGCTCGCCGCGCGCCCGCGCGAGCCCCAGCCGGGTGCCGACCTGCATACGACCATCGATCTCGAACTGCAGCACACCGCGCAGGATGCGCTCGCCAACTGGTGGGAACTGGCCAACGAGCTCTACGACGACCCCGACCAGGGCATGGGCTTCAACAGCCCGCACCTGCGCGAGGAGGCGCGGGTCGCCGCCGCGGCCGCGGCCGAGAAGGGTATCGCCGGCTGCGTGCTGGTCGACGTGACCGACGGCGCCATCCGCGCCATGGCCTCGACCCCGACCTTCGATCTCGCCCGGGTCGGCGAAATCTACAGCGAGCTGCTCGATCCCGAGCTGCATCCCGGTCGCCCACTGCACGACTATGCCGCCGAGGCCTGGGAGGCTCCCGGCTCCACCGTCAAACCCTTCGTCGGGCTGGTGGCCATGCTCGAAGGGGTCTACAGCCCCGGCGAGGTCCTCTCCAGCGACGGCTATATGACCATCTACCAGGGCCGCCGGATAATGCGCGATCACGCGCCCCATGACAGCGGTGGCCGGTGGGAGATGCGCGAGGCGATCGCCAAATCGATCAACACCTTCTTCGCCACTCTCGGCGAGGAGATCGGCGCCGCGCGTCTGGCCTGGTGGTACGAGCGCATCGGCATGGGCCGGGCCAACGCGCTCGACGTGGGTTGGCAGGTGAGCGCATCGATGCCGTCGCCGGCACGGCAACGGCCGTGGTATCCCTCGGATACCTGGTTCATCTCCATCGGCCAGAAGATGGCCGCCTCTCCCCTGCAGCTGGTGGCGATCCCCGCACTGATCGCCAACGGCGGCACGGTGATCAGGCCCCACTGCTGGCGCGACATCCAGCTGGGCGAACCGGACCGCATCGACATCCCGCCGGACTACCTGGCCGAGATCCGCGCGGGGATGGAGGGCGTCACCGCGCCCGGGGGCACCGCCGAACGCCTCGTGCTCGAGGGGCCGGCCACCGGGATCACCGTCGCAGCGAAGACCGGTACCAGCCAGTGGGGAACGACCGAGTCGCGCGTCGCCGGGCGTACCCCCAATCACGCCTGGTTGGTAGGGTACGCTCCGGCCGACCAGCCAGAGGTGGCTTTCGCCATCTTCATTCGCTGCGGCTACAGCGGTGGCCGCGCCTGCTCGGGCGTGGCCAAGCGTCTGTTGGAGACCTATTTCGCGAGAAAGGCTTTGCGCCAGAAGATGGCCTTCACAGAATAAAAGGTCACCCCTCGTACGGGTTCCTTTCACACATGGGGACGCTATGGCCCAGGCGGATTCGCAGCAGGAACCATCGCAGATCCTCGATCAGGCGATGGTCGCGCAGCTCCGCGACCTCGCCGACGGTTCCGACGCGCTGCTGATCGAGGTGCTGCAGACCTTCACGGCCGACAGCCCGCAACGCATCGTCGACATGCGCGCAGCCCTGGCCGCGGGCGATGCCGATGCACTGCATCGCGGCGCGCACACCCTCAAGGGGGCCTGTGGCAATCTCGGCCTGCGGCGACTGGAATGGGCCTGTGCCCAGCTCGATCGCCAGGCCCGGAGTGGGGATCTGGAGCCCTGTGCGCAGCTGCTCGCGGCGGTGGAGGTCGCCTACGCCGAGGGGGTCGGAGCGCTGGAAGCCGAGACCGGCTGAGCGATGCCGCAGACCGGCCGACTGAGTCACATCCCGCGACCCCGGTCGGCGGCGCGCGCCTGTCGCCACGGCGTGGCGCGCCATCATGGGAAGCCCCGATTCCGGCGCGGCCAGTGCGTCGCTCCCACCGGCTAGAGGAGAGCTGTTCGGATGCGCAAGTTCCTGGGCGAGATCCTGACCGAGATGGAGGTCTGCACCGAGGCCGAGGTCAACGCCGCGCTGGCCAGGCAGATGGAGGGCGATACGCGGCCGATCGGCGAGATCCTGGTCGAGGCCGAGTCCTGCGAGCCTGAACACGTCGCCCGCGCCCTGGCCGAACAGCACGAGCTGCGCTTCGTCGACCTGGAGAGCCTGGAGATCCCCCAGGCGGTGATCGAGCTCATCCCACGGACGGTGGCGGTGGAGAACAACGTCATCGCGGTCGGCGTGCGCGAGGGCACCCTGACCGTGGCGATGGAGAACCCCATGGACCTGGGGGTGATCGACTCGCTGCGCTTCACCACCTCGCAGCACATCGAGCCGGCGGTGGCCAGCTCACGACAGATCAAGTCCGCGCTCGAGCGCGGCTACGGCTTGAGCGAAAACAAGCTCGATCAGATGCTCGGCGAGATCACCGAGCAGATCGAGTACCGCGATCTGGCGGCCGAGGAGGCCGGCAACCCCGACGACGCACCGGTGATCCGTTACGTCCAGCAGATCCTCAGCAACGCGGTCGAGAACGGCGCCTCCGACGTGCACATCGAGCCGATGGGCGATCGTCTGCGCATCCGCTATCGTATCGATGGCGTCTGTTTCGCCATGGATCCGGCGCCCAAGCGGTTGCAGGGCCCGGTGATCCAGCGGCTCAAGATCATGGCCGGGATGCAGGTCGAGGAGCGCCGTCGGCCGCAGGATGGACGCATCAAGTTGCATATCGTCGACCGCAACATCGACCTGCGTGTCTCCGCCCTGCCCGCGGTCCACGGTGAGAGCGTGGTCATGCGTATCCTCGACCAGGAGTCGCTGAAGCTCAGCCTCGGCGACATGGGCTTCGACCCCACCGATTACAAGGTCTACAAGGAGCTGATCGCCCGTCCGAACGGCATCATCCTTGTCACCGGCCCCACCGGTTCGGGCAAGACCACCACCCTGTATGCCACCCTGTTCGACCTCAATACCACCGATCGCAAGATCATCACCGCCGAGGACCCGGTCGAATACCACCTCAACGGCATCAACC
>CAZTGE010000142.1:0-9986 GCA_964612995.1 uncultured candidatus Brocadiaceae bacterium | reverse complement strand
CTTTGGACCCCGAATCGGCCAGCCTTGCGGGCCTGCGCCCCTCTGTCAGGGCTCGAATACCGATATCATTCTCATCCATCTCTGTGTCTCCGCCTCCGTGAGAGACCTCTTCGGTGATCGATCGCGCAATCCCCATCGTGGAACGCGCGGCGGTGCGTGATTTCTGCGCACTTGCGCTGTGAATAGCCTGCGTGGTCGCTCACTGCTCGATCAGCGAACGCCTGCCGTGGATGCCGCCGATACCATAAATCGCGTTCAAACAGACGATTACACGGAATCCCGCCAATTCCGTCGGCTTGGCCTGCTCTTTGTTAAGAACAGCGAGATCGGTATGGGGCCGATCTTCATCGTTTTCTCACATTCCATGTCCTGACCGGGGGGACCCTGCATGCGACGCTTCCTCACCACCACACTCGCCGCGCTGGCCTTGCTCATCGGCCTCGGCCACGCCGCCTGGGCGGCCGACGCCGCGCCCGCACCGGATACCGCCACCGATACCACGATGCCCACGCCGATGGACGAAGGCGCGACCATCGAAAACGCAGACGCACCCGCCGCCACCGCCGATGCATTGGTCAAACAGACCGACGATGGCCCGGAGCTGGTCACCGTCCTCGACCTCGAATTCCTGGTCCACAACCTGTGGATCCTCATCGCCGCCTTCCTGGTGTTCATCATGCATCTCGGCTTCGCCACGCTGGAGTCGGGGCTCTGCCAATCGAAGAACACGGTCAACATCCTGTTCAAGAACACCATGGTCCCGACGATCGGGCTCGCGCTCTACTGCCTGTGGGGCTTTGGCGTGATGTACCCGGGCGAGAGCAACTGGATGCTCGGCAAATGGTTCGGCTTCGCCGGATTCGGCGTCCCTGGCTGGGAAGAGGGCGCCGCGCACATGGGCCGTGAATATTACCCTTCCTACCCGGTCTACACCGACTTCCTGTTCCAGGGCATGTTCGCCGCCACCGCGATGACCATCGTCTCGGGCTGCGTCGCCGAGCGCATCAAACTCAGCACCTTCCTCATCTTCACCGTCTTCTACGTCGGCATCGTCTACCCCATCGCCGGCTCCTGGGTCTGGGGCGCAGGCGTGCTCGGCCACGCCAAGGACTTCGCCGGGTCGACGCTGGTGCATAGCGTCGGCGGCTGGGGCGGCCTGGCCGGGATCATCGTCCTCGGCGCGCGCAAGGGCAAATACGGCCCGAATGGCGAGGTCCGTGCGATCCTGCCCTCCAACCTGCCCATGGCTGCGGTCGGCGTGTTCATCCTCTGGTTCGGCTGGTTCGGCTTCAACGGCGGCTCGGTGCTCAGCGCCGACCCGGCCTCGATCGCCTACGTCTGCGTGACCACCAGCATCGCCGCGGCCCTGGGCGGCATCACCGCCGGGCTGGTCAGCTGGTTCCACGGCAAGAAGCCCGACCTGTCGATGGCGCTCAACGGCATCCTCGCCGGCCTGGTCGGCATCACCGCCAACGCCGACATCGCCAGCCTGCCCGGCGCCTTCATCATCGGCATCATCTGCGGACTCGCGGTCTATTTCGCCGTGCTGCTGTTCGACGCGCTCAAGCTCGACGACCCGGTCGGCGCGCTCTCCGTCCACCTGGTCTGCGGCATCCTCGGCACCATGTTCTGCGCCGTTCCCGCTCTGATGCACGACCCGCAGCCGTTCCTGCCCCAGCTGCTCACGGTGCTGACCTACGCCGCCTTCTGCTTCCCCGCCGCCCTGGTATTCTGGCTGATCCTCAAGGCCGCAATGGGCATCCGCGTCAGCGAGGACGAAGAAGAGGAGGGCCTGGACCTCGGCGAACACGGCGTCACCGCCTACGCCATCGGCGGCGAACGCCACTGAGCCGCACGGCCGTCCGGACGCCCCGCGTCCGGACGGCCGTCGCCATCAAACCCATCGGGAAACAACCACCATGAAGTACATCATCGCCATCATCCAACCGTCCCGCCTCGAAGCCGTGAAGGAAGGCCTCAACGAGATCGAGGTCGTCCGGCTCACGGTCAGCGACTGCCAGGGCTTCGGCCGCCAGAAGGGCCAAACCCAGGTCTACCGCGGCCACGAATATACCGTCAACCTACTACGCAAGGTCAAGCTGGAGATCGCAGTCAACGACGAGTTCGTCGAACCGACGCTCGATGCGATCATCAAAGCCGCACGCTCGGGTTCAGAAGGCGCCATCGGCGACGGCAAGATCTTCGTCGTGCCGCTCGAGGAATGCATCCGCATCCGCACCGGAGAGAAGGGCAACGAAGCCATCTGACGCGACCCGCAGCGCCAACGCGGCAGAGCATCCTGCGCGCGCCGGGCTTGCCCGGCGCGCGCTTTCGCATCGTTGAGGCTCCTATCAGAGGGGGCGTTGCCCCCTGTGAAGAGAGCTTCTCGCCGGCCACGCGAATCATCGAGCAACCGCAAAAACCATCATGCGATGACGATGTAGGCCGCCGAAGCCACCCGCAGCTGCGCGCCGCGGATCGCCGCGAGCAGCGCTTCGACCTCCGCGACCTCGGCCGCGGCCTCGTCGCGCAAGCGCTCGACGTCCTGGTGCCCCCGACCGAGGCGGGCGGTCGCACCCTCGGCCCGCGCCCTGGCCACGGCGACATCCGCACCCAGCGCCGGAGCGAGCGTCTCCAGGGCACGCTCGCGCTCCGCACACAGAATCTCGTCGGCATGATCGACGGCCGCGGCCACGGCGCGGTCGACCTTGGCCTGCCACGCGGCCACCTGGTCCGGCTTGCCGCCGAGCAGCGGACGCATCCAGGCCTCGCGGCTGGTGCGTGGGCTCAGTACGGCATCGCCGCGATTCGGGTCGAAGGCGGTCGCGAGCCGGGCGTGGATCGCCGCGTCGGTTTCGACCCCCCCGTCGGCGCAGCGGATCAGCCGCACCGGCCGCGCGAGCTCGGTGCGCGCGAGCACCCGGCGCATCGCCTCCAGCGGCGCCCCGGTGGCCAGCAACCCGGCGACGTCGGGCACGAACTCGTAGGCGATCCGGACCCCCTCCCACCGCCGGCAGCCATCATCCGGACTCACGCGCCAGGCGTTGGCGCCGCACCAGTCGGCCGCAGCCGCATCGGCGACCACCCCGTCGACCAGCTCGTTGCCGGGCGCGAAGAAGGCCAGTTCCTCGTGGCGCAGCGCGAGCTCGCGATCGAAGGCCCCATCGACCCATTCGTTCTCGCCGCGCGGGCGCAAATGGTGGGTACCGGCGTCCTCGTCACGTCGCGCCGCGCCGCCCATGCCGCGCAGCCAGCGACAGACCGCGCGCACCGGCACCGTCGCCGCGACCATCGCCGCCGCATCCTCGGCCGCACGGCGGTAGATCCCTTCGCCCTCGTGATAGAGGGCGTCTTCGCGCTCGTCGCGCTCGCTACGCTCGGCCGCGACCAGTGCGGTCAAAGCCGCGCACTGCGCGCGCAAGGCCTCCGGCCCCGCGTCGAGCGCGGTGAGCAACGAGCGTACCTCGACCGCGTCGTGGACGAACTCGAGCCCCGAGGACGAGGCGGTGAATACGCCCACCGCTTCGTCGAGGATCCGCGCCCAGGCCGAAATCGGATCCGCGCCCCCTTCCTGCTCGAGTACCCAGCTGAGCACCTCGCCGTCGCGGCCGAGCCGGTCGACGCGACCGATGCGCTGTTCCACGGCCGCAACCGACCAGGGCAGGTCGTGATGCGCGATCACCGAGACGAACTGGAAATTACGCCCCTCGCCACCGAGCGGGTCGCTGACCATCACCGCACAGCGATCCTCGTGCCGGAAGCGCCGTGCGGCAGCCTCGCGTTCGATCGCGTCCTGATGCGCGCCGAAGGTGACGATGCGATCGCGCCCGAGCTCCTTGCCGAGGACCTCGGCGATCTCCAGCACCGCGAGCGAACTGGTGGTGAAAACCAGCACCTTCTCGTCGGGGCTGTCCTCCCAGAACGCGACGATGCGCCGCGCCAGGGCCAGGGTCCGCGGCGGAACCCGGCGACAGGCCTCATCGGCCGCCGCGCGCAGGGCGCGCAACAAGGGCGCCTCGTCGGGATCGATGAAACAGGCCGCGCTGACCGCGATGTGGGCCATGGTCTCGGCCTCGCTCAGATCGGGGCGCAAAACCTGGGCCAGGGTCGCATTCGGATCGGAGCGCAAACGGTACTCTTCGTACTCCTCCGGCTCGGCCAGCACCGCGCCACGCATCGCCAACATGCGCTCGAGCACCCGCGGATGTGCCGCCGCGCCAAGCTCGAGCTGCAGCAACCAATGCGCCAGGCGCGGGGCGATGTGTTCGCCGACCCGGTGCAGACGCACCAGCTCGGCCCGATAGGCATCGAGCGTCGAGCGCAGCTGCTGGCCACGCGGATCTTCGCTGTAGCCGATCCACTCGCAGGTCCGGCTGGCGAGCGAAACGCCGCCGACCCCGGTCGTGGCGGAGAGCCGGGCGAGCACCTGACGCCGGTGGCGGATGACGCGATGGTCGAGACGGTGGTTCTCGCGCACGTGCGCGACCAGCGACTCGGTCGCGGCCGGCACGGCCTCCGGAGCCGCCGCGGCCCAGGCCTGCGCGCATTCGGCCAGCAGCGGATCGCCCGGCAGCGCCGCGACCCAGGCGGCTGCCACCTCCGCGCGTTGCCCCGGTTCGCGCGCCACGCGCGTGTCGAGCAACAGCTCGAGCACCCGCCCCTGGGCCGCGAGCCGTCGGGTGAAGCCCTCGGCGTCGTCGAGGGCGTAGGCATCGGGCTGGAGCAGGTGCAGCAGCGCGAGATACGAATCGGCGTGCTGTCGCCCCGGCGTGGCCGAGAGCAGCAGCACATGCGGCGCGCGCTTGGAGAGCATCGCCACGCGCTTGTAGAGCGAGCCACCCGGCTGCATGCGATGGCATTCGTCGACGATGACCATGTCCCAGCTGGCGGCGGCGAAGCGCAGCGCCTGCTTGCCGCTGAGGGTCTCCAGCGCCCGACTGGAAGCGATCACGAACTGCTCGGTCCAGGGATTGCCGCGGACCTCCTCGAGCCGGTTGCTGTCGTACATCACGAAACGCCGCCCGCCGAACTTGAGATACATCTCGACGAACCATTGGCTGACCAGCGCGCCGGGCACCACCACCAGCACGCGCATCTGCGGACGCATCGCCAGCAGGCTCTGCATCACCAGGCCGGCTTCGATCGTCTTGCCCAGCCCGACCTCGTCGGCGAGCAGGTAGCGGACCTGACGGTCGGCGAGCACCCGGCGCGCGGTCAGGATCTGATGCGGCAAGGGGCGGATGCGCGCGCCTGCCAGGGCGATCACCCCACCGGTGTTCATCCAGGCGCCGTCACGCCACCGCAGCAGGTCCTCGCGCGCGCAGAAGGTCAACGGACCCCAGGGCTCGGGTGGGCGCGGCGCCCCGGCGCGCCCGAAGCGCGGACGCTGATCGTGGAATGCCGCGGTGCGCAACTGCTCGACCGGATCCACGGCCGGAGGGACCATCACGATCGATCGTTCGTCGGCCGTCAGCTCTGTGCCGTCATCGCAGCGCACCGGGTAGCGGATCAGGCCGCTGGCGCTGTCGGTCTGCGGCGCCCCGGCGCCGATCGTGCCCTGCCGCGCGCCCTCGTCGCTCGCCAGCTCGACCCGCGTGCCCGGCAGAAGGCAGTAGCGCACCACCCGCGCCGCCTCCTGCGTCATCTCCGCGCCGCTGCGCAGGAAGCGGATGTCGAGCCAGCCGGGCTTCTGCCGCAGCAGCCGCGCCGGCCCCTCGCTCTGCAATTCCGGAACCGCGACCAGACTGCCGATTGCCATGGCAGGACCCTAGCCCGCATCCCTCACGATACAACTGCTGCAAAGCCGTATCGCACCGCCACTACAGGACTTCGCTCGGTCGGCGGATCCTCACGTAGCGCTGCTACGCTCCGGTTCGCCTCGATCGCGAAGCCCTGCATTGACAGCACGCCACGACTTTTCGCGACGTTGCTCATGAGGGATCCGGCCAGCCCCGTAACTACTCAGGGGCTTCGCCCCTACGGTCCTCACTGCGTGAGGACCTACCCCTCTGGCTTTGTCGTGGTTCGCCTGAATCTGCAGGCAGATTCAGGCGTGGGCGGATCGGCTGCGCCGAAACGTATCCGCCCATCACCACTCGGCGGCAAACCCCATCGCGTACGATGGGGCCCCGAAATAGGCGTTGTAACCACTCATGCCCGATGGGCCTGAGTGGTTACGTGAACACAACACCACCGCGCGCCGGCGGACCCGCGTCAACTCCCGCTCAGCTCCCCGCAGGCGCCGGCGATGTCCGTGCCGCGCGAGGCGCGGAGCGTCGCCGTTCCACCGGCGGATGCGACCGCCTCGGCGAAGGCGGCGAGAGTGGCGCCATCGGGAGCGCGGTGGGCACCGGCGCCGCCCGCGTTGTAGCAGATGAGGTTGATCAGCGCCCCGAGCGGACGCGCCCAGCGGGCCAGGGCCACCGCCTGTTCCGGGGCGGTATTGATGCCGTCGATCAGGCAGTACTCGAGCGTGACCCGTCGTCCGCTCGCGTCGCTGTAGTCACGTAGCGCGGAGCGGATCGCCGCAAGTGGCCAACTGCGGTTGGCCGGGATCAGTGCCGAACGGGTGGCGTCGTCGACCGCATGCAGACTCACGGCCAGGTTGACCTGGGGTTCGTCGTGCGCGAAAGCGCGGATGCGATCGGGAACCCCGACGGTGCTCACCGTCAGCCGACGCCGCCCCAATCCGAGCCCGGCCGGGTCGCCGAGCACCGCGACACAACGCAGGACGGCTTCGTAGTTGAGGAAGGGCTCGCCCGAGCCCATGAACACCACGTTGGTCACCGGCCGCCGCCGCTGGTGGTGCAGCACCTGGAACACCATTTCGCCAGCGCTCAGGTCGCGGCGCAGGCCGCCCGCACCCGAGGCGCAGAAACTGCAGCCGATCGCACATCCGGCCTGGGTCGACACACACACGGTATGCCGTTGTGCCGTGGGGATCGAGACGCACTCGATCTCTGCGCCGTCGCGCAGACGCAGCAGGGATTTGATCGTGCCGTCGCGGCTCTCGCGTCGCAGCGCCTCGTCCGCCGGCGCGAGCGCGAACCCGGCATCGAGCGAGGAACGCAGCGCGGCGGGCAAGGTGCGGATGTCGGCGAAACGCCGCGCGCGCCCCGCTTGGACCGCGGCGTGGATCTGCTGCCCGCGAAAGGCCGGCAGACCGCGCGCCACGGCCCAGGCGCGCCACTCCTCGCAACCGAGCGCGAAGCAATCCATGGCGGCAGCGTAGCGCGCGGCGATCGAAGGCCAGCCAGGCCTGGCTGGGCTCCGGTTTGCAGAGGAATCAGGGCCGTTTGGATCAGCCCCGGGCGAGGACGGCGCGCAAGGCTGGCAGCAGGTGCCTGCAGGCCCGGTCCAGATCACCTTCGATGGTGCAGCCGGCGGCACAATCGTGCCCGCCGCCGCCGAAGTGCTCGGCGACCGGGCGCACGGCCCAGGGTGGATTGCAACGCAGGCTGCAACGGACGCTCGCGCGATCGGGCGCCTCGCGCATGAGGTACGCGATCTCGACACCGGCGAGGCTGCGCGGAATCTCGATCGTCTCGCCCCAGTCGTCGGGCCGACCGATACGTTCGAGCGCGTCGGCGTCGAGCGCGATCCCGGCGAGCCGCGGTTCGTCCGCGTCCACGCGCAGGCGTTCGATGGCCAGGGCCTCGCGCGCGAGATCATCGCGGCTGCGGGTGTAGCTCAGGGCGCGATTGATCGCGCCGATGTCGATCCCGGTGTCGGCGAGTGCAGCCGCGAGCCGGAAGGCGTCCGGGCCGGTGTTGGCGTGCATGAAGCGACCGGTGTCGAACACCAGACCGGCGAAACAACAGGTGGCATGCGTCGCATCGCGCGGCAGCTCGAGCGCGGCGACGACCTCGTCGATCAGCCGCGCCGTGCATTCGCTCTGCGGCCGGACCAGACGCTGATCGCCGAAGTCACCGGGGCCCGCGTGATGATCGATGACCAACACCCGCGAGTGCCGCAGCTCGGCCAGGTGAGCGATGCGATCCGCGGCACCGCAGTCGACCGTCACCAGGGTCTCGACCGGCGGCAGCGCGCGCGCCGCGGCGGCATCTGCGACCCGGACGATGTCATCGACCCCGGGCAGGAAGCGGCAGCTGCGGGGCACCGGATCGGCGCTGTAGATCATGGGGCGCAGGCCCCGGCGGCGCAGCGCATGCGCCAGCGCCAGCGCCGAACCGATACCGTCGGCATCCGGGTTGACGTGGGTGGTGATCGCCAGCTCGCCGCCCGCGAGCAGGGCCCGGGCCATGCTCGCAGCGGCGGCGGACTCGGGCGGCAGGCTCACCCAGACACGACCTCGTGGAAGCCGCTGCGCTCAGACGGGGCCTCGTAGGGCGATTCGGTCGGACCGGTGTAGACCTGCCGCGGGCGGAAGATCCGACCCTTGCGCAGGTGCTGCTCGCGCCAGTGCGCGATCCAGCCGGGCAGGCGCCCGATGGCGAACATGACCGTGAACATGTTGGTCGGAATGCCCAGCGCGCGCATGATGATCCCGCTGTAGAAATCCACGTTGGGATACAGGCCGCGCTCGACGAAGTAGCTGTCCTTGAGCGCCACCTCTTCGAGGCTGCGGGCGATGTCGAGCAGCGGATCGTTGATCTTGAGCCTGCCCAACAGCCGGTTGCACACGTCGCGCAGCACCTTGGCCCGTGGGTCGTAATTCTTGTAGACCCGGTGGCCGAAGCCCATCAGCCGGAAGGGGTCGTTCTTGTCCTTGGCCTTCTCGACGCACTGCTCGATCGAGAGCCCGCCGACGCGGATACCCTCGAGCATCTTCATGACCGCGACGTTGGCCCCGCCGTGCAGCGGACCCCACAACGCGCTGACGCCGGCGGCGAGCGAGGTGAACAGGTTGGCCTGGCTTGAGCCGACCACGCGCACCGTACTTGTGGAACAGTTCTGCTCGTGGTCGGCGTGGAGGATGAAGATCAGGTTGAGCGCCTCGATGACCTCGTCGTCGATCGGATAGGACTTGCCCGGCCACGAGAACATCATGTGCAGCAGGTTGGCGCAGTAGCTCAGGTCGGGATCGGGGTACATCACCGGCAGACCGAGCTGGAAACGGTAGATGTACGCGGTGATGGTCCGGACCTTGCTGATCAGCCGGGCCGCGGCCTCGCTGAAGACATCGTCGTCCTCGAGCCCCATGATATCCGGATGGTAGCACGAGAGGACGTTGAACATCGCCGAGAGCGCGGCCATGGGCGGCGCGCTCGGCGGAAAGGCCTCGTAGACGTGCCGCATACCCTCATGCAGGTGTGCGCTGTTGGTCAGGCGCCTCGAGAATCCTTCGTACTCATCAGGAGTCGGCAGCTTACCGAAGATCAGCAGCCAGGCGACCTCGATGAAATTCGGCCCCTTGGCGAATTGCTCGATGGGAATGCCGCGATAACGGAGGATCCCTTTCTCTCCGTCGATGTAGGTGACCTCGGATGTGCAGGCACCGGTGTTGCCCAGACCCGGGTCGAGGGTGACGCATCCGGTCTGCTGCCGCAAGCGGGTGATATCGATTCCACGTTCACCTTCGCTCCCGGTGATGATGGGGAAATGGTACTCTTTCCCGTCGATGATCAGCGTCGCGCGATCTGTCATGGACCCTCCCTCTCTGCTATGTACCGACCCTCGCTTCGCCGTGGTCGCCGCGGCGATACCGGCCGGCATGTGGCCACCGGGACTATAGGCCAGATGACGGGTTGCCAAGTGCAGATTCGTTGAAGCTACCGGTCCGGGCCGATGGCGGGCGCGCTCACGCACGCCAGACCGGCGCTGACCCGAAGCATCCCGCCACGCGCCCAGATCGCGCAGTACCCCAAGCAAGACGCGTCCCTCACAGGGGCTGAACCGTACATCCGTAGCGTGCGGAGCCCAGCCAGGCTTGGCTGGGCGACCGGCCGACAGAGGAACGATTTTCGGCGACAATGGCCCGCAGGGCCGCCGAAAACGCCAGCGCAGCTGGCGAGTGACGACCGAGG
>CAZTGE010000141.1:0-10093 GCA_964612995.1 uncultured candidatus Brocadiaceae bacterium | reverse complement strand
CATTTCTTTGAGCTTGTCAATTGCCGCATTAGAGAGGCCTCCCCCGGAAAGCATCTCGGAGAGTTGGTCTGTTGAGGGCGGGAATTGCAGGATTCGCAGGCGCCTCATTAACGCAGTGTCTAAATCGATAGCCGATCGGTCGGTCGGATTGTAGGTCGCCAGTATTGTGATATTCGGAGCAACCTGGACCGGTCGCCGGCTGTAGATCGTAAGGAATGGGCGATCACGATGCTCAAGGTAGGTCATAAGCTCACCAAGAACGGAGGCCAAATTCGCTCGCGTTAGTTCCTCAATAAGCAGAACGTATTTATTATCAGGATCCTCAAGGGCCCGTTCGTTCCATTCCAAAAATACTCCGGGAACCACTTTAACGCCGGAGGACTCGTCGATCCTCATCCCCTCAATAAACTCTTCATAGGAAAAGGATTGATGGAACTGCACTTCTCGCACCAGTAAGGGTTCATTCGCAAATCGCTGTGCGGCAATTGAGGCGATAAAGGACTTACCCGTGCCAGGAACCCCAGCCAGAGCGATGATGCTCCGCATACCGTGCTTTAGGCAGGCGTTGATGACAGCGGAGATCATCTCCTCTGTTGCGTCCCCGTAATTGGTTGTCATCTCAGGTCCTTTGGTAGAGCAGCGCAGTCGGATACGTAGTTCACGTACTCGTCCTGACTGCTGTGGATTCTATGTCTTCGGTGGATCGAAGCGGCTTCTCTTAGTACAGCCCACGATCTATCTGGGATTTCGTAATAGTCGCCCCCATCGCCTCCCCGCTTGTCTGGGAAGAGCGTCCACCCAAAGCTCGCAATCGACATCCAGGGAATAATTCGATCATTCTTTGCCTTGGCGTCAGTGACCACCTCAGCCCCCATTGCCGCCGGGTCACCCGTTGTCCGAAAACGACGAATATTCTCGATGGCAACATGGAGATCATCTTCGTTCTTCACCCTAAAGATAGCGCGGTTCAGCTCGTCCGAGGCGATCTTGCCGTCAAGATTCAGCATCGCCCGCCAGATGAATGCAAACGGGAAGACTTCCATGGAATCGTCAAAACGCGATCCTGCGCCAGTGGGGTTCCTTAGCTGGCAAGCAGAGAGAGCATAAGCGGCATGACGAGCAAGGATCATGCAATTTGCTGGCTTGATAATGTCCAGCCATCGGTGGGTAGCCTGGCCCAACTCCGTTACAACAACTCGACCTGCCTGGCTTTCATATAGCAATCCAGCCGTTTGATATACCTGCCTGCCATCGCGATATCGTTTTGGGTCTGGCCTTGTGGCAGAAGACCCTCGCGAGAGAGCCCTGGCTCGATCATATGGCAGGGCATCCAAGACATCATCTGGAGTCCTGCCGTGAGACTCCAGGAATGGACGCATATTCGCAGAGGGCTCCGTCAGAATGCGGAAGGTTTGATGGAGAGATCCAGTCCAGGTTGTATGTGAAACAGCCATTCTGCCTCCGGAGAAAGTCTAAGCAGATAGAACTGTTTGAATAGGGGCGCATTCCCTCCCAGAGAGAGCGCGACGGGCAGATTCCCCGATATGCTTTGCTAGCAAAGGCGGCACCGCGTTGCCAATTTGCGCCGCGATCTCTTCCTGCGTTCCCACAAACAAGTGGTCGTCGGGGAAGCTCTGAAGGCGGGCTCCTTCACGAAGAGTTATATTTCTAGGTTCAACCGGGTGACCAAAACGACCCCTGGTAAAACTGTCAAAGCGTGCCGTTATCGTCCCGGCTGGCTCGTCCTTATGCAGACGGCCATAGACACTGCGATGTCCTATCTTACTTGCCCCGTTCTTGTGGCAATTTACCCGCAACTCCACCGGCAAGTCCTCCATCCCGCCGCCGGGTGGAATAGACATAATTCGCTGCAGGTTGAGCTTTGACATCCTGGTCCGACGATGAAGGCGATCTCCAGGCATAGGTGACAGGTCGACAGGGGGCGATGGAAGATCCCCAATAGCATCCCAGACAGTCAGATGGTTTTCAGCGGAATGGGTCGCGATAGGATGGCGAAACTCACAGCCTCCTGAGCGAAGGCTGCCCAAGAACACAACCCTCCGTCTGTTCTGGGGCACTCCGTAGTCGGCCGCATTTAATACTCTATAATTGACCTCATAGCCGACATCGCCAAGCATCTGAAGAAACCGCTCCACCAACTCTCGCCCTCGCCTTCCGATGAGGCCCTTGACATTTTCCATCACAAACAAGCGCGGCCGAATATCTATAACCGCCTTAGCAAACGAAAAAATTAGATTATTTCTCTCGTCAACGTCGCCACCGATGCGCTGAATTGAAAACCCTTGGCAAGGAGGGCCACCTGCAATTAGGTCAATATCCGATGGCCTGATCCTTTCTTGCTTAAGTAGATCTATCACACTTGATTGAGCGAGATCGGCCGAAACCGCAGGATGCCGAAAGTTCCTTTGGTGTGACTCCAGGGCCACGCCCCAATTGTCTACAGAGAGGACGACATCGAACCCAGCTTGCGCAAGCCCGAGACTGAACCCGCCTGCACCGCAGAATAGATCAACGGCCTTAGGGGCACGACGTACGTCGTCAGATATACCGCCTCTTTTCTTTGCCATCTGCCGCCCTATGCGATTCTGGTTCCGGCCTTGAGCGCCGGAATGATCCGAGAAAATGAAGGGCCGATTGACTCCTTAATGCCACGATTGACCGCTTCCGTCGAGGCTGAGGTTCTTTTTGTTAACTCCCCCAAGATGTGGATTGCCAGGTGCGCAGAGAAGGCTGGAGGCACTGCATTTCCAATCTGCCGGAAACACGCATCGAGAGATCCTGTAAACTTGAAATCAGTCGGGAAACTTTGCAGCAAAGCGGCCTCTCGAATGGTCAACCCACGGTCCTGAATGGGATGAACATACCTCCCGCTTGCGGGATTACGCGCATGAGCAGTAATAGTGATGGCGGGTCGGTCCCACGCCAAGCGCCCATACACATCCTCATAGGCGGCCTTGCCACTTCGTTCCTTTGCTCGATTAAGACATGCCGGACCAACTCCATCAGGACGGCTTCCGCCATCATGCGGAACCGCACGGATAGTCTCAATGGTCGACTCCTGGTGGCCAGCGCTGTAATGCAGTATGTCGAGATGCTTCTTGTCGCCTGCAGGGACATCGGGGAGGCGCCCAATGGCATCCCGGACAGTGCGGTAGCCATTTCTGTCCAAAAACGCTAACGGCGGGTCAAACTCACCCTTCATGGCAATTATCAGTGCGCGAAACCGTTCCTGTGGAACCCCAAATCCAGCCATATTATGAACTGCCAAATAGGTAGAGTACCCAGCTCCATTTAGCTTGCGTCGCGCCTTCTGGATAAACCCCCAGTATTTATCCGTAATGATTTCAGGCACGTTCTCGACCAAGATAACATCTGGCCTGATCTCGGTGGCGACTTTGGCAAAATCGAGGAACAAGGAATTTCTTTGATCGCCTGCCCCTTTGGTGTTTCTGTGAGAGGAGAAACCCTGGCAGGGAGCGCATCCTATAAGCACCAAGGGAAGACTTGGATCATAGCCATGGGAAGACATAAAGCGGCTAAGTCGGCTACGGTCTGCCGCAAGGCGAGAGATGTCTTCTTGCTCAGGCTTAATACCAAAGTTTTCCTCATATGTCTGATTCGCCACAGGGTCAATATCCACCGAAGCCAGTAGCCTGTAGGCCGGGTGGACAGAGTTTGCGAGAGCAAAGCCAGCGGACATGCCTCCGCAACCACAGAACATGTCAATTACCTGAACTTTGCCAGACGCCTTTGCCGTTCCCTCAAGGCCTCGTTTCCAAAAAGAGTCTGGCGCGAGAGCGACCATCTCTGCAATCTGCTCAAATGAGGCCCTTTCCCCGGCGCCAAGCTTCAGAAGACTGCGTCCTCCTCGAAGGAAGCTGGAGCGAATTCTGTCTAGCAATTGGGATTCAGCTATGGCTGGCATTTGCTTCACCTCCCTGAGTGATTCCAAGGTCAAACAGGTGTTGTTGATTGTATCCCTCACTGGCTAAGTGCTCTCGGATTAGGCGCGCAATTAAGGTGCTCTTCTTGAAGCCCCTCTCGCTGCAATACCTATCGAAGCGCGCGGACTCCTCTTGATCCAAGAGGACAGAGACCTTTGATTTCTTGCTCTGGGCCACCCTTGTCTCCTGCGCTCCAGACTGAGGACTAATGATCCAGAGTCAACAGAAACGAGCACCTATGCGCAAGAGTGGGCAATAGTGCGCACTTTCCCCAGGCTCGTATATCTTGCCAAGAGAACACAGGAACGAACTCGTCGCATCCATGTAAGTTATTCGTGTAGCATGACTTATCGATTCGGACCTCATCCGTGCCGGTCCGAACTGAACGGAGAAAACATGGCCAATTGGAGAGCTGGGACATCCGAAGCGCAGTCTCCTGGTCCGAACTGGGCGGCCGGGCGGCTACTCGGCCCTCTGCCAAAACCCTTTGCCACAACGGGATATAGAAGAACCCCGCCGGTTTCCCGGCGGGGTCTTCATTGGGGTCTGCTCGCGTTTGCGAGCGTCTTTGGTGGAGGCGCCGGGAATCGAACCCGGGTCCGCACATGTTCTGACGGTGCTTCTACGTGTGTAGGTTGCCTATGCGGATCTCACGCAACGGATAGGGGACAACCACCCAGGCCGCTGCGCCAGTCCGGCGGGTCTCGCTACAGGGAACCGGACAACTCCTGCAGCCAGCCGATGTGCTATGATGGAAGTCCGATCACCATCGGCAATGATCGGGTTCCAAACTCCGTTCTACGCTACTTACGCAGCGAGAGCGGAGGCGTACTCGACATGATCGTCGGCACTTGTGTTTTTGCGGGTTGTTCACGCGGCCACCCGCACCGCGACACGCCACATCCGTCTTCCGATGCACGTCGAAAGCCGTATCGCCCCCACAGATCTGTGCTTGTCAATCGCGCACGGTCTCGCCGCACAGTACTCTTCATAGCCGGCCGCAGTCGTCTGAGAAGCGCCGATACCGCCAGCCCTTGGCGGGCGCCCTCCATGGCCTGGCGTCATCAAGGAGGACGCCCGTCGGGAGCCCGGCTTTCGGTGCTGAATCGATGGACCGTGGAGGGCAGCAGCCGGCCCAAGGCCGGTTCGTCGCCCGGCCGGGACTGGAGGCAGGGCGACCCAAAGCTCGCAAATGAGGGCCATGCCTCGCCTCCACCTGCGTCACTATGGCGTCAGCACCAAAGAGAGCCGGGCGGTTGGACGCAGGTGGAGGCGAGGCAAGGCATGTGGACCTGGTGATCGGCGCTCCCGGGACGAGCTTTGAGTCGCCCTGGGGCCGGAGAGGCCGGCGCAGTTGGCACCGCCTCGGGCCCGGCTACGCTCCCAACAATGAGCGACCCGCTCGAGATCAGTCTGGCCCCGGAATCGACGCTGGGGGATCTGTCAGCCGCCACGCTGCGTGGCTGGTGCCGTGAGCTGCAGGAACGCAGCGTCGCGCCGCCGGCGGTGATCTATCGCGGGCGCAACCTGCTCTACCGCGACCGCATCGGCGCGGCAGCGGTGATGGTCAAGGTCTTCCCCAACCAGGGGCTCTACAAACGCCTGGTCTACCGCTGGCGCAGCAGCAAGGCACAACGCTCGCTCGATCACGCCCTGCATCTGCAGCGGCTCGACCTGCCCACCCCACGCCCACTGGCCGCGGTCGAGCAGCGCCACGGCGCGGTGCTGCTGCGCTCCTTCTACGTCTGTGCCTGGTGTGACGCGGCGCCCCAGCTGCGCGAAGCGCTGAAGCGGCCCGATTTCCCTCTGCGACGCACGCACCTGTACCAGGTCGGTGCGCTGGTGGCGCGGCTCCACGGCGCCGGAGTGGTCCACCGCGATCTCTCGCCAGGCAACATCCTCATCAGCCGCCATGCACGTGGCTTCTGCTATCCGCTGCTTGATCTCAACCGGATGCGCTTCACCCCGCCGCGCGATCTCGCGGCGGCGATGGCCAACCTCGCTGGGCTCGAAACGCGGGATCGTGCGGGCCAGCTGCTGCTGTTGGCTGGCTACTGCGCCACTGCCGGCTACCAGAGAAAGCGGGCCCTGCAGCTCTATGGCGCGGCGATCGCGCGGCATAGAGTGCGGTGGCGATTCAAGAACGCCTGGCGCGCCTGGCGCAAGGGCTTCGCCGGTCGCCCGGGGCCGGTTCCGGGGCGGACCCGCCATAGACCAGGCTGAGTCGGGCCTCAGCGGATCGTTTTCCAGTTGGCGCCGTCGAACTTGCTGGCCAACAGTTTAAATTGCTCCCGCATCTGTTCGTCTTCCTTGCCCGGGATGCCGTAGACGCCATTGCCCAGATAGCCGTAGACGAACTGCAGCCCGCCGGACTCCGGGCGGCGCGCGCCGAACCAGGGCTGGAGCTTGTCACGATAGCGTTCGCGTACGGCCTGGTTGTTGCGCTCGGCTGCCTGGGCGAATTCCTCGAAACCGTTGTCCGAATACGACCCCACGCTGCGCAGGACGATGACGTGATCGCCGAGCGGCTCTGGGCGCTGCGCGCCCCCGCCTGGCTGCGTACCGCCGCCGGCCTCGAATTCCGCGCCGAAGTCGGCGCCGAAGGAGTCGTCGGCATCGCCGTCTGGCGCGTCATTCGCAGCGACTGATCGCGCATCTCCGGTCGGTGGCTGATCCGGCTTGCCCGGTGGGTTCGCACGGCCGAACATGAATGCCACGCCGATGGTCAGGACCCACAGTACCGCGATGACATAGAGCAGTTCCTGCGGCACCGCGATGCGTCCGCGCGGGAGCAGCTCGTCAGACGGCGCGTCCTGGTCGTCGCCATCATCGTGGGCGATCGCCGCACCGGGATGGAGCGGCGGGCCGGACTGCTCGAATGCCGGGGCGTGTTGCCCTGGTGGCATGCCCGAGCCCGCTGTCTCGGACGCGGCGGCACCGGTGGCCTGCCGGTCGGCGGCAGCGCGATTGGCCGCGAGCTCGTCCTCGCGCGGTTCAAGTCCGGGCGGGAAGAACACGGTGCCAGGGCGGCTCTCGTAGGTGTTCGGGCCCGCGGACGGTGGCGGTTGCGCAGTGGCGGGAGCGCTGGCCCAGGAGGCCTGGCTCTGCGGTGGCGCATGGGCATGGGGCTGGGGGTAGGTCGGCGGCTGCGGATACATCGGCGGCTGGCTCTGGCTCTGACGCTGATGCGAGACCGGTTGACCGGGAATGGCAGAGGCGCCGCCGGCAGAGTCGTGCTGGTAGTCGGTGGCCTGGGTGATCCGGCGCTGTACCTGCTGCAGGGTGGCATAGACCTTGTCGGTGCGCTTACGGAACATGGTGGTAACATCCTAGCCACGGCCATCGGGCAACCCAGGCAATTCTCCGCTACGCTCCCCGGTACGGCACGACGTCGCGCGGTAAGTCGGCCGTTGCGCCTGCGTCCCGAGTAAACGGCGCACCGTCGCTTGCCCGCATGCCCGCGGCCGGAGCAGGAGGAGCTTTCGTCCATGGAATTGGCTGCGGTCCACGCTCTGCTTTCGCACGAACCGGTCGATCTCGGCGCGCAGCACGCCACCTTCGCCGGGGCACAGATGCCCCTGGTGATGCCGCTCGAATGGATCCCGCCGCACACCCGTGCCGCCTGGCTCGCCGAGGCCGATGCGGTCCCGCCGGCGGTACGCATCGCCACCCTGCTGCAGGCCGATCAGTCGCAACAGGCCTGGGAGTTGATCGCGCGCAGCCAGACAGGGCCGACCGAGGACCCCGCGGTCTACCGCGCGCTGCACCTGTGGGCAGCGCGCGAGCAGGCGCGCTTGGGCCTGCCGGCGACCCGCGATGACCTGCTCCTGCTCGATGCAGACGGCGCAAGCGACACCAGCCGCGCGCGCGGCACCAATGCCGGTCTCGACGATGTGCGATCGATGTTCGATTCGCTGCCGTGGCCGCGCTGGGCCGGTCCGCTGGTGGTGGTCCAGGGCGAAGCGCAGCGTGCGTCTCTGCCCGCCGGGGTCGAGGTGCTGGCGCGCCCCGCGCTGCCGCTGGCGCGGATCGAGGCCGGCCTCGATGGGATCGACCGCCGGCGCGCCATCGCCCGACGCAGTTGTGCGCTGTATCTCGCGCTCTCGTTCCCGCCGCCGACCGGGTGGCCGCAATGGCTGGTCGACGGCATGATCGAAGTGGCCGACGCCAAGAGCCGCGGCCTGGGGCCGAGTCCGCGGGCGATGGCCCGGCGCCGCAACGAGGCCGGAACCCAGGCGATCGCCCTGTTGTTGCGCGGCGCGCGGCAGGATGCGGAACTGGCGATGGCCGTCTGCGCGCCGCTGTGCCATACCAAGCGCAAGCACCGGCTGCCGGCCTTCTTCGAGCTGCTGCGCAACCAGGTCGACAGCCCGACGGCACTGCGCATCGCCTATGGGCAGACCGCCCGATCGCTGGCCACCCCTCCCTGAGCGGCCGTCCGGCAGGCGCCGCGGCGCAACGCGCCGATCAGGCTTCGAGCAGGTAGTCGGCGACCACGCGCTGACAGCGGCCGTCCCACACCCGGCTGAAGTCGCGCGCGGTGGCGGCATAAAGCGGGCTGATCTCGATATGCTGGTTCTCGTCGAGAACCACCTCGACCCCCTCCGCGCGCAGCCAGCTGGCGTAGAGGTCGCTGGCCAGACGCCGCGCGGTGGCCGGGCAGTCGACGCCCTTCTCGTCCGCGTTCTTCACCGGCGCGAACTCTGCCGTGCGGTCGAGCTCGAGCCCGATGCTCACCGGCGCCTCGGGAATCAGATCGAAGATGAAGCGCTCGCACTTCCAGCCCTGGACCTGTTGCACCGCGCCGTCGACCCACGCCTGCAAGGGCTTGGCGCTGCGATGCAGCGGCGGCTTGAAATCGCGCTGTGCCAGACCGTGGAGGAACCCGAGACCCCAGCAGTGCATTGCCGGCGATCCCCAGCGGTAGACCAGTTCGCCATCGGCGTTGCGCAGGCGGGTCTCGTCTTGCGAGAGCTCGGTGTATTCGATGATCCGGTCGCGATCGCCGACCCGGACCAGATGGCCGACCTTCTCGTCGGGATGGGCCTTGGCCAGGACCTTGGTCACCACGTCGGCGGCTTCGAGCTCGGCCAGGCCGACGAGTTCGGGATCGTCGACCGGGGCGAGGATGTTGTCGACCTGGATGTAGACGATGCGGCGGATACCGGCGCGCTCGAGTTCGGCCAGACGGCCCGAGGCGACCAAGGCGGTGAAGCAACCGCCGTGTCCGTCCGGGTTCTCGAGCAATCGACCGGGCGCAGCGAGCAGCGCATGCCCTTCGCTGTCGATACTCGGCACCGTTCCCTGGCAGAAGAACCGCACCTGGCCCTCGGCGAGTCCGAAATCGTTCTGCTCGGCGAAGAAGGCGCGGGTGGCGGCATCGGTCATCGGGCTGGTCATGACCAACAGCGGAACCTCGTGGCCGGTGCGCCGCGAAAGCGCGGCCACCTTTTCGGCCTGGATCTGATAGATGCTCTTGCCGCTGAGCGCACCGATGCTGAAGCAGCCCTTGGGGCCATCGTAGCCCAGTCGGGTGCCCTGACCGCCGGCGACGATCAGCACCGCGACCGCGCCTTCGGCGTAGGTCTGCTCGCCAGCACGGACCAGCTCCTCGCCACGACGGATACGCTCGGCGGCATCGACCACCCGACTGGCGCCGACCTCGGCCACCGGCACCGGCGCCGCTGGGTGTGCGAGCTCGGCCCAGTCGACCGCGGCGAGGCGCGCGAGGAACCGCTCGCGGATCTCGGCGTCGAGCTGGTCGATGTCTTCGAGCAGATGGGCCTGGCCGTGGCGCGCGAGGCGCTCCTGGATGTCATGCATCGTCGTCTCCCGCCGCACATGCTTTGGACCGCCGGGGCCGGGTCAACGCCGGGGCGGGCAGGAACGGAACGCGCCACCCGGTCTCGCATGGTTGCGCGCGAGACGGGTGGCGGTCGCCCTGGGCCAGCAATGCCGACGGGCACGGCCAGATGACCGTGCCCGTCCGCCAGGCCTGAAACACGCGCCTGCGCGCCGGCTAGCCCAGATCCCTCATGAGGATCGTCGCGAAAAGTCGTGGCGTGCTGTCAGCACAGGGCTTCGCGACCGAGGCGAACCGGAGCGTAGCAGCGCTACGTGAGGATCCG
>CAZTGE010000140.1:0-10191 GCA_964612995.1 uncultured candidatus Brocadiaceae bacterium | reverse complement strand
AGGCCGAGGAGCAAGTGCCGCCGGAGGGCGGATACGTTTCGGCGCAGCCGATCCGTCCACGCCTGAATCTGCCGGCAGATTCAGGCGAACCACGACGAAGCCAGAGGGGTCGGTCCTCACGCAGTGAGGACCGTAGGGGCGAAGACCCCTGAGTAGTTACTTTCATTCTTAGCGCGGGCGCCGCCCGCACCCCAAGGGGCATTGTAGCGGTCGGCGCCCGCGCAGCTTTTTGTTCGCGGGGGCTCGCTCTGCGCTGCGCGCAGTCGCCCCCGCTACGCCCCCATTCATCGCTACCGCGATCCAGCGATCGATCAGCGCTGATGCCCGAACAGGCGATAGGCGATCACATGGCCCTCGGCATTGACGGTGACGATGGTGCGGATCTCGTCTGTGGTGTCGGTGTACTCCACGAGGTGGACGGTGCGGTCCTCGCCCTTGCGCTCCTCGTCGAGGTTCCAGTTCCAATTGATCTCGCCGGTCTTGCGGTCGAGGTCGAGGATCACATTCGAATTCTTGCGGGTTACGTACATGTGGCCCGGGCTCGACGCGACCACGCGCGCGATGCCCTCCACGAACCACTCCTTGGCCATCCGCTCGACCTCGAGGTAATGCTTCTCCACATCCTTGTAGGGGATGTTGTCATCCGCGGTGTAGAAGCTATGCAGCCCCTGGACCGCGGCCTTGGCACCGACATCGCACTGGTCGCCGGCGAAGGCGTAGATATGGTCCGGGTCGTCGCTGAAGGCGAAGGGGCGGCTGCGCACCGGGCTCTCCAGGAACAACGCCCCGAGCTCGCGGCCGGTGCGCCGGTCGATGGCGTGCATGATGTTGTCTTCGGCACCGAAGTAGAGTGTCCGGCCACGGACCAGAGCCGGCGCGATGATCGGCGCGCGAGCGTTGTAGGTCCACTGGACCTCGCGATCGAGATCGAAGCAGCGCATCATGCCGCCGCGATCACCGACATAGGTCAGGTCTTCCTTGCCGGTCGGCTGGGCGCTGGCGACCGCCCGCAGCGGGAACTGCCACTTGAGGTAGGGCCGGTCCTTCTCCTGCTCGTAGGCGACCACCCGGATACGGCCCTCCCAGTCGCCGACGAACACGCGCAGGCTGCCGAGGCTGCCCATGGCGAAGGGGCCGCTGGAAGGCTCGAAACCGTAGGCCCCGTTGCGGCCGAGATGGTAGCGCCAGATCAGCTGACCGTAGAGGCAATCGAACACGAACAGCCTGTCTTCGCTGATCACGTAGAGTCGCTGATCGTGGAACACCTCGCCGTTGTCGCGGCGGATCTCTTCGCTGACCACACAGGGCTGGTGTTGCGGCTTGATCAACTTCGGTAGCGGCCGGGTGACCCACCGGGTCTCGCCGCTGTAGATGTCGATGCCGTGGATCTGGCCATTCATCAGCTGCATGAACAACAGGCCATGGATCTGGTCGTCCATCCAGCTCATGTGGACCGGAGCCGGCAGCATCAGATCCCAGGAGTGATCGAAGGGGAGGTCGGAGAGGTGGCGAGTCTCGCCGTCCACGTCGAGCACCACCGATTCGATCACCGGGGCCGCCTGGGCCCCGGCGGCCTCGTCGGCGGCCTCGTCGGCGGCCGGACGCGGTTCGTCGGGCCGGGTCATGGCCTCGTCGCGATCGTCGCCACAGGCGGCGATCAGCACGGCAGCGCAGAGCAGGGCGGCCATCGCCCACGAGCGCCCGCGGCGCGTGTCGTTCTCACCAGTCATGCTCACCGTGCCTCCTCGGTCATGATCCCGTCCGCCAGCCGTTTGCCGCTGGCCCGCTCGTAGGCCCGGAACCCCTGGACCCAGGCCAGGGCCTCGCGGGGTTCGAGGTCGACGCGGAACACGTACGGCTTGCCGGCCTGGCGCCGGCGGATGTCCTCTTCGAAGTCGTCCCATTCGCCTTGATACATCGTGGTATTGACGATCACCAGCTGCCTCACCGACTCCCGGAGCGGGGCGAGGACCGCCCGGGGCTCCAAGGCCGGATCGAGCGTTCTCACAGGCCACCGGCCCCCCAGCCCGCGTCGTCGTCGGCGCCACCACCGGTGTCGGTCGCCCCTTCACCGCTGCCATCGTCGACGCCCGCCTCAAGCATCTTCCGCAGCGCGTCGGGGTTGAGCAGCTCATCCTCTGACGGCAGGGCCTCGGGCAGGGCCTTCTGGGCCCGGCGCACCCGAGCCAGCTCGGCCTCCAAGGCCTCGCGCCGGGCGCGATAGCGCCGCTCCACCGCCGTCTTGTGCATCTCCAGCTTGCGGGCCTCGATCAGACCGGTGTAGAACTCCTCGAGGTCCTGCATCTGGTTGACCAGGGAGGCCTCCTTCTCCTGCAGCGCCTTGGGCAGCACCTCTTCGCGCTGCTTGCGGTGGTACTGCCAGAAGTGGCTCTCGACCTGCGGATCGGGCACGACATGGCCCTGGGCGTTGGTGGTGCCGATGTTGTTGAGGAAGTACTTGTTGTAGGCGATGCTGGCGCGGCTGCGCAGGCGCTGGAACGACGACAGCCACTGCCAGCCCTTGCTCTGCCGTTCGAAATCGTCGAGGTCGCGGTAGTACTCGTCACCGCGGCGGCTGTAGCGGACCACGTAGGTCCGGCGCAGGATCCGGGTATCGAAGTAGTTGGCGAGCTGGTCGTCGGGGTGCGGCGGCACCTGGAAGCGGAGCTTGTTGCTCAACCCCTGGATCTCGACGGTGAAGAAGTCGCCCTCGACCGGCAGGCGGTCGAAGATCAACACGCCGTGGATCTGGCCCACCGGCTCGTTGGTCATGGGGTCGAGCACGCCCGGCTGGTAGGGCGGCAAGCGCATGCGGCGGATCTCGTGGACCGAGAACAGATGGCGATCCTCCTGTTCCTCGATCGCGGCGTGGACCTGACTGTAGTAGGTCCCGACCTGGGTCGCTCCGAGCTCGGTGAAATCGAAGCGGTCCTTCTGCGAAGGACTGAGATCCTGGCCCTCGGGATTCTGGCCCGCCTGGCGCATCTGCTCTCGGATCTCCTCCTCTTCGATGTCGTAGAACTCGTCGAACAGGCGGAAGGAGGTCTTGTTCTCGTCGTAAGCGCGGACGGTCAGATCGATGCGCCGCGCCTTCACCTCGAGGTCCTCGCGCTCGACGATCACCCGCAGGCGCTCGTCGCGCAGGTTCTGCGCGCTCTCGTCGATCAGCTTGATCCCCGTTTCCTGGTCGTAGCGCAGGCCCTGATACTCGCGCAGGATCGTGTTCATCACCTCGTCGAAGGCCGTCGCCGACGGAGTCAGCGCGGTGGCGCTGGTGCTGGTGCGATTGCGCAGGCGGAAGGTGAGATAGTGGTAGACCCGATCGTGCCCGATCCGGTTGTCGATCAGCACCCGCTCCATGCTCAGAGGCTCGAAATCGAGCTCGTAGACCCCGGTGCGCCCCACCAGGAAGCTCTCGAGCTTCGCTTCCATTCGCTGCGCATCCGGCGACATGTCGGTCTCTTCGGCCGATGCCGAGGCCGCGCCGCAGGTCACCAATGCGCAGGCGAGAACGGTTCGACACAGCGGGTTTCTCATCGACAAACTCCTCCCCGAGGCCGGCCACGCGGCCGCTGGGATGTAAATCCAGTCGGCAACGACAGGTAAACGACGAGCCTACGCCGCCCCCCACGCTGGCAAGCCGATGAGCGCCCCGGGCTGCCACGGGTGCGTCAGACGCCCACCGGGGAGCAAAGGGCAAGCGCGGGGTCCGCCAGACGTGTCAGAGCGTCGCACGCGCAACCCGCGGCCGGCCCGCCACCGCTTGGACCGTGCCGCGGCGCTTCTATGCTGCCCCCCTGCCGTGCCCAGATTCTGCCCCGGAACTCCGATCGCGCGCTGGTCTGCCCGGCATCCCCGACTCGCCCTGACGATCGGCTGGCTCGGCTGCGCCTTGTTGGCACTCAACCTGATCGACCTGCACATCGAGACCCGGGTCACCGCGCTGCTGCCGCACGACACCCCGGCGCTCCAGCGCTTCCACACCAGCCACGAGGCCTTCGGCGCCAGCGACTTGCTGTTCGTCATGGTCGAGGCGCCGGAGAACGCACCGGTGCCGATCGAGTCGATCAGCGATCCCAGCGAGGAGACCCGCCGCGACGCCGAAGCGACCAAGGCGGCCATGCGTGCGGTGGTCGACGAGATCGCGGCCGAGGTCATGGGCGATCCGGAAGCCGGCACCACGCCCTGGACCTGGACCACCCCCGAGGGCGAGGCCGAGCAGATGGTCAGCCAGATCCAGGGCCACCCGGATCCGGAGACCAGCCGCGCGGTGATCGACCTGCTCGCCGCCCGCGCCTGGTTGCTGCTCGACGACGCCGGGCTGGAGACCATGGCCCGCTTCCTCGAACCGCGTCGGGTGGCCAAGAAGCTGGCCAATCCCAGCGTCACCTCGGACAACCTCGACGTCAATCGCCTCGGAGAACGCATCCGGCGCCACGACCCACTGGGCATGTGGAGCCATCTCTATCGCCCGATCCACGACCGGCTGACCGCCGACCAGGGTGGCCTGCGTCACCGCAGTGGCTATCTCGAGACCCCCTCCGGGCGGCATCTGGTGCTCAACCTCCAATGCGTGCGCCCGGCGCAGGATATCGACTTCACCCGCGAGATCGTCGGCCGGATACACAAGCTCAAGCAGCGCTTCGCCGGGCTCACCGACGAACGCGGTCGCCCGATCACGGTGCATACCGCCGGCACCTACATGGTCGCCCATGCCGACTTCCAGACCGCGCGCAGCAGCGGCGTCACCACCCTGTCGACCAGCCTCATCGGCATCCTGCTCCTGTTCGCCGTCGCCTATCGCACCCTGCGCCTGGCACTGCTGATCCTCGCCTGCCTCGCGCCGGCGGTGGTGGCCTCGCTCGGACTGGCAGCCGTGGCCATGGGTGGCTCGCTGAGCATGATCGTCACCGCCTTCGCCGCGATCCTGCTCGGCCTGGGGGTCGATTTCCTCATCCACATCCACAACGCCTTCGGCTGGGCGCTCAACGAGGAGCGCTGCGGGCCGCAAGACGGCGAGCGTGCCCGTCGGGCGGCGGCGGCGGTCCACGCCTGCGAACGTACCGGTCCGGGCATCGTCGCCGGGGCGGTGACCACCATCGGCACTTTCCTGGTGCTCACCTTCAGCAACTACCGCGGGCTGCACGAGCTCGGCGTGGTCTGCGGCCTGGGCCTGCTGGTGATCCTGCTCCAGGTCTTCCTCACCGTGCCCGCCTTCCTCACGCTATGGGGCGCGAGCCGACCGCACACCTCGCATCTGCTGCGCGGCTACGGCGACCGGCTGCTACGCCACCCGGCCAAGTGGAGCACAGGCCTGCTGCTGCTGCTCGCAGCCTGCCTGGTGTTCATCTTCACCCGCGACCCGATCATGCGCTACGAACGCGATCCGTACAAACTGCGACCGGTGAAGGATCCGGTGTTCGCCCAGGTGGTCGAACTCGGCAGCGCGTCCAAGTTGCGCACCAGCCAGCACAGCCTGCTGATCACCGCGCGCAACGAGCCTGCGGTGCTTGAGGCGGCCAAGGAGATGTCGCTGCGGGTGGCCGCGCTCGACGAATCGATCGAGTTGACCCTCAGTGCCGATTGCGACCTGCGCGATCCGGAGGCGGTGCTGCGTGTCACCGGACTCGACGATCTGATCGCCGAGGAACGCGCGCGCCTGCGCGCATTCTACGCCGCGAGCGGGACCGTCGCTGGCGAGGACGACCGCCGCGCCCGACCCCCGGTGCGGATCCTCGGCCGGATGGAGGTGGAGACCCCGGTCGGATCGCTGCTGTTCCGCAAGCGCGTGCCCGACGGCATGACCGGCCTGCTGCCGCGACGTGGGGAGGACATGCCCCAGACCACGCTCACGACCGGCACCCGCATCTCGCTGCGCCCCTTCGTCCTGGCCGGGCACAGCGCCCTGGCCCAGCTGCCCGCGCCCAGCCGCCAGCTGGCCGTCCTGCAGCGCATGGCGCTC
Source organism: uncultured candidatus Brocadiaceae bacterium (assembly GCA_964612995.1). Lineage (GTDB taxonomy): Bacteria > Planctomycetota > UBA11346 > UBA11346 > UBA11346 > SLQH01. Next base: position 4,229 of record CAZTGE010000140.1, on the reverse strand, counting down.
GACCGCGAGGACCAGCGCCTGCTGCTGTTCCTGCGCCGCAGCGGCCAGGCGCCGGCGCGGACGATCGCCGACGCCCTGCGCCCCGCCGGCCTGATCGGACCGGCCCTGCTCGCGCCGGCTGCCGCCACCACCGCCGCCGACGCGCTGCAGACGCGGGAGGCCGACCTGCTGGCGCTCGAACGCCGGGCGCCGGACGACCCGTCGAAGCTGCCGCGAGCCTTCGACTGGGCCGGCATCGAACGGGTCTACGCCGAGCAGAACCCCGCCACCCGCGAGCTGTTCCGCCCATTCATCGATGATATCCGCGACATGGCGCAGCGTGTGCGCGAGCGCCAGCCCTTCCTGCCCAGCGAGCTGTTCGAGACCCCGCTGGCTCCACTCGCGGCCACCGTGATCGACCGTGGCGAGAGACTCATCCTGCTGCGCTACCCGCTGGCCTTCCGCTCCTACCGCATCCGCTATGCCCAACCCGAGGTCTTCGAGGCGCTGCAGCTCGGCGGCTACGACGGCCAGGGCGACAGCAGCTTCACCACCCCGCAGGGCGCGACGGTCGGCTCGGCCGGTTTCCCGAGCATCGTACACTACATGCAGGACAGTCTGATCCGCGACCTGCGCCGGCTCACCGGGCTGGCGATCATCGTCACCGGCGCGGTCCTGTTGATGATGACCCAGTCGATCCGCGACGCCGCGCGCTCGGTGCTCAGCCTGCTGGCCGGACTCACGGCGGCGATGGTCGTGCTGCAGGTGCTCGGCCACAGCTGGGACATGATGAATATCGCGGTGCTGCCGCTGATCATCGGGATCGGCATCGACAACGGCATCCACTTCTGCAGCGCCATGCGTCATCACGAGCGCTCGCCCTCGGGCGTCATCCGTACCGTGACCGAAGTCGGCCATCCGATCCTGATGACCTCGCTGACGACCATCGTCGGCTTCGGCAGCCTGATGCTCAACGCCTACCGCGGCATCCAGGGCGTCGGCCGCACCGCCGTGGTCGGGGTGGCCGCGTGCCTGATCATCGGCCTGATCGCACTGCCGCTGCTCGCGCTCATCGGCACCCATCCCAGCCGACGCACGATCAAGGCACGCTGGATCCAGCGCCAACGCGAGCGCGAGAACGCCAAAACCAAACGCATGCCGCCGGTCAACCCTCCGGGGGGGTGATGGCCACCTTGATTGCTGCACACTTCGGTGGCGACGTTCGGGCCTGGAGACAGCGCGGCCGACGCCTGGCCATCAGAGCGCCATAGCCCACGGGCGTGCGCTCCGTCGGGCGGCACGCTCGTGGGCCCTGGTGGTCTGTCTCCGTATTCCCGGACCATAGCGCGGGCGCCGTCCGCGCTATGGTCCGCTCTGCTGGAGGCAGAGCACCGGCGCCGTCGCTGGGTCAGCGGTTGCGCGCAGCGAAGTCCTGCATCACCGCGACCAGCTTCTCGACGCCGGCCGTGGGCATGGCGTTGTAGATGCTGGCCCGCACGCCGCCGACGGTGCGGTAGCCCTTGAGGGCGACCAGCCCCTGCTCAGCAGCCTGCTTGAGGAAGGCCGTGGTCAGGTCCTCGGACGGCAGGGTGAAGGTGACGTTCATCCGGCTGCGGTTGGGGATGTCGGTGACCGTGCCGCTGTAGAACCCGTCGGAGCCGTCGATGGCGGCGTAGAGCAGGGCCGCCTTCTCCTCGTTGCGCTGCTCCATCGCCGCGATGCCCCCCTGCCGCTCCAGCCAGCGGAAGGTCTCCAGCAACACGTAGATGCCGAAGGTCGGCGGGGTGTTGAGGCAGCTGCCCTTCTCGGCGTGGACGGCGTAGTCGAAGATCGGCGAGAGACCGTCCGCATTGTTGGCCAGCAGATCCTTGCGCACGATGGCCAGAACCACGCCCGAGGGGCCGAGGTTCTTCTGCGCGCCGGCGTAGACCATGCCGAAACGCGCGATGTCGATCTCCCGGCCCATGATCTCCGAGGACATGTCGGCAATGAGGCAGGGATGCTCCGGAAAGTCGCTGAAGCGGGTGCCGAAGATGGTGTTGTTCGAGCAGATATGCAGGAAGTCCGCCTGCGGATCGATGGGCGCGGTGAAGTCTGTGGGCAGGGCGGCGAAGTTGACGCTCGAGGAATCGGCGATGACTGCGGCGTCACCGTGGTGCTTCCCGGCCGTGGCCGCCTTCTTGGCCCATTGGCCCGAGACGATGTACTGCGCTTTGGTCTTGAGGAAGTTCATCGGGATCAGGTCGAACTGCTGCGTCGCCCCGCCCTGGAGAAAGAGCACCGCATATTCGTCTGGCAGCCGCATCAAGGCGCGGCAGCGCTCTTCGGCCTCCGCGATCACCTCTTTGAACTCGGGGCCGCGATGGGACACCTCGGCGATGCCCACACCCTTCCCCTTGTAGTCGAGCAGGGCGGCAGCGGAGGCTTCGAGCACCTCCTGGTTGAGGGTCGCGGGTCCGGCGCTGAAGTTGTAGAGGCGTTCGCTCATCGCTCTCTCCTTCCGTGGAGCGGCATCTTGCTCCGACTGGTCACAGGTCCAGGATCGATGGCGCCCGGCATGTCATCCATGCATCGATTGTGCCCTGTCAGCGCACTCATCGCATACATTGACCGGCGAAAGCGGAACCGCCTGTACGCCGCGACGCCGCGACGCCGGGTGGGCACTCAGCGTGCGGCGAGATGGAAGACGGCCGGCGCGTCACCGAGGCGGACGGGGGCGACCAGGATCTCCTCCTCCGCCTCGTTGACGACCACCACCTCGTACCGGCCCTTGAAGCCGCGGAAGGCGAAGCGGCCTTCCGCGTCGGTGGTGCCCGCGACCTCGGTCCACCAGCGATCGCGCACCAGCTCGCGCCACACCGCCAGTCCCGGCTTGGCGCTCCAGTCTGCGCGGTAGAAAGGGGCGTTGCCGAGCCAGTGGGATCCGTCCCAGTAGCCCCAGATCACGAAACCGTCGACCTGGGGGTGGCTGAAGCAGGTGATCAGAATCTCGCGCAGGAACTGCGCCCGGGCCTTCTCGGCCGCGTCACGGTTCTCACCCCAGCCCTTGCCGGAACAGTCGAACTCGCTGACGAACATGGGCAGACCGAAGCGGCCGAAACGTTCCAGCACCGCGTAGAGCTGCGCCGGACTCCGGCGCAGGTTACTGTGATAGAAGTGGCCCTGGAAGCCGATGGCATCGAGCGGCGCGCCGTGTTCCTGCAGATAGGTGATCACCGCGGCGTAATCGTCGCGATGCTGGCGATGATCGCCGACGAGGATGTGGAAATCGTTGATCGCCAGACGCGCGCCCGGCCCGGCCCCCGCGCGCGCGGCGCGGAACCAGTCGACCATCAGCTGCGAACGCCGCGGATCGGCCTCGGGATCGAGCAGCACCGTCCACCAGTTCTCGCTGGTCGGCTCGTTGAGCACGTCCCAGTCGTGGATCCGACCGCGGAAGAAGGAACCGAGTGAGCGGATGTGACCGTCGATGCGCGCGCGCACCACGGCCGGCTGCGGCTCGCCACGCCAGCGATAGCCCGCGACGTCCTCGCCCTCCGCGCGTTCAACCAGCGCACGGATGTCCATCGGGCCCGACACACCCCAGTTGTCGGTACCCCAGACCATGGTATGGCCGCGGACCCGCAGCCCATGGCGCTCGAACCAGTCGATGGCCCGCACCGCGCGTTCGCGCCGCTGCATTCGTTCCCAGCTGGTCCATTTGAGCGCATTGCCCAACACCGCGGTGTTGAAATCGCCTGCGATGATGGCCCGGCGGTAGGGATGTTCGTCGCCGCATTCCTCCCAGAAACGGGCATTGACCTGGGTGCCGAAGACAAAGGCATGGTCCCGCTGGACCACCCGGATCCGCGCTCCAGGCAGCGGGCTGCCGTCGCGCGCGCGGAGGTGGACCACCGCATCCTGCTTGCGGTGCTGCTCGATCCGCTCTGCCGCAGCGGTGAAGAAATCATCCTGCGCCGCCAGCGGCGACATGGCGCACCAACACACGAACACGGTCAGACGCGAAAACATGCACTCCCCCTTACGGTCGCAGCAGTGGTATCCGACGCGAGATCGTGGACAAGCGGCGCCCCGCGGGCACACCAAAGCGACTCAAAGCTCGCCCCGGGAGCGCCGATCCCCAGGTCGGCAGACTTTGCGTCGCCGTAACTACTCAGGGGGCTTCGCCCCTACGGTCCTCACTGCGTGAGGACCCACCCCTCTGGCTTTGTCGTGGTTCGCCTGAATCTGCAGGCAGATTCAGGCGTGGG
>CAZTGE010000139.1:0-10300 GCA_964612995.1 uncultured candidatus Brocadiaceae bacterium | reverse complement strand
TTCACGATCGGGAAAATGTGGCGAGGTGAAGGGTGGATGTGTCGAGTGTACGTTTAGTCGGCGTCAGCTGTGTTTGACGAACGCCTACGCGAACTCGCCAGGGCGAGGGCTCTTCACGTCGTCGCCTCCGCACTACTTCTCGCGCCAGTCTGGGTCGTCACGTGGCCACTCGCATGGCTCCTCCTCCCCGGTCCGGCATGGGCATGGGCAACGGGCGCCTCGCTCCTGCTCTTCGCCATCGGCTATTTCAAGAACGTTTCTGGCAAAGCAGATGAATGGCGAAGCTATCAGGCCCCGTTCGAGCCAAACACCGTGAGCGGCTACGCAGTCAACCGTGAAATCACGAAGGTTACGGGCATCGCTTTTCTGATCGACGAACTGGTAATGGGCTCATCTGCGCAACTGGTCAAGGCCATTGAGAAGTCCCACATCATCCGTGCGCTACGGGCAGCGAACCGGCAAGAGTGCGCGGAGCTAGTCAGTACTCTCCAGGCTCTCGGCACGAGCCCAAGGTTCCACAGCCTGGCTACCGTAGAAGCAAGCACGGATGTCCTTCCGCCTCTCTCGGCAGCGGACATCGTCTGGATCAAGCCTGAGGAAGGGACCATAGGTCTCAACCGTCGGTACGACAACGCAACCCCCTAGCGCACGGCTCGTTTCGCATGCCTTCGCATGCACACCTGGCAACCTCTCGACGGGGATGGACGGGGCGGGACAGACGACAGACAATGTCGAGTCCCTACGCCCGGCTCTCCCTCAAGGTTTCACGCCTTGCATCAAAACGATGAGCCAATAAAGTCCCTTGCTCGGCCATTACCCATCCATGGGGGCAACGATGTGCCAGATCGTTTTCTCAACCGTTCTGCTTGCCGTCTTCGCACTCGGGTGCACCCGCCATCAACCAGAGCCAGCCACTGAGCATCCGCATGCTCGGCAGCAACGCCTCAATGAGGCCATTGCCTATATTCAGGACGCCTACCCAGGGACCACTGCCATCGTGATCGATGATAAAATCTCAGTGATATGGGAGACAGGCGCAGAATCGAAGTTCAAGGCTCTCAGAGAGCACGTAGAGAACGAGTTTGGAGTGACGGTCACAATTGGGGCAATCGAGTAGCAACAGCCTACCCACATCTCGGCAGTCTCCCACCACAACGGCTGGACGCGCCCCCTCTCACGGTCTTAGCGTCGACCCCGTAAGCCCTCGACTGGGAGCAGGGATGGACGGGGCGGAATAATGGGTCGCTGCCCGCAACCCCTCGACGGGGATGGGCGGGGCGGGGCGAAGGGAGACTTGCCCTCTGGGCAGAATTGACGTGCCGATGGGCAGAGACCATCCGTCTTGAACGATGAAACTTCGCGGTCGGCACGTCCGCGGCAAGGGCGGAGCGCTTTCGCGCCCCTACGCCCGCTGCCGCCGCCGTTCCAGTCCCGCGTATGAGTACCGGTACAATATCACATGTCGGTTCCGACTTTGGGCTCGGCTGTCCGGAGACGTTCGGCCTCGGTCTCGAGAACACGCAGGAACCCCTGCACTGCGTCGGAAGATGCCGCCTGGTCCAGCTCCTGAACCACGTCGGAAGCTGGTCGCAGGTGGACCGCCTGACTGTGACCATCGCACATGAAGGACTTCAGCTCTGCGGCCGTATATGCAGCCAGTAGAGCATCATACGCCAGATCGTGGCCCGGACACGCAATGACCTCAAGACTGGCAACTATCGCCTCGGCAACCGGAAGGCAATCGGGCTCCTCTAGTTGTAGTTGCTTCTCATCGACGAAGCGAATGAGTTCCTGAGCCAACTTCCATGCGGATGCCGGAGAGCCGTCGCCTCCCTCGGCAACATTTTCTAGCATATCGATTGCTGCCGTCAACGGACTTGGCTGAGCAAGAAGAGATCGCGGCATATGCGGCGCGACTAAGAGGGAAGCCTTTGCGCACAGCCGAGGAGCGATTGCTCCTTCTGTACGATCTGCAAGGGTTGAGAGCCTATCAATGCTCATGGCACCGGCGCCGCCTTCAAAGGTGTAACAGCGTCCACTCCCCAAGCAGCCAAGTCCGGCTGGCAGACCCTGTAGCAGACTGGCCTTCCGGCCGCAATAGCAAATGGCTGAACCTCAGGAATGTGAAGCAACTTCATCTCAGCATGCATTCCAGCAGGCCCCGATACGACGCTCTCCCAGGAGTAAAGCATTGGTGGACCCGGTCGCCTATCTGCTCGACGTCATCGAGTGACAGCGCTCCCGGTATTCGACCCCGAACCCCCACTCCCCGCTCACGATAATCGACTCGATCCGGGCCGGCGGCGTGTGTCGCTGACCTGATCAAGACAAAGCCCCCGACGGGTTCACACGACCAATCGGGGGCAGTCTCCTGGTGTTGCAAAAAAGCCGGGAGATGCGTTGTGATGGTTCTGACCTACCACTGGCTGGCAAGGGTGCTCCAGGTCCTGGCCCGCTGGGATGAGGCACACGCTCAGGCGGTGCGCGCTGCGCGCTGTCCGCATTGCGGCGGGCCTTTGCATGCGGCCCATTATCTGCGCAAGGCGTGGGGTGCAGGTCCGGTGGCTGGGCCACCGCCGGAGGCGGCGTTGCGCAAGCGTTGGAGTTGGTGCTGCGGTCGACGGGGCTGCCGCAGGCGGGTGACGCCGGAGAGTTGGCGTTTCCACGGCCGCCGCTTCTATGTGGCGCCGGTGGTGCTGGTGCTGGCGGCACAGGCGACGGGCGCGGCGGTGGCGACGACGGGTTGGGAGCGGCCCGACCGGCGGACGGTTGGTCGCTGGCGGGACTGGTGGCGCGCGGTGTTCGCGCGCTCGCGTCGCTGGTTGGAGCTGCTGGCGCACGGGATGGCGGTGCCGGTGAGCCGGCTGCCGGGCGCCCTGGTGGCCGCGACGGGGCCGGGTCGGCAGGCCCTGCATTATCTGCATCGCGGCTTGGAGCTGGTCCGGCCCTGGACGGGAGGCGCGATGCGGTGAACACCCTCGTTCCCACGGTGTGAGCGAGCCCGCCCAGCGACGGGGCGGCCGTCACGCAGAAAAGGGACTCTGCCAGGTCGAAGAAGACGGTGCACCATGGCCGCCGCGGACCCATCCCCATGCCGGGTCGCGGAGAGGAAGGCCGATGGACCGACAACCGTGGCACCATATCAGCACCGGCGATACCTGGGCGGGTTTTCGTCTGATGGTGATCGGCGATCTGTTGCAGCACCCACCGCAACGCCGCGGTGAACGCCGTGTGCGTCTGCAGCATCTGGCCGATCAAACCTGGACCCACCCGCAGACGGGTCGGCCGCTGCGGCTGGGGTATTCGACCATTGCGCACTGGTACGATCGGGCCCGTCGCGCCGCCGATCCGATGCGGGCGTTGCGCCGCCAGGTGCGCTGTGATCGCGCTGTGACGCGCGCCATGACCGAGACGTTCGCCGACACGCTGCGGACGCTCTATCAACAGCACCCGCAGTGGACGGGCCAATTATTATATGACAATGTCCTTCCCGTCCTCAGGGAGCGGTCCGCTGGCGAGCCGCTACCGAGCTATCCGACGGTGCGCCGCTTCATGCGCGCCCAAGGCATGGTGCGCCGCCGCCGGCTGGATGGCAGCGGCACGGATCGGGCGCGGGCGGCGGAGCGCCGTTTCACCAGCCGGGTGGTGGAGCGCTACGAGTGCACTCATGTCGGCGCCTTGCTGCACTGGGATTTCCATATCGGCTCGCGCGCTGTGGCTGATGCGCGGTGCGGTCTGGTGCAGCCGCGCCTGCTGGCATTTCTGGATGATCATTCGCGCTTTGTGGTGCATGCGCAGTGGTACCTGGAAGAGACCGCGCGGGTGGTGGCGCACGCTTTTGTCCAGGCGGCGAGCATCTACGGCCTGCCGCGGGCGGTGCTCAGCGATAATGGTGGGGCCATGCAGGCGGCGGAAATCCGCGAAGGTTTCGACCGCCTGGCGGTGGCGCATCGCCATACCCAGGTGTATTCGCCGTATCAGAACGGGATGCATCCGAGGACAGACTACTGATGCGCAGAGCCAGGTGAGCCTATCTGACACAAGTATGTGCTCATGTTGGTAATTATGGCTTTTCTCGCCCTGCTCCGAAAGTTGTCTTTCCTGCCTTGGCCCGCCTTGGCCCGCCTTGGCCCGCCTTGGCCCGTGGTGGGTGGGTGTCTGCTACCTCTGCCACCTCTGGCGCGGTTTCGGGCTGCGGAAGGCCATCTAACCGTGTGACTCGGCTGGTGGCCATACCGGCGATCCGGGAGTTAATGGTAGTCGGAATCGAGTCCTTGGCAGGCAGATGGAGATCGATCCCCGACAACTCGACGCCCTGGCCCTCGCCGCCCGCGATGGCGATCGGGAGGCCTTCCACCGCCTGGTCCTCGACCAACAGGCCGGTCTGCGGGCCTGGATCGCCTGGCGGGCGGGGGGAGACCCGGAGTTGGTGGAGGATGTGCTGCAGGAGACCTTCATCGCCGCCCACCGGGCCCTGGCCGGCTACCAGGCCCGGGGCACCCTGCGGGCCTGGCTGCGCGGGATCGCCCGCAACCGGCTGCACGAGGCCCTGCGCGAGCGCCGGCGCCTGCGCGAGACCCCGCTCGACGACCTGGACCGGCTGGTCGCCGATGCGCGTGAACACTCCCTGGCGGACGGGTCCTCTCCGGCAGCCGACCTCGAGCGCCTGCGCGTCTGCCTGGATGCCCTGGGGTCCGCCGCGCGCCGGCTGGTCGAGCTCCGCTACCGTTGCGACCTGCCGTTGACCGAGGTCGCCCGCCGGCTGGGCCGGACGGCCGGATCGGTGGCGGTCAGCCTGCACCGCGTACGACGCAGACTCTTGCGCTGCCTGCGGGTGGAGGAGGCGGGATGAACGAGGATCACGAACGCCTGCTCGCCGGCTACCTCGACGCCACCCTTGATCCGGCGGGCCGGCGCGAGCTGCTGGCGGCCTGTCGTACCGATCCGGATCTCTTGCGGCGCCTGCTCGCCCACCAGGGCCTGAGCGCCATGCTGCGCGTGCAGGCTGGCGCCGATCCGCAGCGTACCGCCGAAGCGGTGCGCCAGTCCGTGTCGGGGGACACCGCCAGCCGGCGTCTGGCCACGGTGGCCGCGGTGGAGCGCGGGCTCGGGAAGCGCCGGCTCCCACGACGGCGCGGGGCGGCCCGGCACCGGCACGCGACACCGGGGCGCCGGCGCTCGCCGTGGCTCGTTGTCGGAACGCCAGTTCTGGTCGGGGGGGCGCTGCTGCTCGTCTGGTCCCTGCTGCTCGGCCCTCGATCCGTCGCAGCGGACCCGGCGTCGAGGTCGCGCATCGCCCTGCACACCGGCGGGTTGGTCATCGAGCGTGACGGGCACCGGCTGTCCGCCGCCGGACTGACCGAACTGCGGCCGGGCGATCGGCTGCGGACCGGCCCGGAGGCCCGCGCCGTGCTCGCCGCCGACGCCCGCGCCCACTGCCTGCTCGGAGCGCAGAGCGAATTGCTCATCGAGGCCGTCGCCCCCGCCCGTCGCTGGCGCCTGACCCGCGGCGAGTTGACGGCCGGCCTGGATCCTGCCGGCACGGGCGACCAGGGCCTGACGGTGAGCACCCCGCACGCCCGGGTCGCCGTCGTCGGCACGCTCTTCCGTCTGGCCGCCGAGCCCGACGCCTCCGAATTGGAGGTGATCGCTGGCGCGGTCGATCTCACCGCGGCCGGCGTCCCGGATCAACGGATCACCGCCGGCCTGGTCGCCACCTGCACCCCTTCCGGCACCCGCGGGCGGGCCGCGATCCCCGGCGACGAACGGACCGACTGCGCCTTCCTGCCCGGGCCGAAGGCGGTCTACGCAAGCGGGCGCTTCGTCCTCGACGCCGACCTCGACGATCTGCGCGATCTGTGGCCGATCGACGCGGGCGAGGTGGGGACCCCGCGGCCAGGCGGCGTCGAGTTGGACAACCCCGATGTCGCTCAGCGCGACTACCCCATCCCCTTCGGTGGCTGCGCCCTCCCGAGCTTCGCCCTGGCCTTCAGCGCCCGCATGAGCGGCCTCGGTCCCGAGCCGGAACTGGCGATCGTCGACCAGAAGGTCTTCACCCCGCAGGCCCGGCCCGAGCTGGCCCCCTTCACCGGCAGCCTCCCGGCCGGTCCGGCCACCGACGGCGCCTGGAGCGCATCCCGGAACTACGTGATCGCCTATCGCCACGTCGGCTACCTGACCGGGGCCGGGAAACCGATCTACGAGATGCTCCTGCGGGTAGACGGCGTACGGGTCGGTCAGGGCCTGGTCCTGGGCGCCCCCCGGCAACTGGTCCTCGGCCTGCGCGCCGGACGGGTCCAGATCGCCGGCCTGCGCCTGTGCGCGTTCACCGATGGCTCAATCACCGATGGAAAGGACGACCGATGAACCGTTTCCTGCCTGTCTTCGCGCTCTGCGCGCTGATGCATCATTACCTGCCGGCAGCCGTGGAGGCGCCGGGCGCCCTGGTCGCGGAGGCCCTTTCCGGGGACTCGATCCAGTTGACCTGGGTCGACAACGCGAGCGGCGAGACCGGCTACACCATCGAGCGCAGCGTGGACCATGTCCACTGGCACGCGGCCGGCAGCGTCGGGGCCGAGGTCGAGACCTGGACCGACAGCGGCCTGGATGCGGGACGGCTCTATCTGTACCGGGTCCGGCCGACCGATGACGACTCGGCGTGGTCCAACTGGAACTACGCGGTGACCCTGTACGGGGTCGCCGCCGACTCGGCCCCGGACCCCTGCAACGTACGCCAGGAGCCCGACGGCACCGTGGTGGTGACCTGGGTCGACTGCTTCCATGACGAGGACGGCTTCAGCATCGAGCGCAAGCTCGGCACCGGCGACTACGAGGAGGTGCACATCGCCGCCGCGGACACCAGCTCCTGGACCGACACCAGCGCGGCCGACCTGTCGCCCGGCGCCTGCTTCTACCGTGTGCGGGTACTCAAGGACGGGGTGGACAACGCGGATGTCTACACCAGCACCATGCAGGGGGTCTCTTGGGTGGCCCTCGGCGACCCGGCGGCGGCCGTCCCCACCGGCCTCGCGGCCAGCGCGGTCCAGGCCACGCGCATCGAGCTGGGCTGGGACGCGGTCGCGGACGCCGAATCCTACGCGGTCGAGGTGAGCTACGATGACGGTCTGAGCTTCAAGTCGCTGGCCACCGATCTCACCGACACCGACTACGCACACACGGGCGTCGAATACGGCATGGCCTACCGCTACCGGGTCTCCTGCACCACCGCCGAGGGAACCTCCCGACCCTCCGCGGCCGTGAGCTGCACCCCCGCCATCCGCCAGGACCTGGCCCCGCCGAACGCGCTGGAGGCCACCGAGACCACCGAGGAGACCATCGACCTGGCCTGGACGGACAACGCCGACAACGAGACCGGCTACGCGGTGGAACGCAAAAAGAGCAGCACATTCGAACGCATCGCCACTCTGGCCGCAAACGCCACCACCTACAACGATCCCGACGGCAAGACCTCGTACTACTACCGGGTCCAGGCCCTGTCGGACAGTGGCGATTCGGCCTATAGCAACGTGGTCAAGGCGGACTCGAACATCGAGGTCACCCCGCCCACCGGCCTCTCGGTGACCCTCTCGGGCACCGACGGCGCCGAGCTGTCGTGGACGGTGGGCAGCGGGTACCAGGACCAGGCCGTGCAACGGGCGGTGGGGGCCGAAGGCGACTTCAAGGTCATCGCCTACCGTACCAGCAACGAGACGAGCTACACCGACTGGGGCCTGGAGCGCGATACCACCTATCGCTACCGCATCGTACACTGGCGCCATCCTGGCACCGAGAGCGGGGAGGTGAGCCTGGTGGTCCCGGCCAACGACACGGCCCCGACCATGCCCGGCAACCTGACGGCCACCGGCGTGGCCGGCGACCAGATCAACCTGTGCTGGACCGACGCCAGCGACAACGAGACCGGCTTCACGGTCGAACGCGACGCCGGTAACGGCTTCAGCGAGCTGGCCACCCTGCCGCCCGGCACCACCGGCTACTGCGACACCGGCCTGACGGCGCAGCAGGGCTACAGCTACCGCGTGCGCGCCACCGGTGTGGCTGGCAACTCGAACTGGAGCACCGCCAACGACACGACCCCGGCCGACGATCCGACGGTGGCCATCGCCACCACCGCGCGGACCGGCTACACCGAGCTGACCATCACCGGTACCGCGGCGAACGATACGATCACTGTTGACGACGATGGCGACAACCTGGTGGTCACCGCCAATGGCGGTTCCTCGACCCACCCGCGGACCTGTGCGGTCATCGTGATCGACGCCGGTGACGGCGAGGACACGGTGACGGTGAACGCGACGGTCTCGGCCCGCACCATCCTGCGCGGCGGCAGGAACGATGATGTCCTGACCGCCCTCGGCAGCGGTCGCAACCAGCTGGTCGCCCTCGGCGGCGGACGCGACGAGCTGACCGGCAACGGGCACGACTCGAGCTTCTGGTGCGATCCGGAAGGCGTCGACACGGTCACCGCCTCGGCCCGCGAGCGCCTCTGGCGGCGCGTCCATCGCATCGAACGCTTCGTCCAGTTCTGGAGCACGGATCCCGACGACGCCGATTTCATCACCGCCGAGCCCGACGGCCGGACCTGGAACGACGCCCAGGATCCCATGAAATACGGCCTCTCCGAGAACGAATGCTACGACCTGCCGCTCTGGGGCGACGGCCCGTGCATGTTCGACGTCAACCAGGGCTACTACCAGGACTGCCCGCTGACCGGCTACTACCAGGGCGCCGTGGCCCAGTGGCCGACGCGCATGGAGGAGACCGCGGTCGACCTGGGCGACGGCACCTACGCCGTGCAGGTCGGTCCGGCCGACCACCACGTCTACGCCCGGGTGGACGGCGATGTCAATCCCGGCTGGCTCGCCACCCTCGGCCCCGAGGACCAGCAGTGGTTCCTGATCCTGGAGAAGGTCTACACCGCCTACAGTCAGCCCAGCTACACCCCGCCCACCACGAACGTCGGCGTCGTCGGGGGGGGCGGCATCTACTACGAGGGCGACGAGGACGCGGTCTACGAGCGCATCCGCGCGGCCCTCGATGCGCGGGGCATCGTCCTGTGCTGGACCAGCGGCACGCCGGTCCACGCGCCGACGGTGCGCCAGGGCCACAACCACGGCATCGTCGAGGCTTACCGCGATGCCAATGGGGAGCCCCACGTCATCGTGCGCAACCCCTACGGGGTCAACACCACCACCTGGGACAGCTTCCCCCTCTACCGGTCCCAGGGCCTGTTCACCCTCAGTCTGGCCGCGTTGCGCGCCAACATGATCAGCGGCAGCATCGGCACCTGGGCCCCGCCCTACCGGGCCATCCTCTTCGGCGTGCAGGAGGGGGGGAACCCGGTCGCGGTGGACGCGGTGCTCGAGCCCGGCACGGTGCGGGTCGAACCGGATGCCGAGGAGCGCCACCGCTTTCCCGGGCTCGACCCGACCGCGGATCACAGGATCGAGGCGGGGCAGGAGGCGCCGAGCGCCGACGGCTGACGGACACCACGGTGGACTACCATGGTCCCGGTCCTCCTCAGCGCCCCGTCAAGGACATCCGGTCAAGGACATCCGAGGACAAGACATCCGAGGACAGACTACTGCTACGTATGGGAGCACCTGGCCCTTACCCGAAGGACTGCGCGATGAAACCCCATCCGCGTTCATCTGCGTTCATCCGCGGCTCCCTCCACAGCATCGCACCGGAAGACATCCGAGGCCAGCCTGAAGCGCCGGGACGAATCCGGCAAGGAGTAAGCGGTGGAAGTCCGCCACACGGTAAAGAGTAGCGATCAGCCGTGTCCCCGAGTCATGGCTGCTTCCCGGCAACGGGTTGTGGCAAGCGTTGACAGGGGTGTACGCAGGCTCGGTATTGAGCTCCGTAATCAACGTCGAGGGTGCCGACCTTGTTGTCTGATGGAGAAGGCTGGACGGGAGCGCACGCTATCGCGAGTGCGTCACCGACCCTCCGGAGCCTTAGACCCGATGCATGCGTATACGCTCTTTGTGCGGAACCCGGGTGATCCCAGGGGTGGCCAGTATTTCGGTGCTGGACCGGTGAGGGAAGGCCTGTGGCCGAACGCTTCACATGTACGGCCCTGGGAAGTCAGACCAGACCGTAGTGCCAAGGAAGTCTGCGAACAATGTAACCACAGCCTTCGGGTGTCGGCCGCGGCGGAGTGGATGGAGGGAGGGTCTGGCGCGAGGGAAGAATGGGCAGGCTGCACATCAATGAGGCACTGAACTCATAGCGCGGGCGCCGCCCGCACCCCAAGGGGCATTGTAGCGGTCGGCGCCCG